>JBEBHC010000365.1:0-1433 GCA_040081185.1 Devosia sp. | reverse complement strand
TTGATTTTCAGGTCTGCGCGGCTCATGTCAGGTCTCTCCTGGAGGCCTGAATGCGCGACGCTGAAAACGTCACTGTCCGTCTGTCGGATTACCAACCGCCCGACTATCTGATCGACGAAATCGCGCTGGTCTTCTCGCTGGAACCAGAAGCGACAATCGTTGCCGCGCGCAGCCACGTGCGCCGAAGCAGCACCGGCGCGGCCCCTCTCGTTCTCAACGGCGAACGGCTCGCATTGCAGAGTATCGCCATCGACGGCGAAACGCTCAGCGAAGATCAATACAGCGTCGAGCCCGGCCGCTTGGTGATCCATAATCCGCCAGCGTCGTTCTTGCTCGATATCGTCACGCGCATCTCGCCAGCAACGAACACCCACCTCGAAGGCCTCTACATGTCCGGCGGCCGCTTCTGCACCCAGTGCGAAGCGGAGGGCTTTCGGACGATCACGTATTATCTCGATCGCCCGGACGTGATGGCGCGTTTCGCGGTTCGCATCGAAGCCGACAAAGCCGCCTACCCGACGTTGCTCTCAAACGGCAACCTCACAGAGAGCGGCGATCTTCCGGACGGCAAGCACTTCGCCGTCTGGGTCGATCCGCATCCTAAGCCTGCCTACCTCTTCGCGCTCTGCGCCGGCAAATACGAGTCCATCCACGATGAGTTTGTGACGCAAAGCGGCCGCAAAGTCGCGCTCGGCATCTATGTCGATCCGGGCGATGCGCCGCGCGCGGGCTACGCCATGGATGCACTGAAGCGCTCGATGAAGTGGGACGAAGACACGTTCAAGCGCGAGTACGATCTCGATGTCTTCAACATTGTCGCAGTCCGTGACTTCAATTTCGGCGCGATGGAAAACAAGGGTCTCAACATCTTCAACTCGTCGCTGATCCTAGCGGACGCCGACACCGCGACGGATGCAGACTTCGAAGCCATCGAGGCCGTCGTCGGCCACGAATACTTCCACAACTGGACCGGCAACCGCATCACCTGCCGCGACTGGTTCCAGCTCTGCTTGAAGGAAGGCCTCACCGTCTACCGCGAACAAGAGTTCAGCGCCGACCAGCGCTCGCGCCCCGTTCAACGCATCAAAGACGTGAAGCGCCTTCGCGCACGCCAATTCGGCGAAGATGCAGGCCCGCTCGCGCACTCGGTGCGGCCCTCGACCTACCAGAAGATCGACAACTTCTACACCGCGACTGTCTATGAAAAAGGCGGCGAAGTCATTCGCATGCTGAAGCGGATCATTGGCGAAGACGCCTTCAATCGCGGCATGCAGCTCTATTTCGAGCGCCGCGACGGCACTGCCTCGACGGTTGAAGATTTCATCGGTTGCTTCGAAGAAGCGTCAGGCCAAAAGCTCGACACCTTCATGCGCTGGTACGAGCAAGCCGGCACGCCCGCGCTAAAAGTGCGCGGCGCATATAACAAGGCTGCG
>JBEBHC010000363.1:0-1450 GCA_040081185.1 Devosia sp. | reverse complement strand
TGTGTACCTATGGGGACAAGTAAGGGTTGTTGCAGCAGCCAATCACCATCACCGGCAATTTCGAGTTGCTGAATATGTTTTTGCAAAAATGAATACAGATTATCCTGATTAATTAATGCATCCCAGTCAGTGAGACCCGATAAGTAACACTGTTCTTTTTCCTGAATGATAATTCCGGTTGTTGATCTATATAACTTCATTGTATCTACTTAAATTATTATTTGTTGCATAATGGCTATTCAATTTCTTTAACTGCAGCAGACCTAAAACGGGTCAACAATATCCCCACCAGAAATATGGTCATTGTTCCGGCCACAATGATGAGGTTACTATGGAGTATACTTTTCAAAAAACTGTACTCTGCACTGATCTGGTCACTAAACGTCATCCAAAGAATAACCAGCACTCCTACAATAGTAGCCGTAATAGCAGCACCATTTCTGGTTTGCCTGCTTATTAGTCCCAGCAAGAACAACCCAAGCATGCCCCCTG
Organism: Devosia sp.; assembly: GCA_040081185.1. Lineage (GTDB taxonomy): Bacteria > Pseudomonadota > Alphaproteobacteria > Rhizobiales > Devosiaceae > Devosia_A. Next base: position 958 of record JBEBHC010000363.1, on the reverse strand, counting down.
CAAAAATGCCTGAAAGTTTCCACCAGGTATCCAATAAACTCTTGGCCCCTATCATGGCAATACCTGCCCCCAATCCAATTAAGCCGACCACAATGGTGGCCATGTGTAATGAAAAAAGCTGTTGCTTATCAGTAGCAGCGGGTTTGAAATATTTGCGGTAAATATCCATTGTAAAAACAGTAGCACTGGCATTCATATTACTGCTGATCGTACTCATGGCGGCAGAAAGGATGGCTGCCACCAGCAAACCAAGCAAGCCGGTAGGAACTTTGGTAACCATAAAAAAAGGCAATACTTTATCCGCATAATCGGCCGGTTTGAAAGAGGCTGCCAACTCCTGAATTTGTGGCACAGAAGCCGTTGCACCCAATTTCTCTGCTGCTAACTTAAGTCTTACAGGATCAATCAACTCCGGCTGAAGTTGATAGAATGAATACAAGGAAGTGCCGATCACAACAAATAATAAAGATACCGGTACATACATCCACACACAAAGCCAGACAGACTTAGCGGCTTGCTTAGCAGAGGTGGCAGTATGATATCGCTGGATGTAATTTTGATCCATCCCGAAATTATTGAGATTGATAAAAAAACCATACAGCAAAACCACCCAAAAAGTAGGTTGTGTCAGATCAAAAGCAGCGCTGCCTAAGCTGAATTTATTATCCGCTTTGGCTATTTCAATTACCTTACTCATGCCACCCGGAATCTGCCGGATAACTAAATACAAGATCAGCAAGGCACCTAATGTTTTAATAACACCCTGCACCACTTCTGTCCATATCACAGCCTCCATTCCGCCTAACACAGTATAGATGATTATACAAAGCCCCATCACAATCATTATGCTTTGCATAGAGAAACCCGTGAGTGCCTGTAAACTCAATGCCATACCAAAAAATATAGTTCCCATTCGGGCAAACTGCGTCAGCAGGAAACAAACTACAGCATACGTTCT
>JBEBHC010000362.1:0-1461 GCA_040081185.1 Devosia sp. | reverse complement strand
GGTCAGCAGCGTGTAGGTCTTGCCGGCTTCGGCGAAGTCCATGCCGTGAGACATGGTGCCGATGATGATGCCGCCGATAATATTGATGAACACGATCAAGAGGCCGGCGATCGCATCGCCGCGCACGAACTTGGACGCACCGTCCATGGCCCCGAAGAACGAGCTTTCGTCCTCCAGCGCTTTGCGGCGTTCGCGCGCCTGTTGTTCGTTGATCAAACCAGACGAGAGATCGGCGTCGACCGCCATCTGCTTGCCCGGCATCGCGTCCAATGTGAATCGTGCCGCAACTTCAGCGATACGTGTCGAGCCTCGGGTAATAACGACGAAGTTCACGATCACCAGGATCGCGAACACGATCACGCCGATGACGAACTCGCCGCCCATCACGAACTGCGCGAATGCGGCGATGACTTCGCCGGCCGCATGCTCGCCGGATTGCCCGTTTGAAAGGATAAGGCGCGTCGATGCGATGTTGAGCGCGAGTCTGAACAACGTCGCCAACAGCAACACGGACGGGAACGCTGTGAATTCGAGCGGCTTCTTGATCATCAGCGCTGTCATCAGCACCAGGATCGAGAGGATGATCGAGATCGCCAGCAGGAAATCGAGCAGCACCGCCGGCAGCGGCACCAGCATGATCGCCAGAATGCCAAGAACGCCGACGGCGAGGGCGATCTCGCCGCGCATGACAAAGCCACGCAGCACGCCAAGCGAAAGATCACTGCCCTGCGGCTGCGCTGCGTCGGTCATGGTTTAGCTTAAGCCGCCTGGCCAGTAGGCGGTGGCAAGATGCGCACGCCTTCGTCCGAATATTGCTTCAGCTTGTTGCGCAGCGTGCGGATCGAGATGCCGAGAATGTGCGCCGCATGCGTGCGGTTTCCGAGGCAGTGCGTCAACGTTTCCAGGATGAGATCCTGTTCAACTTCAGCGACGGTGCGACCGACGAGATTGCGCGCAGCAACTTGCGCTGCTTCGATCGCATCGCCCGTGGCGTCACGATGCCCAACCGGCGCACCATCCGGCGCGCGGATCGCGTCCGCACCGACTTCCTCGCCGTTCGCGAGCAGCACCGCGCGGTGCATGGCATTTTCAAGCTCGCGCACGTTGCCGGGCCAGCGATGCTCCATCACTTGCGCCAGGCCTTCACGCGAAAGCTTACGGGCAGGGCGGCCGTTCGAGCGCGCATACTTGTCGATGAAGAACTGCGCCAACGCCGCCATATCTTGGCGGCGCTCGCGTAGCGGCGGGATTCGCAGATTCACGACGTTCAGGCGATAGAGCAAATCTTCGCGGAATTCGCCGGCACGCACCATGGCGGTAAGATCGCGGTTTGAAGTCGCGAGCACACGAATGTTCACCGCCACAGGCTTCGAGCCGCCAACGCGATCGATAACGCGCTCTTGCAGCGCCCGGAGCAGCTTCGATTGCAGCCGCAGATCCATCTCAGAGATTTCGTCGAGC
>JBEBHC010000361.1:0-1463 GCA_040081185.1 Devosia sp. | reverse complement strand
TTCAAAGGCCACCGCACCGCCCTTCTCGGGAGCATGGTGATACTGCTGGGTCTGTTTGCCGCAGGTCATGCTGGTGCCTTCGATGACTGCTGGCTGACGAAGATCGTCGGCATCGGCGACACTCTCGGTGCCCAAGGATCCATCACCGTCGGCGGTGTGCTACTTGCCTCTATCCTCAAGTCTCCTGAAATGGGCAACGTCGTGGTGCGTGTTCGGTTCACTCTACTCTTCATCATAGCCACCTCCGCCGGAGCGCTGCTCTTGCAGGGTGCCTACGGTATCAACAAAAACGCAGCGACACCCAGCTATTGCCTCTGGGCTTGCGCAGTGACGGCTACTCTCTGGCTAATGCTCTATCTCCTCACCGATGTGCGGCGGGTTGCCGCCATAGCCATACCACTATCCATCGCAGGGCAGAATGTGTTGCTCGCCTACTTTCTATCCGAAGCACTGCCCTTTGCACTCGAGGTCATCCGTCTGGATAAATGGTATCACGCACTCGGGCAGACGAATCTCGCCAGTGCTGTGGCACGTTCCGCTACCTGTGGCATCGTGCTTTTGGCTATAACTGCTGGCTTGAATCGGATCGGATTCCGTCTGCGACTTTGATGCCGTTGTTCAGCGAAGCTGCTCCTGCAACGCCTGTGATTACGGTTTGCGCACCCGCATCCGCACCGCCCGCGTCGTGCGGCACAGATGTGACCCCATGCGCCACGCCAACAACCAGCGGAATGTTTTTCCAGGGCGCTGGGTGCTTGTGCGGCTTTTGACTCTGCCAGCACCCATCTGGCTCAAGACAGTGAGGCATTCTGTGCCAAGCTCCGGGGCGTGAAACTTCTCCTTGCCACAATCTTCCTCGCTGCCACAGCTCACAGCGCCGATACCGACACCCAGACGCTGCGCGTTTTCATCTTCGCGGGCCAATCGAACATGGTTGGCACGCATTCGAGGGTGAAGGAGATTCATCGCTTTCCGCCGTTTGCGGGGCTGGATCAGCCGCAGAAGGACGTTTTGTTCTCCTACAAGCTCGGGCGTGAGAACATGGAGACTTCGCAGGGCTGGATTTCGATGCAGCCGACGCGTGATTACTTTGGGCCGGAGCTGAGCTTTGCCAAAAAGGTGTCGCAGAGCATCGAAGCACCCATCGCGGTCATCAAAGTGGCCTCGGGTGGCACGACGCTGGGCAAGGACTGGAATCCGGACATGCCGGACGGCTTCAAGCTTTACCCGCTGGCGCTTGAGCATGTGCGTGCGTCACTGGCCGAGCTGGATCGAAAGAAGATCGCGTATCGCATCGAGGGCTTCGTGTGGCATCAGGGGGAGAACGACATGTTCGACAAAGCGTTCAAACCGGCCTACGCGGCGAACTTGAAGAACTTCATCGCGTGCTGGCGTCGCGATTTGAAACTGCCGAACCTGCGCTTCTACCTCGGCGAGCTTTGCACGAAGACGATCTGGGGTAT
>JBEBHC010000360.1:0-1477 GCA_040081185.1 Devosia sp. | reverse complement strand
GCCATATTCTTACTCCTGATTGAAATCTCTTTTTCAATTGTGCAACGGATGTGCCGAGGGTTTTAGGCAGATTGTGGGGTTTTTCTCCGCAAGTCGGAAACTGGAGGCTGTGCTACGCTTACGCTATGGGAAGAAAACTACTCATGGGGTGCTTAGGGGTTGTAGCGGTTCTCTATCTGATAAATCCCGGAGCGGGCTTTTTTGAAATCTTACCCGACAACTTGCCCCTCATCGGTAACATCGACGAGGCCCTGGCCACCGCCTTACTCATCGCGGTTTTGCGGGAATTCGGTATTGATGTCTCGCGCTGGTTTGGCCGCCGTAGCCAAAAAGAGCCCACCCCGCCTAAAGACGTTACTCGTCGATAAACGGCAAACGTCGTGCCAATTCTGGATATTTATCTCTTTTAAATCAAATAGTTAAAAATTGCCGCGCGGCCGTCAGAGAATGAGGACTTGGTCGGCGAGAGCAGAGCGTGTACCCAAATTTCTTCCCTTCGTGGGGCGGTTCAGCGCCCGCCCTAAGTCCTATAGCATCTAAGTGGAGATCGGCGGAAACAGCGGCCTCTGGCAAAATTTTCGAAACCGGCCTTCACAACTCGACAAGGTTCTCTTTCATGACAATTTCGATCCGAATCTTTTCCTGTGAGTCTACTATTGGCGTGTTGTCCGAATATGCACGCAGTACGCGGATCGAACTGCGTACAAGATGACCGACATTCTGCATGATCACGACATCTATTTCGTCGGCCTCCAAAGCCACGCGCGTTATTTCCGTCAACTCGTGCATAATTAGGGTACAGCTTCGAATCCTGCCTGTTGCCCGCAATGCATCCAGAATTGCAGAGTTGCCGCTGCCAAGGGCGTAGATACCGATGATATCGCGGTGGGCACTCATGACCTGTTTGACGATGGATATCAGACGATAGTTGTCATTGCGGGACTCAACGGTTGGCAGAACCACCAAAGATGGGAAGCGCTCCGCAAGAATACTGTCAAATCCAAATCGCCGCTCGATGCTGTCCCGGGATAAGAGAGAGCCCGAGATAACCAGGACTTTTCCCGGTTTTCCGCAAAGAAACCGGCCCATGAGTGCGCCGGCCGTTCGTCCGGCCGCCTTGTTGTCAACCCCCACAAAGTGGTCACGCCTGGAACTGGGTAGATCTGAAACCAATGCGACCACCGCCAGTCCAGCTTGCTTGAGCCGTATCACGGCGTCACGCACTTGCGGTGTTTCTGGACTCATGATTGCGACGCCATCGAATCGCTGCACATCCAGTCCGGCCAGAATGCGCGCAGTGGCATTTGCGTCATCCGCCGGGGCAAGGATTGTGTCGACCGAAATTCGATCGGGACCAGGAACCTGTTTCACTTCATTCAAAGCTGCAAGGATCGTCTCGACAAATTTGCTCTTGCTGTCGGGAATAATGAAAGCGAAGCGATATTCCTTTCGCTTTGCCAGGTTCGCCGCCGACACG
>JBEBHC010000359.1:0-1477 GCA_040081185.1 Devosia sp. | reverse complement strand
TTGCTAAGCTTGGTCAGCTTCACGCCGAGCTTTTCGAGGTGAAGCGTCGCAACCTTTTCGTCGAGATGCTTCGGCAGCGTGTAAACTTCGTTCTTGTACGATTTACCGTTCGTCCAAAGCTCGATTTGCGCGAGCGTTTGGTTGGTGAACGAGGCCGACATCACGAAGCTCGGGTGACCCGTGGCGTTGCCGAGGTTCACGAGGCGCCCTTCGGAGAGGACGATGATCTTCTTGCCGTCCGGGAATTCCACGTGGTGGACTTGCGGCTTGATCTCGTCCCACTTGAAATTCTTCAGGCCGGCGATTTGGATTTCGCTGTCGAAGTGACCGATGTTCGCGACGATGGCGTTGTTCTTCATCGCGCGCATATGGTCGACGGTGAGAACGTCCTTGTTGCCGGTGGCGGTGACGAAGATGTCGGCGGTGGGCGCCGCCTCTTCCATCGTGACGACCTGATAGCCTTCCATCGCCGCTTGCAGCGCACAGATCGGATCGACTTCCGTAACCATCACGCGCGCGCCGCCTTGGCGGAGCGAAGCGGCCGAGCCTTTGCCGACATCGCCGTAACCGGCGACAACAGCGACTTTGCCGGAGAGCATCACGTCGGTGCCGCGGCGGATCGCGTCGACAAGTGATTCACGGCAGCCGTAGAGGTTGTCGAACTTCGACTTAGTGACGCTGTCATTGACGTTTATGGCCGGGAACGGGAGATCGCCGCGCTTGGCCATCTCGTAGAGGCGGTGGACGCCGGTGGTGGTTTCTTCTGAAACGCCTTTCACCGAAGCGCGGATAGCTTCGTAAAAGCCCGGCTTTTCCTTCAGATATTTGCGGATCATGCCGAAAAGCGCTTGCTCTTCTTCGTTCGAATGATCGGCGATGACGCCGGCGTCCTTCTCAGCCTTCGGGCCGAGGACGCAAAGAAGCGTCGCGTCGCCGCCGTCGTCGAGGATCATGTTGGCGTATTCGCCGTTCGGCCATTGGAAGATGCGGTGGGTGTAGTCCCAGTATTCTTCGAGACTCTCACCTTTCACCGCGAACACCGGCGTGCCCTTCGCGGCGATCGCGGCGGCAGCGTGGTCTTGGGTCGAGAAGATGTTGCACGAAGCCCAGCGCACGTCGGCGCCGAGCGCTTGCAGCGTCTCGATCAGCACGGCCGTTTGAATGGTCATGTGCAGCGAGCCGGCGATACGCGCGCCCTTCAGAGGCTGCTTAGGGCCGTACTCAGCGCGCACGGCCATGAGACCCGGCATTTCAGTTTCGGCGATATTAATTTCCTTGCGGCCGTAATCCGCGAGGCTGATGTCTTTCACGACGTAATCTTTAGCGCTCATCGCGCGCCCTCCTTCGAGAGATCGCGAGCGTCGTTTTCCAATTGGAAAGCGCACCCGAGCCTGGCGGCAATGCTGCCGTCGCAACGCTCCTCGGGAGGCGGGCGCGGTGTAGCAAAGGTGCGCGCGGCTGCCAACCGGCTGAACCG
>JBEBHC010000358.1:0-1478 GCA_040081185.1 Devosia sp. | reverse complement strand
TACGCCAACGGCACCTGGCTCGCGAACACGCAGATCCCTGCAGACCGCACCCGTTGGGGCACGTTCGATATCCTGCGCGAGAAAGCTGACAACGACGCGCGCGTCATCATCGAAGAAGTTGCACTCGCCGGCGGCGCACCTGGCTCGAACCAGCAGAAGATCGCCGACTACTACAACTCGTTCCTGAACCAAGACGCGATCAACGCCGCTGGCCTCACGCCCTTGCAAGAAGAGCTCGCGCAGATCCAAGCGCTGAGCAATCACGAGCAAACGATCCGCTTCATCGCGACACCAGGCATCGCGGTGAACTCGCCGATCGCGGTTTTTGTCGGCTTGGATGACCGCAATCCAAACCGCTACATTTGCCAAATGACGCATGCCGGTCTCGGCCTGCCGGAGCGTGAATACTATCGCCGCACCGACGGCGAGTTCCCGAATATCCGCCGCGAGTACGAAGCGCACATCACGCGCCTGATGACCCTCGCGGGCCAAAGCAACGCCGCTGCGCAAGCGCGCCGCATCGTTGCGCTGGAAACGCAAATTGCCGAACGCCATTGGCCGATCGCCGATCGCCGCGATCGCGAGCGCACCTACAATCTGAAAACGCGTGCGGAAATCCGCGCCCTTGCGCCGCGCTTCCCATGGGACGCTTCGTTTGAAGCCGCCGGCCTCGGCAACGTGCAAGAAGTTGTCGTTTCCGAGCTTTCTGCAATGGGTCCGCTCGCGAACCTATTCATTCAGACGCCGGTTTCGACATGGAAATCCTACCTCACCTACCACTTGGTGCGGAACAACGCGCCGATCCTGCCGGCGAACATCGACGCGGAAGTGTTCGCCTTCTACGGCACGACGCTTTCGGGTCAGCCGCAGCAACGCGAGCGTTGGAAGCGTGCAGTGCAAGCGGTGAACGGCGCACTCGGCGAGGCGATCGGCTCGATCTACGTGCAACGCCACTTCCCGCCGGAAGCCAAAGAGCAAATGCGTCAGCTGGTCGAAAATCTGCGCACGGCATACGGCCAGCGCATCGATCAACTCGGCTGGATGTCGGCGGAAACGAAAGTCGCCGCCCGCGAAAAGCTCGCCACCTTCCGTCCGAAGATCGGCTACCCCGATCGCTGGCGCGATTACTCGGGTCTTGAAGTCCGCGCTAACGACGCGTTTGGCAACGCCAAGCGCCAAGGCATCTTCGACTGGAACTTCGACCTCGCACGTCTCGCCCGCCCGACCGACAAGGACGAGTGGTTCATGACGCCGCAAACGGTGAACGCGTATTACAATCCGACGTTCAACGAAGTCGTCTTCCCGGCCGCGATCCTGCAGCCGCCGTTCTTCGACCCGAACGCTGATCCGGCCGTCAACTACGGCGCCATCGGTGGCGTCATCGGTCACGAAATGGGCCACGGCTTCGACGACCAAGGCGCTAAGTCAGACGCTCAAGGCGTGCTGCGTGATTGGTGGAACGCCAACGACGTCGCCGC
>JBEBHC010000357.1:0-1487 GCA_040081185.1 Devosia sp. | reverse complement strand
GACTGAACCAGCCGCCGACCCGCACGCAGACTTCAAAGGCACCAAGCCCGTCGAAGAGCGCCACAAACTCGATGACGTCGCGCTCGACGCATGGATGCGCGCCAACGTCGAAGGCTATGCCGGCCCGCTGACCATCAACCAGTTCAAAGGCGGCCAATCCAACCCGACCTACCAACTCGTCACGCCAACGCGCAAATACGTCCTGCGCAAAAAGCCAGGCGGCAAACTTCTGCCGTCAGCACACGCTGTGGACCGCGAATTCCGCGTCATGTCCGCGCTCTACCCAACCGGCTTCCCAGTCGCCAAGCAATACGCGCTCTGCACCGACGACAGCGTCCTCGGCGCGATGTTCTACGTCATGGAAATGGTCGAAGGCCGTATCCTCTGGAACGGCGCGCTGCCGGAGATGAGCAAGGAAGATCGCCGCACCACCTACGAAAACAAAATCGCGACGCTCGCCAAGCTCCACAGCACCGATCATGTCGCCATCGGCCTCGGTGATTACGGCAAGCCGGGCAATTATTTCGGCCGCCAGATCGATCGCTGGTCGAAGCAATACAAACTGAGCGAAACCGAAAACATCGACGAGATGAACCGTCTCATCGAATGGCTGCCGCAGACCATTCCCGCCGGCGAGCGCACCTCAATCGTCCACGGCGATTATCGCCTCGACAACATGGTGCTGCACGAGAGCGAACCGCGCGTCATCGCGGTGTTGGATTGGGAGCTTTCAACGCTCGGCGATCCACTCGGCGATTTCACCTACTACCTGATGAACTGGGTCATGCCGCACGACGGCCGCTCGGGCCTCGGCGGCGTCGATCTCACCCCGCTCGGCATTCCAACGCTCGAAGAAACCGTCAAACTCTATTGCGACCAAACCGGCCGCGACGGGATCGCCGAACTCGATTGGTATTTCTCCTACAACGCCTTCCGCCTCGCTTGCATTCTGCAAGGCATCGCCGGCCGCGTGCGTGACGGCACTGCCGCAAGCGCCCACGCCGCGCAAATGACCCAACGCATCCGCCCGCTCGCAGCGGCGTCGTATCACTACGCGCAAAAAGCCGGCCTCAAGTGAACGAGCGCCAACGCGATCTCTTTCTCTACGTCTGGTCGAAGCGTCGCGGCGCCGGCCAAATGGCCATCGGCCTGCGCGGCCTCATCATCGGCGCGATCGGCGGCCTCGTCTTCACGTTCGCGCTCGCGGGCGCCGCTGGCTTGGAGAACTTCTTCACCATCCTCCTGCCCGCCGTCGGCGCATTCGCCGGCATCGGCTTCGTCGGCGCCAACCGTGTCTACGCCTCGCAAGAAAACCAGTACCAACAGATCCTCGCCACCGGCGCACAAGTCCCGACGCAAAAGCCGGAGATGCAGGGCGCCGACCGTTGGCCGGCCATAGCGGTAGGCATCGCCGTAGCTGTGATCATTGGCTTCATCGCCTTCGTCGCAATCACGCTGGGTTAGGCCGTTCCGTCATCCTGGACGCG
>JBEBHC010000003.1:0-63684 GCA_040081185.1 Devosia sp. | reverse complement strand
TGCGCGTAGATGTCGGAGAGGGCACGGGTGGTCGCGACGCGGTTCTCGAGCGCGAAGCCGGCTCCGGAGGGCGCCTCGGTGCGGTCTCCGAGGACCCACCAATTGCCATCGGGGCCGCGGCCGAGTTCGAAGGCGCAGAAGTGTAGGAAGTAACCACTGGTAGGTTTGACGCCGACGACGGGGCGGAGGAATTGGGGATTGCGGGCGACCAGCTCGGGCGGCAAAAGGCCACGCGAGACGAGAGTGTTGGCGCCGTAGATGTCGCCCAGCAGGTGCTCGAGCAATTCGGCGCGCTGTTCGAGGCCGCGGGTGATCAGCAGCCAGTCGCTTTCATCAATGATTAGGGGGACGTGGGCGAGAGGCCAGGCGCGCTCCTTGCCCTCGGCGCCATCGTACTTGCGATAGAAGACGCCGGCGTCGCGCAGATATTGGTCGGCGCGTTCGAAGCGGGCGGCGAGGCCATCGGGTCCGAGTTCGTCGAAGCCGGCAAGAAGCTGCGACCAGCCGGAGCGGATGTTGCCCGCCGGATCGATCATTTCGTCCGGGACACCGGGAATCAGCCGGTAACCGGCGGCCAGGCCGGGGCCTTTGCCAGGGGCGGGCTGACGCTGATTCCGCTTATCCATCGGCAAATAGCGCTACTTGATGGGCGCGACAGCGCAAGGGGTTTTCGACCGATTGGTCAAGGATTTGGCCCTCAGTGTTGCGGAGGACGCCGCAGGTCTAGGGTCAGGGGGAATTCACCGGCGGGCTCTTCGGGCGGCGGTGCGTAGCCACCGGCGGTGTGTCCTTCGGGGATGAAGCGGGCGAGGCGGCGGGCTTCGGCTTCGTTACCATTGACCGGGAAGGTCTCGTAGTTGCGGCCGCCGGGGTGAGCGGTGTGGTAAATGCAGCCGCCGATCGAGCGCGCCGACCACGTGTCGTAGATGTCGAAGGTCAGCGGTGCGTTGGCGGGCAGAGCGGGGTGCATGCCCGAGGCCGGCTGCCAGGCTTTGAAGCGCACGCCGGCGACGGCGGTGCCGGCCGTGTCGGTGGTCTTGAGCGGGACACGGCGGCGGTTTGCGGTGACGAGGTAACGTTCTGGGTTGAGGCCTTCGAGTTTCACTTGCAGGCGTTCAACCGAGGAATCCACGAAGCGGACGGTGCCGCCTATGGCGCCTTGCTCGCCCATGACGTTCCACGGCTCGAGCGCCTGGTTGAGGGTGAGCTTCATGCCTTCGTATTCGACCTCGCCGCAGAACGGGAAGCGGAACTCGAGCTGGGCGGCGAACCATTCGGGGTCGAGATCGAAACCGTGCTGGCGCAGGTCGCCAAGCAAATCGAGGAAGTCGGCCCAGACATAGTGCGGCAGCATGAACCGGTCGTGCAATGTCGTTCGGATGAAGCTGCCTGCGATGGGGGCTTTCCAGAAGCGGGCGATGAGGGCTCGGACGAGGAGTTGCTGCGCAAGGTTCATGCGCGGATCGGGCGGCATCTCGAAGCCGCGGAATTCGACGAGGCCGAGCCGGCCGGTGGGCCCGTCGGGGGAGTAGAGCTTATCGATGCAGATTTCCGAGCGGTGGGTGTTGCCGGTGACATCCACGAGCAGATTGCGGAAGAGGCGATCGACGAGCCACGGCAGCGGCGCTTTGCCCTGTCCGGGCAGCGGTACCTGCTGCATCGCGATTTCGAGTTCGTAGAGGGAGTCGTGGCGGGCTTCGTCGAAGCGCGGCGCCTGCGAGGTGGGGCCGATGAAGAGGCCGGAGAAGAGATAGGAGAGGGCGGGGTGATGCTGCCAGTGCAGCACGAGGCTCTTCAGCAGATCGGGGCGGCGGAGGAAGGGCGAGTCCGAGGGCGTCGCGCCGCCGACGACGACGTGGTTGCCGCCGCCGGTGCCGGTGTGCTTGCCGTCGATCATGAACTTGTCGGCGCCGAGGCGCGACTGGCGCGCTTCCTCGTACACGGCGTTGGTGGTGGCCACCGCCTCGTCCCAGTTCGACGAGGGATGAATGTTGACCTCGATGACGCCTGGGTCGGGCGCAACGCGGATGACGTTGAGGCGCGGATCGTAGGGCGGGGCGTATCCTTCGATCTGGACCGGCAGGTTGATGGCGCGGGCGGAAGCCTCTGCAGCGGCGACGAGTTCGAGATAGTCCTCGAGGTCTTCGACCGGCGGCAGGAAAACGCAGAGGTGGCCGTCGCGGACTTCCACCGTGACGGCGGTGCGGACCTGGCCTTCGATTTCCGAGATGACCTGCTCGGCCCGATCCTGCTGGTTGCCGGCATCGGCCGTGAAGGAGGCGGTGGGCTGGGCGCGATGGCCGACGCCGACCTCGACCGTCTGCTGCAGCAGTTCATCGACACCGGGCAAGGCGGTCACCGCGGTGAGCGGATCGCGCGGCACGACGTGCGGGTAGGCCGTGGGTGACAGGTGCTTCAGCGAGGTCAGCGGCAGGCGGTAGCCGGCAGGGGAGTCGCCTGGTGCGAGGTAGAGCTTGCCGCGGCGGGTTTTCCATTTCTCGGTGAGCCAGCGGCGGTCGGTCGCCATGGCATTCCAGCGCTGGACGGGGAGGACGTAGCCGGTGGGCTGGGTCAGGCCATGCTCGAAGACCTTGGCCATGCGGGCACGGGCCTCGGGATCAGCGAGCTCCGGGTTGAGCGGATCGACATTGGCGGGGAGGTTGGCCTCCTTGAGCAGCCATTCGCCCGGATCTTCATAGGCGGCGTCGATGGTGTTGCCGTCGATGCCGAGATTGCCGGCGAAGGCGTGGAGGAATTGTTCGGCGCTCGTTTCGGTCGCGGCGGTCTGCTGGTGCTCCTGCGCGACGAGTGCCTCGTCTCGCCACACCGGCTGGCCGTCGCGGCGCCAGAAGAGGGAGAAGGTCCACCGGGGCAGGGTTTCGCCGGGATACCACTTGCCCTGGCCGTAATGGATGAAGCCGCCCGGGGCGAACCGATTGCGCAGCCGGCGAATCAGCGTGTCGGCCTTGGCGCGCTTGGTGGGACCGACGGCGTCGGCGTTCCACTCGCCGCTCTCGAAATCGTCGATGGACACGAAAGTCGGCTCGCCGCCCATGGTGAGGCGAACGTCGTTCTGCTGAAGTTCGGCATCAACCTTGTGGCCCAAGTTGTTGAGGCGGGCCCAGCTTTCGTCGGAGAAGGGCTTGGTGATGCGCGGGTGCTCGGCGACACGCGTGACCTTCATGTCGAACGCGAAGTCGGTGTTGGCGACGCCCGAGTAGGAGCCGACGATGGGCGAGGCGTTGGCGTAGTGCGGCGTCGCGGCGAGCGGGATGTGGCTCTCGCCGGTCAGCAGGCCTGATGTGGGGTCGAGGCCGATCCAGCCGGCACCGGGGAGATAGACCTCGCACCAGGCGTGCAGATCGGTGAAGTCGTGATCGGTGCCCGGCGGGCCGTCGAGCGACACGAGATCGGGTTTGAGCTGGATGAGGTAGCCGGAGACGAAGCGGGCGGCGAAGCCGAGGTGGCGCAGCGCTTCGACGAGCAGCCAGCCGGAATCGCGGCACGAGCCCTGGGCGCGGGCGAGGGTTTCCTCGGGCTCGTAGACGCCTGTTTCGAGGCGGACGATGTAGCCGACGCGGCTCTGCACGTGGGCGTTCAGCTCGGTGACGAAGTTGACTGTGTTGCGTGGCGTGCGATCGACGGTCGAGAGGAACTGGGCGAGCAACGGGCCCGCTGGTTGGGGTCGCATATAGATAGAGAGATCGTCGCGCAGGTTCTCGGGGTATTGGAAGGGCCAGGTCTCGGCCTGTTCTTCGACGAAGAAGTCGAAGGGGTTGTAGATCGTCATGTCTGCGACGAGGTCGACCTCGATCTTCAACTCGGTAACGGGTTCGGGGAAGACGTGGCGGCTGAGCCAGTTACCGTAGGGGTCCTGCTGCAGGTTGACGAAGTGGTTGGGCGGATTGACCTTGAGCGAATAGCTCAGGACCTTGGTCTTGCTGTGCGGCGCGGGCTTCAGCCGGATGATCTGCGGCGCGAGGACGACCGGCCTGTCATACTTGTAGTGCGTGAGGTGATAGATCGCGGCTTTGATCGACAAGGTCGCTCACTTCCATACGCACAGGGCTTCCGGCGAGACCTTAGCGGGGGCATGCAGGGGCGTCGACCCTTTCCCCGCGCAGCGGCTCCATGCATTAGTCGGCCATGGCGTTTACGCTCAGGCAGATTCAGTATTTCATCGCTGTGGCCGAGGAGGGCACGGTTTCCGGGGCCGCGCAGAGCCTGTCGATCAGCCAGTCGGCGGTGACGGACGCGATCAAGGACCTGGAGACGGACCTCGGTGTCGTGCTGTTCGAGCGGCACCGGCGCGGACTGGCGATTACGCACAAGGGGCATCAGTTTTACCGGCATGCGGCGCGAATTCTTGCCGACGTTTCGGATGCGCGGCGAAGTTTCGAGGGCGAGGGCGCGACCAGCACGACGGGTCGGCTCAATCTCGGCGTGACGTCGCTGGTGGCAGGGTACGTGCTGTCCGACCTACTGGCGCGGTTCCGGCGGGCCTATCCGGCGGTGGATGTGTCGGCGATCGAGGACAATGGCGACTATCTAGAGCACCTGCTGATCGGTGGCGAACTGGATGTGGCGGTGATGGTGATCGCCAATCTGCGCGATCGCCGGGCGCTGCAGGCGGAGATCGTCGAGACATCGCCGTACCGCCTGTGGCTGCCGCTCGGGCACAAGCTGGCCGGGGCCGAGAGCATCGCTATCAGCGATCTGGCGGGCGAGCCGCTCATCATGCTGACGGTCGACGAGACGGAGGAGAATACCGGCAAACTGCTGTCGGCACTCGGCACCAAGCCGCAGGTGGCGTTCCGCACACGCTCGGTCGAGGCGGTGCGCAGCCTGGTCGCGACGGGAGCAGGGATCGCGCTATTGCCGGATCTCGTCTATCGGCCCTGGTCGCTGGAGGGGGATCGGATCGAAAGCCGCGATGTATCGGGGGCGCTGCCGGTGGTGCAAGTCGGCATGGTCTGGCGTCGCGGTTCCGCCCTGCCGCAGGCGGCGCGGGACTTCATCGGAGTCGCCAAGGGCCAGCATGCTGCCCGCCAACGCGGTTAGGTATCGGAAATACCGATATTTCCCATCGCGCAAATGGATTTGCGATTGTTAACGAGCCGGATACGTTTCAAATTCAAGGGAGTGCCGAGGCCAGAGCCCGGCTCCCGAGCAGGGAGAATGCCATGAAATCCATTCTGAGGACGTGTACCGCCCTAGCCTTGGCCGGCACTTTCACCGGCCAGGTGATGGCCCAGGAAATGCTGCAATCGCTCGGCGCGGGCGAGGGCGAAGTCTCGATCATCGCCTGGGCCGGTTATATCGAGCGCGGCGAGACGGATGCGGCTTACGACTGGGTGACCAAGTTCGAGGCCGATTCCGGCTGCAAGGTTTCGGTTAAAACCGCCGCCACGTCGGACGAAATGGTGGCGCTGATGAACGAGGGCGGCTTCGACCTCGTGACGGCTTCGGGCGATGCATCGCTTCGCCTGATCGCCGGCAAGCGCGTCCAGCCGATCAATACGTCGCTGATCCCGTCGTGGTCGACGATCGACCCGCGGCTGCAGAACGCGGCGTGGCACACGGTCGGCGATGTCCACTACGGCACGCCGTACGTGTGGGGTGCCAACGTGCTGATGTACAATACGGACGTGTTCACGACTCCGCCCGACAGCTGGAATGTCGTGTTCGAGGAAATGAACCTGCCCGACGGCAAGTCCAACAAGGGCCGGGTGCAGGCCTATGACGGCCCGATCTATGTGGCCGATGCCGCGCTGTACCTGATGGCGACCAAGCCCGGGCTCGGGATCAAGGACCCCTACGCGCTGAACGAAGAGCAGTACAAGGCGGCGCTCGACCTGCTACGCGTGCAGCGCACGCTGGTCGGCCGTTACTGGCACGACGCCTTCATCCAGATGGACGACTTCAAGAATGAAGGCGTCGTCGCGTCATCGTCGTGGCCGTTCATGGTCAATGTGCTGAAGGCGGAAGGCGCCAAGGTCGGCTCGACCTTCCCGAAGGAAGGCATCACCGGCTGGGCCGACACGACTATGCTCAGTGCCGACAGCGCGCACCCGAACTGCGCCTATATGTGGATGGAGCATTCGCTCGCGCCCAAGGTGCAGGGTGACGTATCGGCCTGGTTCGGCACTGTTCCCTCGGTCCCGGCCGCCTGCAAGGGTAACGAGCTGCTGACTGACGAGGGTTGCGCTGCCAACGGCTATGACCATTTCGACCAGATCCGGTTCTGGCGGACTCCGGTTGCGCAGTGCGAAGGTGGGGAGTGCGTGCCGTATTACCGCTGGGTCTCCGACTATGTCGGTGTGATCGGCGGACGCTAGTCATTCGGGGAGAGCGGGGCGTATGCTCCGCTCTCTTTCGTCGGAACTCGGACGTCTCGGGGCGGGCGCCAACCATGACTAGTGCAGCGGTTTCCCTGCAGAAGGTTTCGCGCCATTTCGGCACCGTCAGAGCGATGGACGAGGTCGATCTCGACGTCGCGCCGGGCGAATTCTTCGCCATGCTTGGGCCTTCGGGCTCCGGCAAGACCACATGCCTCAGGCTGATCGCAGGGTTCGAGCAACCAACCGCAGGGCGCATCGAGATTTTCGGCGAAGCGGTGGAGGGCGTGCCGCCCTACCGGCGCAACGTCAACACCGTATTCCAAGACTACGCACTGTTTCCGCACATGAACGTGCGGGACAACGTCGCTTTTCCGCTGATGCTCAAGAAGGTGTTGAAGCCGGTGCGCTATGCCGAAGCGGAGGCCGCGCTCGAGATGGTGCGGCTTTCCGGCTACGGCGATCGCAAACCGGGGCAGCTATCCGGCGGGCAGCGGCAGCGTGTTGCGCTGGCTCGTGCCATTGTCGGCAGGCCGAAAGTGCTGCTGCTCGACGAGCCGCTGGGAGCGCTCGATCTCAAGCTGCGCGAGAACATGCAGGAAGAGCTCAAGTCGCTGCAGAAGACGCTCGGCATCACTTTCATTTTCGTGACGCACGACCAGGGCGAAGCGCTGAGCATGGCCGACCGCATCGCCGTGTTCAGCGAAGGCAAGGTGCAACAGGTCGGCACGCCCGAAGATATCTACCGGCGACCGAAATCGAAGTTCGTGGCGGACTTCGTGGGGTCGTCCAACATCCTCCCGCCCAATGTGGTGCAGTCGGTGAGTGGCGACGGCCGCTGGGCGAGCCTGCGGCCGGAATCCATTCGCATCGTCAAGAATGGTGAGGAGGCGCCGGTGCTGCTGACCGGAACGCTGCTCTCGCGCTCCTATCTCGGTGCCACGATACGTCTCGTGGTGGATGTCGACGGTGCGCGCATCATGGTAGTGGCGCCGTCCGGTGATGCCTTGCCGGGGGAGGGCGAGACGGTGAATCTCACCTTCTCGCGCGGGGCACTCAACATGCTCGGGGACGGCCCGTGAGTGTGATGACAGGCACGAGCGCCGTCCTGCCCAATAGCAGTGGCTTTGCCGGCGCGCTGTCCGACCTGTTCTGGCGCAGGCCGAAGATGCTGGTATTCCTGCTGCTGCTGCCGGCGCTGCTGTGGCTCGGCATCGTCTACGTTGGCTCGCTGCTGACGCTGCTGATCCAGAGTTTTTTCTATCTCGACGATTTCAGCGGCGTGATCGTGCGCGTGTTCTCGCTGCGCACCTATGGCGAACTGTTCAAGCCGCAGAATTACGACATCATAGCGCGCACGCTGATCATGTCCGCGATCGTGACGATCGCTTCGGCAATCATCGCATTCCCCATTGCCTACATGGCGGCGCGCTATGCGCAGGGCCGGTGGAAGGCGCTGTTCTATCTCGCGATCATGCTGCCACTCTGGGCCAGCTACCTCGTAAAGGTCTATGCGTGGAAGCTAATCCTGTCCAAGGAAGGCATACTCAACTGGGTGTTCGAGCAGTTGCACCTGACGTTCCTGCTCGACTGGTGGCTGGCGCTGCCGGTGGTGGGCGGCAATTCGCTCTCGATCAGTTACACGGGGACGTTCCTCGTCTTCCTCTATGTGTGGATGCCCTACATGATCCTGCCCATCCAGGCGGCGATCGAGCGGGTGCCGCATAGTCTGCTCGATGCGTCGGCCGATCTCGGCGCGACGCCGCGGCAGACCTTCTGGAAGGTGATCTTTCCGCTGGCGCTGCCGGGCGTGGTGGCAGGCTCGATCTTCACGTTTTCGCTGACGATGGGTGACTACATCATTCCGCAGATCGTGGGGAACTCACAGTTCTTCATCGGACAAGCGGTCTATACGCATCAAGGGACGGCGGGCAATATTCCGCTGGCGGCAGCCTTCACGGTGGTGCCGATCGTCATCATGGGTATCTACCTCATTCTGGCCCGTCGTGCGGGGGCGTTCGATGCGCTCTGATGCACCGCGCGCTCCGTGGGGACTGACGGTGGCGGCGATCGCGGGGCTGCTGTTCATGCTGCTGCCACTGGCGCTGATCTTTCTCTACGCATTCTCGACCGAGGAGCGGACCTATCAGTGGCCGCCGCCGGGTTTGACGTTCAGGTGGTTCGCGGTGACGTGGGGACGGCCCGACGTCTGGGCTGCACTGACGCTGTCGGTGCAGGTGGCTTCTATATCGACGTTCATAGCGCTTGTGTTCGGCACCCTGTGCGCGGCCGCTGTGTCGGGGACGAAGTTCTTCGGGCGCGAGAGCATTTCGCTGCTGCTGATCCTGCCGATCGCGCTGCCCGGGATCATCACCGGTATCTCGTTGCGTTCGGCGTTCAGCCTGATGGAGATACCGTTCTCGATGTGGACGATCATTCTCGGCCACGCGACGTTCTGCATCGTGGTCGTTTACAACAATGCAGTGGCGCGGTTCCGCCGCCTGCACGGCTCGCTCGTCGAGGCCGCGATGGATCTCGGCGCGAACGGCTTCCAGACATTCCGGCATGTGGTGCTGCCCAATTTGGGTACGGCATTGCTCGCAGGCGGTATGCTCGCCTTCGCGCTGAGCTTCGATGAAGTGATCGTCACGACATTTACGGCCGGGCAGCAGCAGACGCTGCCGATCTGGATGCTCGAAGAACTGATCCGCCCGCGGCAGAGGCCGGTGACGAACGTGGTGGCGATGGTGGTGGTGCTGGTGACGCTGATCCCCATTCTCGCCGCCTTCTATCTCACCCGCGGCGGCGAACAGACCGTCAGCGGAATGGGCAAATGAGTGCGTAAGGAGAACTCGATGGACACGCAAATGCTGATCGGCTCGCGCTTCGAAGCGGGCACCGAGACCGAGGAGCACGTGCTCAACCCGCGGACGGGAAAGCTGATCGAGGGCATTCCGGAAGCCTCGACGGCGCAGATCGATGCGGCCGTTGCGGCAGCGGAAGCAGCGTTCAGGACGTGGTCACGAACAACGCCGGGACAGCGCTCTGGTTACCTTCTAAAGATTGCCGCGGCGATCGAAGCCGATGCGCAGGGGTTCGCTGCGCTCGAAGCGTTGAACTGCGGCAAGCCGATCAACGCCGTGCTCAACGACGAGATTCCCGCGATCGTCGATTGCTGGCGGTTCTTTGCAGGCGCTGTGCGCAACATGTCGGCGACGGTGGCGGGCGAGTATCTGCCGGGCCACACATCGATGATCCGGCGCGACCCGATCGGCATCGTCGGCTCCATCGCGCCGTGGAACTATCCGCTGATGATGATGGCGTGGAAGCTGGCGCCGGCGATCGCGGGTGGCAATACGGTGGTGTTCAAGCCATCGGAGCAAACGCCGCTGACCGCTCTGAAACTCGCCAAGCTGTTCGCCGACATCCTGCCGGAGGGCGTGGTCAATGTGATCCTCGGACGCGGGGCGAGCGTGGGCAATGCGCTGATCAACCACCCCAAGATCAACATGATCTCGATCACGGGTGATATTTCCACCGGCAAGAAGGTGCTGGAGGCCGCGGCAAAGTCCGTCAAGCGCACGCATCTCGAACTCGGCGGCAAGGCGCCCGTGATCGTCTATGACGATGCGGACCTGGAAGCGGTGGTGAACGGACTGCGGGCGTTCGGCTACTACAATGCCGGACAGGATTGCACGGCGGCGTGCCGGATTTATGCGGGCCCGAAGATCCACGATAATCTGGTGGCGGACCTCAGCGCTGCCGTGTCATCGATCAAGTACAATCAGCGGGACGATACGGCGAACGAGATCGGGCCGTTGATCTCGAAGCGGCAACGCGACCGGGTGGCGAGCTTTGTGGAGCGCGCTGCGGAGTTGCCGCATATCAAGATCGCGACGGGAGGGCACGTGTCGGGCGATGGCGGCTTCTACTACGAGCCGACGGTGGTGGCAGGGGCTCTGCAGAGCGACGAGATCGTGCGGCGCGAGGTGTTCGGGCCGGTGGTGTCGATCACGCGGTTCACAAATCCGGACGATGCCGTGGCCTGGGCCAATGACAGCGACTATGGGCTCGCGTCATCGGTGTGGACGAAGGACGTGAACAAGGCGATGCAGACGGCGGCGCAACTGCGCTACGGGTGTACGTGGATCAACACGCACTTCATGCTGGTCAACGAGATGCCGCATGGCGGGCTGAAGCAATCGGGCTACGGCAAGGATATGAGTGTCTATGCGCTCGAGGACTACACGGCCGTCCGGCATGTGATGATCAATCACGGATAGTCTTGTTCAGGCGAGTTCCTCGGCAAGTCCGAGGAGGATGCCTTCGGGTCCGCGGATGTAGCAGAGGCGGTAGACGTCTTTGTAGTTCACCACTTCTCCCACGAGTTCGGCGCCGTGCTTGTGCAACCGCGCGAGCGTGTCGTCGAGGTTGTCGACTGCAAACATGGTGCGCAAGTAGCCCAAAGCGTTGACCGGTGATTTGCGGTTGTCGGCGATCACTGCCGGCTGGATGAAGCGGGAGAGTTCGAGTTTGCTGTGGCCATCTGGTGTGCGCATCATTGCCACCTCGACGTGCTGATCGCCGAGGCCGGTAACGCGTCCGGCCCATTCCCCTTCGATCGTTGCCCGGCCTTCAAGCTCGAGGCCGAGTTCGATGAAGAAGTCGACAGTCGTGTCGAGGTTGTCGACCACGATGCCGACGTTGTCCATGCGCTTGACCGCCATCTGTTGGGTCTCCGTGCGTTAGAGGTGTTGGCTCTCTGACGAGAGGGTGTCGAGTAGCTGGCGCTGTTCGAGCATTGTGAGGAAGATCCGGTAGTCTCGATCATACTGTGCGCGGAGACTCCGATCAGCGCGGCGCGCGGTGCCGCCTTGCTGCATGACGCTCGCGGCGGCGTTCAATGTACGATAGAGGCCGGCGGCGTTGGCGGCGACCATCGCAGTGCCGAGCAGTGTGGCGTCTTCGGTGGCCGGGGTGATGACGGTGCATCCCGTGGCGTCGGCGTAGAGTTCCATCAACAAGGGATTGCGTGTGTGCCCGCCGGTGACGTGCAGCGTGTCGATGGAATAGCCGCGGGCGTTGAGGGCCTCGAGGATGTGGCGGAGGCCGAGCGCTATTGATACCGCGCCGCGCCAATAGAGGCGGCAGAGGCTGTCAAAATCGCTGTCGAGGCTGAGGCCGGAGATTACGCCGAGTGCATTTGGGTCGGCGAGCGGCGAGCGGTTGCCGTGGAAATCTGGTAGCACGTGGAGGCGCGCGGCCAAGGCAGCGCCTTCCTCGATGCGCAGTTCGGCAATGCGCGCAATGATGCGTTCATGCATGTCGGGTGTCGGCTCGCCCCCGGCGCCGTGCCAGCGAATGAGGTGATCGAGCAGTGCACCCGTCGCGGACTGGCCAGCTTCGTTAAGCCAGGTATCTGGCAGCACGGCGCCGCGATAGGGACCCCACACACCCGCGGTGGGACGCTGCTGTGGGGACAGCGCCATCACACAGCTCGATGTGCCGGCAATCAGTGCGAGGTGCCGATCTATGGACTGCACGTCGGCCGCAAAGGCGCCGAGCGTTCCGAGTGCACCGGCGTGTGCGTCGATGAGTCCGGCACCGACGCGACATGCGGTGGTGAGACCGAGATCGCGCGCTGCTTCCGGGGTGAGCGGCCCGAGATCGGTCCCGATCGGTGTACCGTGTTCCGGAAGGCCACCGCGTTCGAGCATATCGCCGATGCCCTGGGCGTCGAGGAAATCGCGTTGCCAGCCGGGCTCCTCATGCGCCAGGTAGGTCCATTTACAGGTGAGGGTGCATTGCGAGCGCGCGGCGTTGCCCGAGGCGCGCCAGGTAAGAAAATCGGCGAGATCGAAGAAGTGCCCAGCAGCGGACCACGTGGTGGGGACATGACGCTTCAGCCATTTGAGCTTGGGCACTTCCATTTCCGGCGACATGACGCCGCCGACATAGTCGAGAACGCGATGTCCGCTGGCGGTGCATTCGGCTGCTTCGGCGAGGGCGCGATGATCGAGCCAAACGATGGTGTCCCAGCGTGTGTCCGCGTCCGGGCTCACCGGGAGCGGGGCACCAGAACGATCGCGCACTACGAGCGAGCAAGTGGCATCGAAACTGATGCCGGCGACCTTGGCTGGATCGGCACCGGCCTGGGCGAGGGCGGAGCGGAGTGCTGTGCAGACCGCGGCCCAGATGTCTTCGCTATCGTGTTCGGCATGGTTGGCATCGGGGCGGCGCATGGCGATGGGATGTTCGGCGCGGCTCAGCAACTCACCGGCGGCCGTGACAATGGCAGCGCGTGCGCTGCCGGTGCCGACATCGACTGCGGCAAGCATGCGGCCGGCATCATAGGCTGGTGCGCTTGCGGTCAGCCCCGGCAACTCGCGCATATCGGAGAAGACGGCGTCGGGATTGAGTGCAGCGATCTGCGAGGACAAGCCGGATGGTTCGATGTGGCCACCACCTGCAAAGGCGAAGACGCGCATGCCGGCTTTTCGCGCGGCAATAATGCCGGCGGGGCTGTCCTCGATGACGAGGCAGGATTCGGGCGGCACGCCCATCTGCTGCGCGGCATGGAGGAACAGATCGGGCGCCGGCTTGCCGTGATCGACCATCGTGGCAGAGAAGATGGCAGGGTGGAAACGCTCGATGACGCCGGTGACTTCGAGGCTCAGCCGGATGCGTTCCATCTGGCTCGACGAGGCGACGCAGAACGGGATGCCTAGGCTGGGGATGGTGTCGATGAGCCCCGCCATCGGTTTGAGCTCGGCGCGGTAGGTCGCATAGAGATCGAGCCGCATTGCATCGAGCGCGGCCTCACTCATGGTGACGCCGTGCAATTCGCTCAGGCTCTCGGAAATGGATGAGAGGCTTCGACCGAGATAGTTGCGAAAGGCGGCGTCTGGAGCGATGTCCAAGCCAGCGGTCGCGAGTGCGCGCAGCAAGACGCGCATGGCGATCGGCTCGCTGTCCACCAGCACGCCGTCGCAATCGAAGATGATGAGGCGGATGGGGGCGGTGGTGAGCATGCGGACAGGGTAGCACGGGAGAACGGCCGGTTGGAAAGCCGTGATCCGGCGCAGGCGACCACCTCCACGACGCTTGGCAGCTCTCCGTGATGGAAGCGGTTCGCAGCCTGCTAGATTTTGTCTCCGAGGTAAGCTTCGAGGGTCGCCTTGGTGCCCTTGGACCAGATGGTATTCAGCGCTGTGGTGAAGGTGCTGACATAGGCGGGATGGTGGGCGAGAGGGCCGAAGATGTCGGTCATCTCCAACCAAGCGGTCGGGTTGGTTCGGGCGCGCTGGGCGTGCGCCTGGAGACGGGACCAGTTGGGATCGTTGGGAGCGATTGGGGCGCCACTGTCGGTTTCACCATAGCAGTAGCGAGCCCAGAAGGCGGTGACCAGGGCCAGCCCGGTGACGGGCGCGCCGGCAGCGAGCCGGTCGCTGGCCGAGGGCAGGATGAATTTCGGCTGGCGGTTTGAGCCATCGAGGCAGAGGCGTGTAATGGTGTCGCCGATCTTCGGATTGGAGAAGCGGCGGTCGATGAGGCTGTAGTAATCGCCGAGGTTAGTGTCGGGCACCGGCGGGACGATGGGGATGATTTCTTCGCGCTCGACCTTTTCGAGAAAGGCACGGATCAGCGGATGCTCCATCGCTTCGTGAACGAAGTGAATGTTCATGAGCGCGGCCGGATAAGCGATGGTCGCGTGACCGCCGTTCAGGATGCGGATCTTCATATGCTCGAAGGGGGCAACGTCGGCGACGAACTGCACACCGACTTCCTCGAGTGCCGGGCGACCGGCGGGGAAGTTGTCCTCGAGTACCCATTGGCGAAAGCTCTCGCAGAAGACAGGCCAGTTATCGGCGATGCCGAAGTTGTCGCCGAGCAGACTACGCTCGCGATCGGAGGTTGCAGGTGTGATGCGATCGACCATACCGTTGGGGAAAGCGACCCTGGAGCGGACCCAGCCGGCGAATTCGTGATCGGACAATTCCGCCAAGCCGATGATGGCATTCTGCGTGACATGCCCATTGCCGGGGATGTTGTCGCAACTCATGACCGTGAAGGGCGGGGTGCCTGCATCTCGGCGAGCGCGCAGACCGGCGAGGATCAGGCCGAAGACGGTTTTTGGCGCGCGCGGATTCTTCGCGTCCGCAGCGATATCGGGGTGCGCGGGGTCGAAGCGCTGCGTGGCCGGATCGATGTAGTAGCCACCCTCGGTGATGGTGAGGGAAACGATGCGGATGGCGGGATCGGCAAGGGCTGCGATGATGGCCGCGCTGTCGCCGATACACAGGTGGTCGATCATCGGCGCTGTGACCCGTGCGGTGGAGGCATCGGCCTCCTGCTCGACCACAGTGGTCAGCCAGTCCTGGCGCTCGAGAGCGGAGCGCATGCCGTCATCGGCGGGGCGAACACCGGCGCCGATGAGGGCCCAATCATGGTCGCGTCCGAGATTGAACAGGTCGTCGAGGTAGACCGCCTGATGCGCGCGATGAAAATTGCCGACGCCGAAATGCACGATCCCGGCCTTGAGGGCAGACGGATCGTAAGCGGGGATCGCGGCGGTCTCGCCGAGTTCCTTGAAGGCGCTGCGCGACAACTCGATGGGCATGAGACTAACCTTGGGCACTCAATTTCAGGCGGCGAGGGCGCGACCGTCCTGGCCGAAACGATAGATGCGTGATGGGTCGGGCGTGAGCCAGACGTCATCGCCGTGGTTCAATTGTTGCTCCCCATCGGTACGGATGGTCATGCCACCCAGCCCGTCGGCATTGACGTGCAGGAAGGTGTCGGAGCCAAGGTGTTCGGCGACGCCGATGCGCGCTTTCCACAGACCCTTTTCCTTGCTGGTCATGAAATGCTCGGGCCGGATGCCGATGGAATGGGCGCCGTGCTTGGCGGCCTCGGCACCGTCGATGAAGTTCATCTTGGGCGAACCGATGAAGCCGGCGACGAAGCGATTGGCGGGATTGCGATAGAGCTCCATCGGCGTGCCGAATTGCTCGACATTGCCGGCGTTGAGCACGACGATGCGGTCGGCCATGGTCATGGCTTCGACCTGGTCGTGCGTCACATAGACCATGGTGGTCTTGAGCTGCTGGTGCAGTTCGGAGATCTCGAGGCGCATGTTCACGCGCAGCGCTGCGTCGAGATTCGATAGCGGTTCATCGAACAGGAATGCCTTCGGCTCGCGAACGATGGCGCGGCCGATGGCCACGCGCTGTCGCTGTCCGCCGGAGAGGGCACGGGGCCGCCGGTCGAGATAGGAGCCGAGGTTCAGCACGCGCGCGGCAGACTGCACCTTCTGATCGATCGCTGCTTTGTCCATGCCGGCCATCTTCAGCGGGAAGGCGATGTTGTTGTAGACTGTCATGTGCGGGTAGAGCGCGTATGACTGAAACACCATCGCAAGGCCCCGCTGGGCCGGCCCCTTCTCAGTGACGTCCTGACCGTCGAGCTTGATGATGCCGGAGGTTGTGTCCTCGAGGCCTGCGATCAGACGCAGTAGTGTCGACTTGCCGCAGCCGGATGGACCGACGAAGACGACGAATTCGCCGTCGTTGATTTCCAGCGAAGCATCGGGAATGACCGCGGCCGAGCCGAAGGACTTGTTGACGTGTTCGAGTGTGATCGAGCCCATGAGCGTTCCCCTATTTCACGGCGCCGAAGGTGAGACCGCGCACGAGTTGCTTCTGGCTGAACCAGCCGAGCAGCAGGATGGGCGCGATGGCGAGAGTCGAAGCGGCGCTGAGCTTGGCCAGGAACTGGCCCTGCGGCGACGAGAAGGATGCGATGAAGGCGGTGAGCGGGCCGGCGTTCGCTGCAGACAGACGGATAGTCCAGAAGGCCTCGTTCCAAGCGAGAATGAAGTTCAGCAAGAGCGTCGAGGCGATGCCGGGCACTGCCATAGGCAGCAGGATATAGAGCAGTTCCTTGGGCAGCGTCGCACCATCCATGCGGGCCGCTTCGAGGATGTCGACCGGGATCTCGCGGAAGTAGGTGTAGAGCATCCAGATCACGATCGGCAGATTGATGAGCGTGAGGATGATGGTGAGACCGAGCAGTGTGTCGAGCAGTCCGAGCCACAGGAAGATGAGGTACATCGGCACCAGCACACCGGCAGCCGGCATCATCTTCGTCGAGAGCATCCACATCAGTACGTCGCGTGTCTTGGGTGTAGGTGTGAAGGCCATAGCCCAAGCGGAGGGGATGCCGATCAGCAGTGCGATGAGAGTCGAGGCCAGCGAGATGATCACCGAGTTGGTGAAGGGCTTGAAATAGTCGCGCTGCTGCTGGACGTCGAAGTACGATTCGAGCGTGAACGACGGGATGAGGCTGAAGCCGGCGGCGGCTTCGCCCTCCGTCTTGAGGCTCGTGATGATGGTGTAGAGGATGGGGAAGAAGAGGATGAGCGCGATGGTCCATGCGGCGATTGTCGCGACTGTCTTGCGGGTATTGGTGACGCGGCGGGCCATCAGGTGGTCTCCTCGCTGGCGTTGGTCCGGGTATTACGCATCGAGGTTCTTCCCAACGGCGCGCATCAGGAAGATGGCGACGATGTTGGCGAGGATGACGGCGATTATGCCGCCGGCGGCGCCGGCTCCCACATCCGAGTTAAGTACGCCCATGCGGTAGATGAGGAAGGGCAGGTTGGTGGAGGCGTAGCCCGGGCCTCCTCCGGTGGTCACCAGAATCTCGGCATAAACGCCAAGCAGGTAGATGGTCTGGATCAGGATCACGACGGTGATCGCCCGCGCCATGTGCGGCAGGATGATGAAGAGGAAGCGGTTGAAGAAGTTGGCGCCGTCCATTTCGGCGGCCTCCTTCTGTTCCTCGCTCAGCGATTGAAGCGCGGTGAGCAGGATGAGCGTCGCGAACGGCAGCCACTGCCAGGCGACGATGAGGATGATGGAAAAGAGCGGGAACTGCGCGAACCAGTCGATCGGCTGTTGACCGAGGGCGTGCGCGATTTCGGCGAAGACGCCCCAGGTTGGGTTCATCAGCATGTGTTTCCACACCACGGCCGCGACGGGTGGCATGACGAAGAAAGGCGAGATCACCAGGATTCGTACGATGCCCTGTCCGTAGATTGGCTGGTCGAGGAGCAACGCGAGCAGCGTGCCAAAGACCACCGTGATGGCGAGCACGCCAAGCACGATGGTGAGGGTGTTGCCGATGGACTGCCAGAAGGCGGGATCGGTGTACACGTAGATGAAATTGTCGAAGCCGGCGAAGCTCTGACGCTCGGGGCGCAGAATGTTGAAATTCTGGAACGAGAACCACAGCGTGAGCGCCAGCGGAACGATCATCCAGATCAGCAACGCAACGACCGACGGTGCGATCATGACGCGCGCGAGCGTACGGGTCTGCTTGTTGGCCATGGGCGTGCCCCTCCCCAAGAGCGCCGGTTGGTCTTGCCGTTAGTCTGGCAGAGTGTGCGGCCGCCCGCCTAGAGGAGCGGGCGGCCATGGTCGCGGGAGGTATTAGAGGTAACCACCGCGGCGCATTTCGCGGACGGATGCGTCCTGCGCCTGGGCGAGTGCATCATCGACGCTCATCTGACCGGCCAGAGCGGCCGAGAAAAGCTGACCGACGTTGGTGGCAAGACCCGCGAACTCGGGAATGGCCACAAACTGCACGCCGACATAGGGCACCGGCTTGACGGTGGGGTTGTTCGGGTCAGCCGCGTTGATGGAGTCGAGGGTCATCTTCGCGAACGGAGCCGCCGCCTGGTACTCGGGGTTGGCGTATAGCGAGGTGCGCGTGCCGGGCGGCACGTTGGCCCAGCCGACGCTGCTTGCTACGAGATCGAGATAGGCCTTGGAGGTTGCCCACGAGATGAACTTCTCAGCCGAAGCTACCTTCTGTGAACCTAAGGGAATAGCCAGAGACCAAGCCCAGAGCCAGTTGCCGCGCTTGCCCATCCCGCTATCGGGGGCGAGGGCGAAGCCTACTTTGTCTGCGACCGAAGACTGGCTCTTGTCCGTGACGAACGAGGCCGCGACCGTGGCGTCGATCCACATGCCGCATTTGCCCTGCTGGAACAGCGTCAGGTTTTCGTTGAAGCCGTTGGAGGAGGCGCCGGCGGGGCCGGCGTCCTTCATAAGGTCGACGTAGAACTCCAGCGTGTTCTTCCACTCGGGCTGATCGAACTGCGGCTGCCATTTCTCATCGAACCAGCGCGCACCGAACGAGTTAGCGGTGGCCGTGAGGAAGGCCATGTTCTCGCCCCAACCGGCCTTGCCGCGGAGGCAGATGCCGTTGATGTCGTTGGCGCGGTCGGTCATCTTGCGGGCGGCATCGGCGACGAAATCCCAGGTGGGGGCGTCGGGCATGGTGAGGCCGGCTTTTTCCATCAGATCCTTGCGGTACATGATGAAGGAACTCTCGCCGTAGAACGGAGCAGCGTAGAGCTTGCCGTCGAGGCTGAGGCCGCCACGGATGGCGGGCAGCAGGTCATCGACGTCGTAGTCGGCGCCGAGATTGTCGAGCGGCTGGAGCCAGCCCTGTTTCGACCAGATCGGAACCTCGTAGGTGCCGATGGTCATCACGTCGAACTGGCCACCCTTGGTGGCGATGTCCGTGGTGACGCGCTCGCGGAGGATGTTCTCCTCCAGCGTGACCCACTGCAACTGTATGTCCGGGTTGGCCTTGGTGAAGTCGTCGGTGAGGCTCTGCATGCGAACCATGTCGCCGTTGTTCACGGTAGCGATGGTAAGCGTCTCGGCGGAAACCGAAGAAGCGAGCGCGACGACGATAGCGCTCACGAAGAGCGGTGCAAGTTTCATGAATGTCCTCCCTGCGACAGGCAAGCTTTTGCTCTGTCTGTGGGCAATTACTCACAGGTTGAAGGGGCAAGTCAAGCGGCTGTGAGTGCACGAGTTTGATGCACGTGCGTCAGACGAACGCGTGAACAGCGCCTAATTCGTTGAGGTTTCGAGCGGATCAGCGCTTAGCGAGCAGCTTCTCGGCGGTGGCTTCGTCTGTGAGCAACCCGTTGACCAGACGCCGGTTGAGGGCCGCAACGATGCCGGGCAATTTCTTCTCGCCCATGGCAAGTGCAATGACGAGCGACGACTCGCGAGAGGGCATCGGGGCGCTGGCGACGCGGTCGTTGGTGAGGCCCTCGATCATCTTGCCCTGGGCATCGAAGGCCCAGCCGACGATCTCGCCGATGGCACCGGCCTTCTGCAGCGCCTTAAGCTCCGGCTCGGTGATGAAACCGTCGAGATAGAGCGGTGCTTTGGGCCCGAGGTCGCCGATGCCGACGAAGGTGATGTCGGCGCGGGCGGCGAGGCTCAAAGTGTCGCGCACCATGGGCTGCGCATGGAGTTGCGCGCGTTCTGTGCCGGAAGATGCAATGACCGGCAGTGGCATCGGGAACATGCGGGCTTTCACCGCATCGGCCATGTTGAAGATGACGTTGTAGTAGGATGCGGAGCCGTCGGGTGCGATGTTGCCGGTGAGCGAGACAATCTTGTGCTGCGGGGCTTCCATCGGCGTCAGTTGCTCGATGGCAGCCTTCAACGTTCGGCCGGTGCCGATGGCCATGATGATGGGCTCGGTGCCCCTCAGGCGACGCTCGATTTCAGCGGCTGCTGCTTGAGCCACGCCAACGATGGTGGAACCGGATTCGGGATCGGACGGAACGACCTCGACATGGTCGAGGGCGAAGCGCTGACGAAGCTTGTCGGCCAGTTCCATGCAGCGGCCGATGGGGTGATCCAAGCGGACCTTTACGAGGCCCTCACTCACCGAAAGCGACACGAGGCGCTGTGCGGTCTGCCGGGAGACGCCGAGCTTGCGGGCAATTTCTTCCTGGTTGTTGCCAGCTACATAGTAGAGCCAGCCGGCGCGGGCGGCGTCATCGAGGCGGTTGCCATGCGTCTCTTGCCGCGTCGCCATAGAACATCGAACCCCATGCCTGAACCGAGTGGATACTCACGCAAGGGGCAAATGCCCGCAAGGGGGTGTGGTGACGCGGGGTACTCAACCGATGTCGCGGCGCGAAACAGACACGACTCCATCTGCGGTGAGCGCCTTGAGCGCCAGCGTCTGATCGAGATGCCTTGCGCGCCAGGAGAGAAGGCGTTCGGCCATTTCGATACGCATCGTCGCGAAGGCTGGGTCGTCCGCCACATTGTGGAGGCAATGCGGGTCTGCGCGGAGGTCGAAAAGCAAGGGTGGCATTGCGGCGAAATGGACATATTTCCATTCCGCCGTGCGCACGACGCTCATGTTCAGTTCAGTCGAGCTCAGGCTGAGCGCCTGTTCCGCCGATTGGCCGGCGACGTCACGGAAGTCGAATTCCCAATGGACCGCGTCACGCCAGCGGTGGGATGTCGAGGGGGCGGCGATCATGGGTGAGAGCGAGGCACCATCGGCGACGTGCTTTGCTCCGACGCCGATGAAGTCGAGCAGCGTGGGAAAGATGTCCACTGCTTCGGTGAAGGCCTCAACGCGCTGCCCGCGAAGGGTGGCACCCGGGTCGCGGATGATGAGGGGAATGTGCTGGCTCTGGTCGTAGAAGCCGCCTTTGCCCAGCGTGTGGTGATCACCCATCATCTCGGCGTGGTCTGAAGTGAAAACGATCAGTGTGTCGTTCCAGGCACCAGCGGATTTGATGCCGGCGAAGAGGCGGCCGAGTTGGTCGTCCACTTCGGTGATCATGCCGTAGTAGGTCGCTTTGATCTGGCGCAGTTCGGCGTCGCTGAGGGCGGTCACGGGACCTGTGCGGCCGGGCACGAAATGCTCTGCACCGGTGATAGCCAGGGCGAGGCGCATCAACGGATGAGTGTCGGCCTCTTGGCTGGCCGAGGGCTGTTGGACGAAGGACGGCATATCCGCCGGGTCGTACATCCTGTTGTAAGGCGCGGGAACGATGAAGGGCGGATGTGGGCGAAGGAAGGAAACATGCGCGAACCAGGGTCGGCCGTGGTCCTGCTCGCCCAGCCAGCGGATGAACTCGCCGGTGATGAAAGCGGTCTGCGTCTGGTGCCTGTCGTAGGCGGGAGGGGCACTGGTGATCTCGCCAACACGCTCCACCGAAGGTGGGCGAGGTCGCGATCGGCGAAGTCGAGCCCCTGTTGCCGCAGCCAGCTAAGCCATGCCTTTTCGTGCTCGGGCAACCTGACGCGCGCATCGAAACCGGGGAGTACGCCTTCGTAGCTCGTAAGCGCCGGATCGTCGGGGGCCGTCACGGTGGGGTCAGCGGCTTGATCGGTGTAACCGAACAGGGTCGGTGTGTAGCCGGCGCGCCGGGCAGCACGCGCGATGTTGTCAAAACGATCGGCAAGAGGCGCGCCGTTGACGACGACGCGATTGTTCATCTGGTAGAGGCCGGTATAGAGGCACGCACGCGCCGGAGAGCATGGTGCGGCATTGGCATAGTGGCTAAGGAACGCCGTTCCATCAGCGGCAAGCGCGTCGAGACTGGGCGTGCGCACCATGTTGTGCCCCGCGTAGCCCAGGCTGTCGCCGCGCCACTGGTCGGCGGTGATCAGCAGGATATTGAGCATCAGTCCGTGAGGACGAGCACGTCGCTTCCGGCGAGCGTGATGCGGACCCTGCTGCCATAGGCCGGAGGCGGCGTGCGCTGGTCGTTGAAGGTATCGAGGTTGACCGCGTTGCTGCCGAGCTGGACGGTAAGACGGATGACTGAGCCGAGGAAGCTCACGGCCGACACGGTGCCATCGAGAACGATATCGCGGGTCACGCCGTTGGCAAGCGTGACAGCCTCGGGGCGTAGTGCGAGGGAGACTGTTTCGCCCTTTTTCTTGCCTTCGGGCAGGCGCGGAACAACGACGGACTGGCCGTCGATGCTAACGGCTTTCGTCGCGGGATCGACGACCTGTGCCAGCACGGTGTTCAACGTCCCCACGAAGGTCGCGGCAAAGCGCGTGGTAGGGTGGTTGTAGATTTCGAAGGGCGTGCCGAACTGCTCGACGCGTCCGGCATTCATCACGACGATGCGGTCGGAGATCGAGAGCGCCTCTTCCTGATCGTGCGTGACGAATACGGTGGTGATGCCGAGTTCGCGCTGGATGGCGCGGATTTCTTCACGCAGGCTGACGCGGATTTTCGCGTCGAGGGCGGACAGCGGCTCGTCGAGCAGCAGCATGCGCGGGCGCGGCGCAAGAGCGCGGGCCAGGGCGACACGCTGTTGCTGGCCACCAGAGAGCTCGAAGGGGAAGCGCTTTCCGTAGCCGGGCAGGCCGATGAGCTTCAGCATTTCCTCGACGCGGGCCTCGCGCTCGGGCCGCTGTGCGCCGGCGATCTTGAGGCCGAAACCGATATTGTCGGCGACGTTCATGTTGGGGAACAGCGCGTAGGCCTGGAACACCATGCCGATCTGGCGCTGGTTCGGTGGCAGGCCGGTGATGTCCTCGCCATCGACGAGGATAGCGCCGCTGCTAGGGGCCTCGAAGCCGGCGATCATGCGGAGGATCGTAGTCTTGCCGCAGCCGGACGGGCCGAGCAACGAAACAAATTCACCCTTGTTGAAGGCGAGATCGACGCCCTTCACGACCTGGTTGTCCTTAAAGGACTTGGTGATGTGGTCGATCTTGAGAAAGGCGTCGGCCATATCAGGTCCGTGGGGCTGTCTTGGGGGCGAAGCGGCCGAGGAAGGCGATCATGCCCATCGCGCCCCAGGTGAGGATGAAGGAGATGATCGAAAGCGCAGCAGGCTCGTAGGCCCTGTTGGCGCCGACGTTCTGCATATAGACGCCGAACACCTGCTGGTTCAGCAGGCTCGCAATGGTGAACTCGCCGATGACGATCGCAAGTGTCAGGAACGCGCCCGAGAGCACGGCGACGATGATGTTGGGCAGGATCACCTGCGTGATTACCTGAAGCTGGTTGGCGCCCATGATGGTCGCCGCCTCGGTCAGTGTCTGCACGTCGATGGTGCGAAGACCTGTGTCGACAGCGCGATACATGTAGGGCAGGCCGAGCGCGACGTAGGCGAAGGTGAGCAGCGTTGTCGTGCCGAGGTTGGAGTTGGTGAGCGGCAACCAAGAGCTGGAATTGTAGAGGCGGATGTAGCCGAAGACGAGCACGATGGCCGGCACGATGAGCGGCAGGAGCGTGACGAACTCGAAGATCGGGCGAAGTTGCGGAGCACGCAGTCGGACATAGTAGGCAGCCGGCACAACGATGATCAGGCCGACGAGAACGGTGCACAGGCCGACGAAGAGCGAGTAGCCGAAGGTTTGCTGGAAGCGCGGATCGGCGAAGACGTTGGTGTAGGCGTCGAGCGTCCAGCCGGCCTTGCGAATTTCGAGCGAGAATTTGACGGTCGCCAGCAGCGGCAGCAAGAAATAACTTGCGCCGATCGCGAAGACGATCCAGGCCCAGGCCTTGTTGCGCTTCACTTTAGCCACCGTTCTGCACGGGTGCGCACGATGAGGTAGATGACGTTGGTGAGGCCGCAGATGACGATCATGCCGACCGCAAGCGCAGCACCAAGTCCACGATCGCCCAGCACGTCGCCACGGATCTGCGCAAAGAGCAGGATAGGTACGATGTTGAAGGCCGTGTTCGACAGTGCGTAGGCCGTGGCGATGGCGCCGAAAGCATTTGCGAAGAGCAGCGAGAGGGTGCCGAGCAAGTTGGGCCAGAGCACGGGGACGCCGACATAGCGCCAGAACTGGCGGTTGGTCGCGCCGAGCGTCGCGGCCGCCTCGTTCCATTCCTTCTTCATGCCGTGGATAGCCGGCGCGATGATGAGGATCATCAGCGGAATCTGGAAGTACATATAGGTGAGCGTCAGGCCCCAGAAGCTCAGCAGGTCGAAGCCGCCGCGGACATAGATGTTGATGCCGAGCGCCTTGAGCACCACGGTGATCAGGCCGAGGCGGCCGAGCGTCGCGAGGAAAGCGAAGGCGAGCGGGATGCCGGCGAAGTTGCTGGCGACGCCGGAGAAGGTCATCACCGCATTGCCGATCCAGCTCGGAAGTCCGCCGCGGATGATGGCGAGGGCCATCAGGAGGCCGACGAGCGCGCCGAGCGCTGCTGAAGTCGCGGAGATGCGGATCGAGAGCCCGAAGGCGTCGCGAATTTTCGGTCCAAACAGGCCAGCGATATTATTGAGCGTGAAGGCGCCGTCCGCTGTCTGGAAGGCCTGCACGAACAGGTAGCCAAGCGGCAGGACCAGGAACAGAACGGCGAAGAGAATGAAGGGGATCACGGCCAGCATGTCGGCGAGCCGCAACCCGGCGAGCCAGGCGAATGGTCCGGGCCGCGTGGCAGCGGCCGATCCGGAAACCGGACCGGCCGCGCTGTCGGCGATGTTACCGACGCTTGCCATTAATTACTTCGTGACATTGGCGCCGACTACGGCGTCCCAGTTGGCAGCGATATAGGCCTTGGCCGCAGCCTGCTCGTCCAGCGACGGGAACACAGCCTTGGCGTAGTTCTCGGCAGCCGGAAGGGCGTCGAGCAGGTCCTGCGGGATGCCGCCCTTGGCCGCGATGTCGTTGAAGCGGATCGGGTGGCAGTAGCCCTTGAGCCAGCCGAGCTGACCTTCGTCCGAATAGAGATATTCCATCCAGAGCTTGGCTGCGTTCGGGTGCGGCGCGTAGGCGCTGATTGCCTGGATATACACACCGGCGACGACGGAGTCGGACGGAACGACGACGTCGAATTCCGGGTTGCCCTCGAAGCCGTCACGGACGGCGAGGAGGTTGTAGTCCCAGTTGGTCACAACAGTTGCAGTGCCCTGTGCGATCACCGAGGCTTCGGCGTCGACCGGCACGAAATTACCGGCGTCGTTGAGCTTCTTGTAGAACTCGAGGCCTGCCTTGGCCGCCGGTTCGCCCGGTGCGGCGCCGGTCGACAGACCTGCCGCGTAAACCGACAGGATGGCGTTGTTAGACGTGCGCGGATCGCCGGCGAAGGCGACCGAGTTGGCGAATTCCGGCTTCATCAGATCAGCCCACGAGGTCGGCACGGCCGACTGCACGGACTTGTTGATGCCAAACGAGAGCACGCCGTAATAATCGCCGTACCAGTAGCCGTCAGCGTCCTTGGCGTCGGCCGGGATCGAGTCCCAGGTCGAGACCTTGTAGGGCTGGATCAGCTTCTCGTCCTTGGACGAGGGACCGAAGCTCAGGCCGACGTCGATCACGTCGGGAGCCTGCGGGCCAGTATTCCCCATGTTGGCGCGGATGGCTTCGATTTCGTCGGCGGAGCCGGCGTCGGGGTTGAGCTCGTTGATCGTGATGCCCGGGTACTTCGCCTTGAAGGCGTCGATCACGGCGCCGTAGCCACACCAGGTGTGGGGCAGGGCGATAACGGTCAGCTGACCCTCGGTCTTGGCGGCTTCGTAGAGCGCGGTCAGATCGGTCTGCGCCGAGGCGGCGACCGAGGTCATGAGCAGCGCAACGACCGACACCGACGCGGTGAGGGCGGATTTCATGTGCATGTACGTCTCCCTGAAAAGTTTAGGCTGTTCTGTTTCTCGGAGGAGGTAGGAAAGCCGCGGCTCACCTATGCGGACCAAATGACAGCCACGTGACAGCCGCCGCCCGATCTCGCCGAACCCTGTGCAAATGCGGCAGTTTCGATCGTCACATCGCGTATGCCGCGTAAGTCCCCCGGGTCGATTGTGACAATTGTGACAGTGCCTCTTTCAGCAGTCGGAGTCGAGCCTGAGTGCGTTGATGCCATGCGTAAGTTAGAGCCGTTCCAAAGAGCGACGTTATTTCTTGAATAGCCCTGTCAGCTTTGTTACGGCCCGCGCCAGCGACTTATTGTGAGGGACAAGGGCGATGCGCGTTGTGACGTTGGGATTGGCCGTGAGCGGCGTGGCACTGGCCTTGAGCATGGGCGCCGCGCGGGCGCAGGAGCCGGGTGTCGAGGCGATCCTCGACAACTACGCCGACATCGCTCAGGCAGGGTACGAAGACGCCCTTGCCGGCGCAAAAGCGCTCGATGCCGCGGTGGACGCGCTGCTGGCGGGCCCCACCGATGATACCCTGAACAAGGCGCGCGACGCGTGGCGTGCGGCTCGTCCGTCCTACCAGGAGACCGAGGCGTTTCGTTTCGGCAACCCGATCGTCGATGACTGGGAGGGCCGAGTGAACTCCTGGCCGCTCGATGAAGGGCTGATCGACTATGTCGATGCCTCCTACGGCACCGAGAGTGACGAGAACGGCCTCTACACCGCCAATGTAATCGCCAACCCCTCGATCACCATCAACGGCTCGGCGGTGGACGCAACCAGCCTCAGTCCGGGCTTCCTGCAGGATACGCTGGCCGAGGCGGGCGGCATCGAGGCCAATGTGGCGACGGGCTACCACGCCATCGAATTCTTGCTGTGGGGGCAGGATCTGAACGGCACC
This sequence comes from Devosia sp., assembly GCA_040081185.1. GTDB lineage: Bacteria > Pseudomonadota > Alphaproteobacteria > Rhizobiales > Devosiaceae > Devosia_A. The sequence continues at coordinate 36,992 of JBEBHC010000003.1, read as the reverse complement.
GGTCCCGGCGCAGGCAATCGTCCGGCGACCGATTTCGATACGGCCAATTGCAGCAACGGCAATTGCGACCGCCGCGGCGCGTATCTGAAGGCGGCTACGGATCTGCTGGTGGCCGATCTGGAGGAGATGACGGCGAACTGGGTGGATGGGGGGCCGGCTCGCGCGGCACTGGCGGCCCAGGGCCTGCCGACGATCCTCACCGGCATGGGCTCGCTGAGCTATGGGGAGCTCGCGGGCGAACGCATGAAGCTCGGCCTGCTGCTGCACGACCCGGAGGAGGAGCAGGACTGCTTCTCGGACAACACCTATATCTCGCATCTGCATGACGCGATCGGCGTGCGGAACGTCTATCTCGGCAAGTACACCCGCACCGACGGCAGCGTGGTGGAAGGGCCGTCGCTGAGCCAGCTGGTGGCCGGCAAGGACGCGGCTCTCGACACAGAGCTCAGGGCGCTGCTCGACGACACGGTTACCAAGATGGAAGCGATGAAGACGCGCGGCGACACGGTCGAAAAGTACGACCAGATGATCGGCGAGGGGAACGACGAGGGCAACACGGTCGTCCAGGCGGCGATCGACGGCCTGGTTGCCCAGACTCGCGGCATCGAGCGCGTGGTGGCCCTGCTGAGCCTTCAGGGTGTAACCGTCGAAGGCAGCGACAGCCTCGACAATCCAGACGCGGTTTTCCAGTAGGATTTTGGGCTTGAGGGTTGCGCGAATCCGCCGGGCAATCCTTGATCTGCTCGTGACCGGGATGTGCTAGTGATGCATGACATGCACGCGCGTCTCACTGCGATCCTGGTCATAGTTCTTTGCGGGGGTCTGGCGATCGGCCAGGAGCCCCCCGCGGAGCGCACCGACCTGATCCCCAAGGATCTGGACCGGGTGCGGGCGGTGACGGCCCCGACCACCGATTTCTCCAAATCCGAACGTTTCGAGCAGCTGCCGGCAGGAGCTGCGACGAGCAAGAAGATCGTCAATCGCGACGCCTTCTCGTTCGGCTCGGCCAATCTCAGCTTCGAGGAAGAAGAGACCTTCAAGCTGGGGAACGCGCTGTTCCGCAAGCTGTGGGTGTCATCGCCTTCATCGACGCAATCGAGCGACGGGCTCGGGCCGCTCTACAATGCGCGTGGCTGCCAGAACTGCCACCTCAAAGACGGACGCGGGCATCCGCCGGAATCGCGCGACGAGGAAGCCGTTTCGATGTTCCTCAGGCTGTCGGTGCCACCCGAGGACGCGGAGCAGCAGACCTTGCTCGACAGCCGCGGCGTTCTGCTGTTCCCGGAGCCGACCTATGGCGAGCAGCTGCAGGTTTTCGGTGTGCCCGGCCTCAAGACAGAGGGCAAGATGGTCATCACCTATAGCGATGTTCCAGTGACGCTTGGCGACGGTACGGTGGTGACGTTGCGCAAGCCGGAATATTCGGTTGCGGAGCTCGCCTACGGGCCGATGAGCGACAAGGTGATGCTCAGTCCACGGGTAGCGCCGCCGATGATCGGGCTGGGGCTGCTGGAGGACGTGCCGCCGGAAGACATCATCCGGCTGGCCGATCCGGACGACAAGGATGGCGACGGAATTTCGGGACGGCCGAACTGGGTGACCGATATCGCCAGCGGCGATGTGATGCTCGGGCGGTTCGGCTGGAAGGCCGGTGCGCCGACGATCAAGGTTCAGTCGGCCAGCGCGTTCTCCGGCGACATCGGCATCTCGACGCCGCTGGTCAACCGGCCCTATGGCGATTGCACGCCGGCCCAGACAGATTGCCTCGCGCTGCCCAATGGGGAGCAGGCGACGCGCGGGGTGGGTGAGGCGGCCGACCCGGTGCTCGATCTGGTGACGTTCTACTCGCAGAACCTGGCCGTGCCGCAGCGCCGCGATATCGACAAGCCCGAAGTGCTGCGCGGCAAAGCGGCGTTCTATGGAGCTGGCTGCGTCAGCTGCCACACGCCGAAATTCGTGACGTCGCGCAAGGCCGAGACCAGGGGGCACAAGTTCCAGCTGATCTGGCCCTACAGCGATATGCTGCTGCACGATATGGGTGAGGGGCTGGCAGACCATCGGCCGGAAGGGGTCGCCGACGGCTTCGAGTGGCGGACACCACCGCTCTGGGGGATCGGGCTGACCGAAACCGTATCCGAGCACACTCTGTTCCTGCACGATGGGCGCGCTCGCAACCTGACCGAGGCGATCCTCTGGCACGGCGGCGAGGCCGAGAAAGCCAAACAAGCTTTCATGCAAATGTCGAAGTCCGAGCGCGACGATCTGCTCGCTTTCCTGGAGTCGCTGTGATGCGTGTCCTCACCCTGGTGGCGGCGCTGATAATGTCCTCACCGGCCGCCGAGGCGTCGCTGTTGCCCGAGCGCGATATCGCGCAGGCAGCAATCGACGGCTACATCCGTCCGGCGTTCCATCAATTCGCGGAAGAGGCCGGATCGCTGCGGCTCACCGTCGAAGCCTTGTGCAAGCAGCCGAGTTCGGAGGCGCTGGCATCAGGGCAGAGCCAGTTCAAATCGACGGTGGTTGCGTTCTCCAAGGTCGAGTTCGTTCGTATCGGCCCACTCGGAGTGGGCGACCGGCTGGAGCGGCTGCTGTTCTGGCCCGACCGCAAGGGGATCGCGCTGCGGCAGGTGCAGGGTGCGCTGGCCGAGAAAGACGAGACGGCAGCGTCATCCGATACGCTCGGGGGCAAGTCGGTCGCAATGCAGGGTCTTGTGGCGCTCGAGTATCTGTTGTTCGGGACCGGATCGGACGCCCTTGCCACTGGAGACGACTATCGGTGCCGCTACGCGCTCGCCAGTTCGACGCTGATTTCGGATATGGCCGCTAATGTCGACGCCGAGTGGGCCGACCCAGTCGGTGTGGCCAGGCACCTGCTCGACCCGAAGGCGGAATACGACGATTATCGGACGAGCACCGAGGTGCTCGAGAAGCTCGCGGCGACACTCATCCACGGCACCGAGGCGATCCGTGATCAGCGCGTCACGCCGATCATCGGCGATGCGCAGGGCGCAGCGAAGCCGAAATCGGCGCTGTTCTGGCGATCAGGCATGACGGCATCGACACTCGCGGCGAATTTCGAGGGGATGGAGGCATTCTTCAATGCAGCCCGTCTGCCTGAAGCCATCGGAAAGGATAACGAGTGGGTATCCAACGGAGCACTGTTTGAATTCTCCAATGCCGAGCGCGGGGTTGCGCGGCTCGACGGGATCACCGGTGAAGCCGTCGGTGAGGAGCAGCTCAAGGGACTGCGCTATCTGGTCATCGTGACCAAGTCGCTGGACACACTGCTAGGCGAGAACCTCGCCGCGGCGCTTGGACTGTCGGTTGGCTTTTCGGCGCTGGACGGAGACTGACGATGTGGCAGCGTCGTGCATTTCTCAAGGCTGCGGGCGCCGGGTTCGCGGCCGCCTTGCTGCCGCAGCGCGCTGAAGCGCTGGCAGAGGCAGAGCTGGTGTTTGCGACGGCGACGCAAAGGTCGGCCGGTGCGTTTGGTGCCGCTCTGGTGACGGAGACCGGCAAGCTGATCGCAGCGATCGACCTGCCGGATCGCGGGCATGATGTGACGTGGTCTCCGGTGGTTGGGCGCGCCGGGGTGTTCGCGCGGCAACCGGGCACGTTCGCGGTGGTGTTCGACCCGGCGGGCAAGGCGCAGGCGAAGACCATCGCCAGTGTCGAGGGCCGGCACTTCTTCGGTCACGGCGTGTTCTCGCCCGACGGAAAACTACTCTACGCGACGGAGAACGATTTCGACGCAGCGCGCGGCGTGATCGGAGTCTATGACGTGTCTGGGGGCTACAAGCGGCTCGGTGAGTTCGACACATTCGGCACAGGGCCGCACGAGATGCTGCTGATGCCCGACGGGGTGACCTTTGCGGTAGCCAATGGCGGGATCGAGACGCATCCGGACTATGGGCGGCAGGAGCTCAACATTGCGACGATGGAACCGTCGCTGTGCTTTGTCGACCGGCGCGATGGACGCTTGATCGGGCAACTCAAACTCGCGGACGAGCTGCACCAGCTCTCGATCCGGCACATGGCCGTCGATGCGCGGGGTAGGGTGTGGTTCGGCTGCCAGTTCCGCGGCGATACGGCGATGAGCCCGCAGCTGGTGGGGTATGCAACTCTGGATGGCGAAATCCGGCTGATCGAATTGCCGGAGGGAACGCTGCGCGACCTCAGGAACTATGTCGGATCGCTGGCATCGTCAGCGGATGGATCGCAGATTGCGGTGTCGTCGCCCGAGGGCGATACGATCCTTGCCATTGATGCCATGGGCACCAAGCCAGCCTCTATCCTCACGCTCAAGAGCGGCTGCGGGATTGCGCCCGACCGGCAGGGGTTCGTGGCGTCAAGCGGACTGGGGGCGACCACCGGGTTTGCAGGCTCAGAGGCTGGCGCACAGAGCTTCGACTTCGGGTTCGACAACCACCTGCGGCTCTTGCCCAGCTAGAGCGTCATTCCGGCGCGGGACCGGTGGACTCGCGCAGCACGAGATCGACCGGCCAGACTTCGTGGATTTCGGCAGCGGCTTTACCTGCGACGAGCTGCATCAGCAGTTCGCCGATGCGCGTGCCTGCCGCGCGGATGGAAGAGCGGGTCGTCGACATCGAAGGGACCATTGTGTCGGCGTTGAGGTAGGGGAAGACGTCGTCGTGGGCGATCATGGAGACGTCCTTGCCGAGGGTCAGGCCAGCCGAGCGGATGGCGCGGAAGATGCCGAGCGCGGTCATCATCGAACCGGCCAGAAACGCCGTCGGCCGCGGATTTCGCTCGAGCAGCGACTGCGCGTGGCGGAAGCCCATTTCGTCGGTGAACTGCGAGTTGATCACATAGGCCGGCGTCGGGGTTATGCCACGGCCGATGAGCGCAGCGCGGTAGCCGTTCTCACGATCGTTGGCGAAGGTCATGCCGCGCGGGCCGTTGATCATCGCGATGCGGCGATGACCGAGATCGAGTAGATGATTGGTGGCGCGCTCCATCGCGCCGGCGTTGTCGATGTCGAGCCAGGCGTGTGGCGGCGTGCCATCGCTGCGGCCATGCAGCAGGAAGGGCACGCCGAGCTTGCTCAACTCCTGAACGCGCGGATCGCCAGGGTAGGGGGAGGCGAGAATGAACGCGTCGACCTTCTTGCTCGCTACGGCACGGCGATAATTGGCCAGTTCTTCCTCAGCGGTTTCGACCGTCGAGACGAGAACGTCGATTTCGTCGTGGAACAGGCGCTCGGCGAGGCCGCCGAGAAACTCCGTGGTGTGCGGACCATAGCTCTCGGCGCGCAGCACCCACCCGAAGGCGCCGGCCCGACCCGTGGCAAGGCGGCGGGCACTGGCATTGGCGCGATAGCCCAGACGGGACGCGGTCTCGACGACGCGCAGTCGCGTGGTCTCGTTGACCTCGGGATAGCCGTTGAGGGCGCGGCTAACCGTAGTCTGGGACAGCCCGAGACTGCTCGCGAGCTCCTTGAGATTCATCGCAGACTATTCCCCTCCGTCACCGCGCGGCGGCTTAACCAGACGCGGCCTGGCGGCGCCGCGGGTTGACCCGGTTGGCACGCTCAAGCGCCAATCCAAAGCGATTTCAAATCGATATGCAAGGGGCAGGGTGCCGTGATGTGCGTACCTCAAGATCAGAAGGATGCCGGGCTCGCGCGGGCGCGCGTAAGAGGCGGATCAAATGATTGAAAATACATGGTAAATCTACATCGACCCAAGAAGTGTAAAGAAATTCCTTCGGACCACGCTTGACAGTTTTGGAGCGAGGGCGATAGGTTTACGGCCAAAGCGCTTTGGAATGTTTGGACCGGCGCTTTTTGGGAGGAATGCCAGACAGCGCTTGAAGACGCCTTTGCGGGCGCCTTTGTCATGCTTGGCTGCCCTCCCAGCGCAACAAGCCCCCTAGGGAGGACTATCAATGAAATCAGAACACTGGTCGCAGGCCTTCTCGCGAGCATCTCGATTGCCGCTACCGCTCAGGCTGCCGACCTTCAGATCGTGCTCGGCGACACCGGCAACGGCCTTCAGTTCCTGCAAACTCAGATTGATCGCTACCAGGCCGCCAATCCCGGCGACAAGGTGACGATCGTCCCCATGCCGTCCTCGACGTCCGACCAGTTCGGTCAGTACCGCCTGTGGCTCGCCGCCGGCAATTCCGACATCGACGTCTACACCACGGACGTGATCTGGGCGCCGCAACTCGCCGACCAGTTCACGGATCTCACTGAGGCGACCAAGGACATCATCGGCGGCTACTTCCCGGCGATCGTCGCTTCCCAGACGGTGAACGGCAAGCTCGTGGCTCTGCCGTCGTTCACCGATGCGCCGGCTCTCTATTACCGCAAGGATCTGCTCGAGAAGTACAATCTGCCGGTTCCGACGACCTGGGACGAAATGGCCGCGACCGCCAAGACCGTGATGGATGGCGAGCGCGCTGCCGGAAACAAGGACATGTGGGGTTCGTGTTCCAGGGCAACGCCTATGAAGGCCTGACCTGCGACGCCCTCGAGTGGGTGAAGTCGAACGGCGGCGGCCAGATCGTCGAGCCCGATGGGACCGTGTCGATCAACAACCCGCAGGCCGCGGCGGCCATCGATCGCGCTGCGACTTGGATCGGCACGATCGCCCCCGAAGGCGTGCTGTCGTACGGTGAAGAAGAGAGCCGCGGTGTGTGGCAGGTCGGCAATGCCGTGTTCATGCGCAACTGGCCCTACGCCTACAGCCTGGGCAACAGCGCCGACTCCGCCATCAAGGGCAAGTTCGACGTGACAACCCTGCCCAAGGGGGACGGCGAGGGCGCCGGTTCCGCAGCAACGCTGGGTGGCTGGAACCTCGCCGTGTCGAAGTATTCCCCGGATCAGGAAGCAGCCATTCGACTGGTCAAGTTCCTGTCCTCGCCCGACGAGCAGAAGCATCGTGCTATCGAGCTGACCAACCTGCCGACTCTCATGGCGACCTATGACGATCCGGAAGTCGCAGCGGCGGCACCGATCATCCCGCTCTGGAAGGAAGTCTTCCAGAACGCCGTACCGCGTCCGTCGGTCGGTGCCGGTGCCAAGTACAACGAGGTCAGCTCGCTGTTCTGGTCCGCCGTGCACGAGACCCTGTCGGGCAACGGCAAGGCAGCGGATAACCTGGCCGGCCTCGAAGCCGACCTGACCGATCTGCTCGGCAGCTAAGCCTAAAGACAAGACAGCCTTCGGGGCGTAACGTCCCGGAGGCTAAGCATCGGCGGGCAAGACCGATGCGAGCTTTTTGTGCGAGGGGGAAATGGCGGCAGAAACTGTAGGCACGATTCCGCTTCCGCGGACTCAGCAACGCTCCCAGTTGATGGCACAGCGCCTGCGCGCAGTCCGCTGGTTCCTTCTTCCCATGATGATCGCGCTTGCGGTTGTGGCCGGGTGGCCGCTGCTCCGTTCCGTCTGGTTCTCGTTCACCGACGCCAAGCTCAACACGCTCTATGACGCGCAGTGGATTGGCTTCGGCAACTATCTGCGCATGCAGGTGCTGCCGAGTGGCGCAGTCCGCTGGCGCGGCGTGCTCGCCGACCCCGATTGGTGGAACGCGGTCTACAACACGGTCCGCTTCGCGTTGACTTCGGTGTTCTTCGAGGCCGTGCTCGGCATGCTCGTGGCGCTGGTGCTCAATGCTGAATTCAAGGGCCGTGCCATCGTGCGCGCCGCCATTCTCATTCCGTGGGCGATCCCGACGATCGTTTCGGCCAAGATGTGGTCGTGGATGCTGAACGACCAGTTCGGCATCATCAATGACGTGCTGCTGAACCTGCACATCATCAGCTCCAAGGTCGCCTGGACGGCTTCGGTGGACACTGCCATGACCGCGGTGTTGTTCGTCGATATCTGGAAGACGACGCCGTTCATGGCACTGCTGATCCTTGCCGGCTTGCAGACCATTCCCAAAGACATCTACGAGGCTGCGAAAGTCGACGGCGTTCACCCGATAAAGGTGTTCTTCCGGCTGACGCTGCCGCTGGTGCGTCCCGCGTTGATGGTGGCGATCATCTTCCGCCTGCTTGACGCGCTGCGCATCTTCGATCTGATCTATGTGCTGACGCCGAACAGCAAGGCGACGAAGACGATGTCGATCCTGAGCCAGGAAAACCTGTTCCAGTTCGACAACTTCGCGCAGGGCTCGGCACAGTCGACGCTGCTGTTCCTGATCATCGCCTTGTTCACGACGCTCTATATCTGGCTTGGTCGCGTCAACTTCGACGGAGACAGATGATGGGAAGCACGCTGAACCTCTGGGCGATCACAAAGAGCGTCCTGTTCTACATCGCCGTCATCGCGATCGTCGTGATTGCGGTGTTTCCGTTCTACTACGCGATCCTGACCAGCCTCAAAACCGGCACCGACCTGTTCCGCGTCACCTACTGGCCGCAGAATGTGAGCTTCGCCAACTACGTGTCGGTGCTCAGCGTCGGCAGTTTCCCGCGCAACCTGCTGAACTCGATCTTCGTCGCGACGCTGGTGGTGCTGCTCGCGCTGCTGCTCGCCATCACTGCGGCGTTCGCACTCAGCCGCGTGCGGTTCCGGGGCAGGGGTATCCTGCTGATGACGATCCTTGCTGTCTCGATGTTCCCGCAGATCGCGGTGCTCGCCGGGCTGTTCGAAGTGATCCGCTTCCTCGGCATTTACAACACGCCGTGGGCGCTGATCTTCAGCTACACCATCTTCACGTTGCCGTTTACGGTGTGGGTGCTGACTACGTTCATGCGCGACCTGCCGCTGGAGATAGAAGAAGCCGCGATCGTCGACGGGGCTTCGCCGTGGATCATCATCACGCGGGTGTTCATGCCGCTGATGTGGCCGGCACTGGTCACGACCGGCCTGCTTGCCTTCATCGCGGCATGGAACGAGTTCCTGTTCGCGCTGACCTTCACGGTGTCGAACGATACGCGCACGGTGCCGGTGGCAATCGCGCTGCTTTCGGGCGGCACGCAGTTTGAAATTCCGTGGGGCTCCATCATGGCTGCCTCGGTTATCGTCACGGTGCCACTCGTGGTGCTCGTCCTCATCTTCCAGCGCAAGATCGTGTCCGGCCTCACCGCCGGCGGCGTCAAAGGGTAACGCTCATGGCCGAACTGCAACTCAGAGACGTCCGCAAGTCCTTCGGCGTGGTCGACGTCATCAAGGGCGTGGACCTGACCATCAAGTCCGGCGAGTTCATGGTGTTCGTCGGCCCGTCGGGCTGCGGCAAGTCGACCTTGCTGCGGCTGATCGCCGGGCTTGAAGACATCACCGGCGGTACACTCAGTTTCGACGGGCAGGTGGTGAATGCTCTCGCGCCGTCGCAGCGCGGCATCGCGATGGTGTTCCAGTCCTACGCGCTCTACCCGCATATGACCGTGTACGAGAACATGGCGTTCGGCATGCAACTGCAGAAGGCCGGCCAGGACGAGATCAAGGTGCGCGTCGAGAAAGCGGCTGAGTTGCTGCAGATCACCCCGTACCTGCAGCGCCTTCCCAAGCAGCTCTCGGGCGGCCAACGCCAGCGTGTCGCTATCGGCCGCGCCATCGTACGCGACCCCAAGGTGTTCCTGTTCGACGAGCCGCTGTCCAACCTCGATGCGGCGTTGCGTGTTGCCACGCGTCTCGAGATCGCCAAGCTTCATCACTCGATGAACAACGTCACGATGATCTACGTGACGCACGACCAGGTCGAGGCGATGACGCTCGCAGACCGCATCTGCGTGCTGCGTGACGGCATCATCGAGCAGGTCGGTACGCCGATCGAGCTCTACGAGGATCCGCAGTCGCTATTCGTAGCCGGCTTCATCGGCTCGCCGAAGATGAACTTCGTCAATGGCCAGCGCGCAGCGGGCTACGGCGCACAGACCATCGGCCTGCGCTCCGAGCATATTGCCATCGGAGCCGGGGAAGGCTCATGGACGGGCAAGGTCGTTCACTCGGAAAATCTCGGCTCTGACAGCTATGTCTATGTCGATATCGGCGAATCTGAGCCGCTGATCGTGCGCGAAGACGGCACCAAGAAGCACCAGCCCGACGAGCCGATTACCGTTCGCCCGCAAAAGGGCATGGTCTATCGCTTCGACAAGGACGGAAAGCCGCTGGCCCGCGCCTAGTCAACCAAATCACGGGCGGTTGCGTTTCGCCGCATGGCGGTGCGAACGACCGCCCGATATCAGGGCGCAAAGAGGCCGCAGGCGGCCCTTGGCCATACTTCAAGGAGATGTCCGATGCCGATCCGAGCCACAGTTTGGGGCGAGAACGTTCACGAGCAGAAGAACCAGGCGGTCGCCGACAATTATCCCAAGGGGATGCACGGGCAGATCGCTGCACTGCTGGGCGAGGACAAAAACATCCAGGCGTCGACCGTGACGCTGCAGGACGCGGAACATGGGCTGACCGAAAAGAAGCTCGACGAAACCGACGTGCTGCTCTGGTGGGGCCATGCGGCTCACAATCTTGTAGAAGACGCGGTCGTCGAGCGCGTGGCGGCGCGGGTGTGGCAGGGCATGGGGCTGATCGTGCTCCATTCCGGGCATCACTCGAAGATATTCAAGCGGTTGATGGGTGCGCCGGCGAACCTGCATTGGCGCGAGGCGGGTGAGCGGGAGCGGCTCTGGGTGGTCAACCCGGGCCATCCGATCGCCAAGGGCCTGCCGCGCTTTTTCGAGCTCGAAACCGAAGAAATGTACGGCGAGCCGTTCACCGTGCCGGAGCCACTCGAGACGGTGTTCGTCTCGTGGTTCCAGGGCGGCGAAGTGTTCCGCTCGGGCCTCACCTATCGTCGCGGCGCGGGCAACATTTTCTACTTCCGTCCGGGTCACGAAACCTATCCGACCTATCACGACAAGACGGTGGGTCAGGTGCTGCGCAACTCGGTGAACTGGGCGTTCAACACCGAGCGTCACGCCGAGTTGATGAAGGCGCCGAACACGCCGGTAGATCAGGCAATCGAAAAGATAGTCGAACGGGGCGCCAAGCTGAACAGCCATCAGCAACAGAGCGCCATCGAATGGGGCAACAAGAAATAGCAACGGCCCAAAGGGACCGGCAGGGAACACCAGTATGCGCCTTCTCATTCTCGGCACCGGCAGCATGGCCAGCCAGCATGCCAAGCATTTTGCCGCCATCGACGGCGTTACGTTGGTAGGCGGCGTCGATACGGACCCCACACGCCTCGCGACCTTCAATGCGGCGCATAATATCAGCAATGGCTTCGCCTCACTGAACGCCGCCCTCGCCTGGGGCGAATTCGATGCGGTGGCGAACGTGACACCTGATCCGGCACACCACCCGACGTCTATCGACGCGCTCAAAGCGGGCAAGCACGTGTTCTGCGAGAAGCCGCTGGCGACCGATTACATCAAGGCGATGGAGATGACCGAGGTCGCCGAGAAGGCCGGCCTCGTGAACATGGTCAACCTGACCTACCGCAATGTCGCGCAGTTGCAGAAGGCGCGCGAGATCGTCACGTCGGGACAGATCGGCGCGGTCAAGCATGTCGAGGCGAGTTACCTGCAGAGCTGGCTGAGCTCGAAGGCGTGGGGCGACTGGCGCACGGAGAGCCGCTGGCTGTGGCGGCTCAGCAAGAAGCACGGCAGCAACGGCGTGCTTGGCGATATCGGCATCCATATCCTCGACTTCGCGTCGTATGGCGCGGGCATGGACATCGAGCACGTCTTCGCGCGGCTCAAGGCGTTCGACAAGGCGCCGGGCAACAAGATTGGCGACTACGATCTCGATGCCAATGACAGCTTCACTATGTCGGTGGATTTCTCCAACGGTGCACTCGGCGTGGTTCACGCGACGCGCTGGGCGACGGGGCACTTCAACGAGCTGCGGCTGCGCGTCTATGGCGAGCGCGGCGGCGTCGAGGTGCAGCATCGGCACGACTGGAGCAAGCTGAAGGTCTGCCTCGGCGACGACATCGAGACGGGCGACTGGAAGGAAATGGCGGTCGAGCCGGTGGAGACGAACTACCAGCGTTTCGCCCAGGCGGTGAAAGCCGGCAAGAATCTCGAGCCCAGCTTTCGCCATGCCGCCAACCTGCAGAAGGTCCTGGACCTCGCCATGGTGTCGGACGCCCAGCACGCGGAACTTTCGACCGCCTGAACCGCGCCGCCACCTGGTCTTGCAACCAGATGGTCATGGGACCATTTATGCCGATGCCAATTGTTGGCGGAGGCGTGAAATGGGCTGGCTCGGGGCTATCATCGTTGGTTTTCTGGCAGGTATCGTGGCGCGTGCGATCACGCCCGGGCCCTCTCCGCGCGGTTTCATCCTGACGACGGTGCTGGGCATCGTCGGCGCGCTGCTTGCGACGCTGCTCGGCCAAGCGATTGGGCTGTTCCAGTCGGGTGAACCCTATGGTTTCAGCTGGTTTGTGACGGCCGTGGTGGGTGCGGTGATCATCCTACTGGCCTGGCGCCAACTGGCGCGCGCCCGCTGATTTTCACCGAATCTCAAGAGCTGTGAGTGTTTCCTGCCGGCTGGCGTGGTTTGCGCGCCGGCAGGACCGACCGTGAGCCATTCCCTCGAAAGCCTGATGCGCGCGAGCGCAATGCCCGCGCTGCGCAGCGCTGCGGGTCGCCAGCTCGTTTCTTTCCTCCTCATCGGAAGTATCGCCGCGGGCAGCTTCGTGCTGCTCTCGACGGCGGCGATGGCGGTACCAACAGGCCTGCCCAACTGGGTGGTGAGTGCGCTCTGCTATGCGGTCTTCGTTGTGCCGGTTTACCTGCTGCACCGGCGCTTCACCTTTGCGTCGGACGCACCGCACGCGACGGCGCTGCCCCGTTACATGACGGTGCAGCTCTCGGCACTGCTGCTGGCGACGGTGTTTTCGTACATCGCCTATGGCGTGGTGCAGCTGCCGCCGCCCTTTGCCGCGATGCTGGTGATCGGCCTCACGGCCGGTGTGAATTTCATGGTGCTGAGGAGCTGGGCTTTCCCGATGCAGGCAGAGGTGAAAATGGTCCGCGACTCGTTCCGCTTTGACCGCAAGTCGTTCATGCTCTCGGGACACAATTCGCCACTGGTGCGGCGCCGCGCGCATGTGCTGTCGCGGCATCTGGCCAAGACGATCCCCGACGGCGGCTCGGTGCTCGATCTCGGATGCGGCGACGGACAGATTGCCTTCTCGCTGATGAAGCTCAGGCCCGACCTTGCAGTCGAGGGTGTCGACATCGTGCCGCGTGCAAAGACGCTCGTACCGGTGAAGCAGTATGACGGTGTGACGCTGCCCTATAGCGACAAGAGCTTCGATTACGTGACCATCGTCGATGTGCTGCACCATACGGTGGACCCCGTGCCGGTGCTGCGCGAGGCTTGCCGCGTTGCGCGCAAGGGCGTGGTGATCAAGGATCATCTGCGCGAGGGTTTCCTGGCGCAGCAGGTGCTCGAGGCGATGGACTGGGTGGGCAATTTCGGCGACGGCGTGCCGATGCCGTGCAACTATCTCAGCCGGGCCGAATGGCAGGCAGTGTTCTCGTCGTCCGGCCTCGATCTGGTGTCGAGCAACGAAAAGGTTGGCGTCTATCTCCCGCCGATCTCGTGGCTTGCCGATCGGCAGCTGCATTTTGTCGGACTGCTCTCGCCTCGAGCCTGATCTCGCACGTCAATCGTGATGGGGGCTGGCGCCTCCGATGCATTTCGGTAAGGTCTCGGCGCTTTGAGCGGAGGCTAGTAAATGCGTAGTGCAATGATCGTCTGTGGCGGGTGGGATGGACATGATCCCGAGCAGTGCGCCGCCATCTACCGGCGCTGGCTGCACGAGGACGGGTTCTCCGTGCGCGTCGAGACCGACCCGGCAGTGTTTGGCGACCCCTCGATTGCAGACCTGTCGCTGATCGTGCCGATCTATACGATGAGCAAGATCGAGCGCGACCATGCCGTAAATCTCGCCAAAGCGGTGGAAGGCGGCGTGGGGCTGGCCGGCCACCATGGCGGGATGAGCGACGCGTTCCGCGAGTCCGTGGAGTATCAGTTCGTCGTGGGTGGCCAATGGGTGGCGCATCCCGGCAACATCATCGACTACACTGTCGACGTGACCAAGCCTGACGATCCGATTATGCAGGGCATCCCGGCGTCGTTCCCCTACACGTCCGAGCAGTACTACATGCACATAGACCCATCGGTTGAGGTGCTTGCGACCACGACGTTCAGCGGCGAGCACGTCGCCTGGACCAAGGGCGTCGTGATGCCGGTGGTTTGGAAGCGACAGTATGGCGAGGGGCGGGTGTTCCATTCCACGATGGGACACAAATCGACCGAGTTCGAAGTCCCTGCGATGGCGACGATCCTGCGCCGCGGCATCAACTGGGCCGCGCGCGCCTGATTTTCGGTGACTTCACGCGGGCTTGCCCGAAGCGTGACTTGAAACTCGGTCCGAAACGGTGCCGTTTCTGTCAGCAACGCGATGCAGCGTGAGGGGCAGGGCATGACCGTTATGGACCAGAGCGCGCCGATGGGCGCCATGCCGCAGCCGGGCGCTCGAACGACGGCCGTTGTTCTCGCCGGTGCAGGCGGCGCGGTCGGCGTCGTCACTATACTGCTTGTGCTTGTCGCTCCGGGTACGATGGCGGGCCTTGGGGCTATCGCGACCACGGACCCCATGGCGCTCTCGCTCTTCGGTGCCGGGGCAGTCTTCATGATTGCCGGTGCGGTGCTGATGCTGCCGCGACTTGGGCTGGGCGGAGCGATTGCTCTTACGGGCATGTTGTTCTGGCTCGCGGGATGCATTGTATCGAAGCAGATGGGCTGGCTGGTGTTCACACCGGTTGTGCTTGCACTGCTCGGTTCTCTTACGGGGATGATCTCCAACGATCGCGCGGTGAGCCGTGTCGAGCCCGGGCTGATCTATCGGCAGCTGCCGCTGACGCGTGTGACCCATTGGGTGTGGGCGGTGGCGATGTTCTTCCTGCTCCTGTCGGGGCTGCAGATTTTCAACGCGCGACCCAATCTCTACATCGGCCAGCAATCCGGCTTTGAATTCGAGAACTCCATTCTGGACATCTACGCTTTGCGGCGTGGCGACAGTGCGGTCGGCGAGACGAAGATCTTCGGACACGTGTTCGATACGACCGGTGTGCTGGGTGTCAGCGGACCGGCGGATCGGCCGGTGTTCACGGCCTTTCCAGGGTGGGCCACGATCCCCTCCTATCGCGACCTCGGAAGCGGGCGTGTGGTGCACTTCTTCTTTGCGTGGATCCTCGTCGGGTCGCTGGCCGTGTGGCTGATCAACGCGATTGCGAGTGGGCACCTGTGGCGCGACATCATCCTCAAGCCGCGCGATTTGCGCGGGCTGCCGCGCGACATCATCGATCACATCCGGCTGCGCTTCGAGCACGGCAAGAGCTACTCGCCTTTGCAGAAGCTCGCTTACTTCGCTGTGTTCGTGGTCCTGTTCCCCCTGATCATCCTGACCGGCCTCACCATGTCGCCGACGATGGATGCGGCCTGGCCGTGGCTGCTGGATCTGTTCGGCGGCCGGCAGACGGCACGCACGATCCATTTCTTCACGATGGTGGCGCTCGTGCTGTTCTTCATCGTCCACATCATCATGGTGGTGCTGGCCAATCCGCTCAACGAACTGCGCTCGATGATCACCGGTTACTACCGGAGCAACGTGCCGCACGAGAAAGACGGGGAGCACTGAGATGGGCCTGATCGTCAGCCGCCGAACTTTCCTCACCGCATCGGCAATCGGCGCATCGAGCCTCGTGCTGGCCGGATGCGACCAGTTCGACTCCGTGCTCAACAAGCGCGACAGCGCCGGGCGCGATTTCCTCGAGCGCGCCAACTCGCTGACCTACCAGGTGCAGCGTGCCCTCGCCGGCACGCAGTCGCTGGCGCGCGAATATGCGCCGAGCGAGATTCGGCAGGGGCAGCGGCCGAACGGTTCGACCGATCCCAAGACGCCAGAGTACCAGGCGATGGTGGATACCGGCTTCGCCGATTACCGCCTGAAGGTGACCGGATTGGTAGAGCGCGAGCTCAACCTGTCGCTGACCGAACTTCAGAACATGCCGGCACGCACGCAGATCACGCGGCACGACTGCGTCGAGGGCTGGAGCTGCATCGCCAAATGGACCGGGACGCAGCTTGGGCCGGTGCTGGAAGCGGCCGGCGTAAAGCCGACGGCGCGGTTCTGCGTCTATCATTGCTACGACAGCATGGGCGGCGGATTGTCGGGGGCGGAGCCGTATTACGAGAGCTCGGACCTGATCGATGCCAGCCATCCGCAGACCATCCTTGCTTATGGATTGAACGATGCGGCGCTGCCGGTGTCGAATGGCGCGCCAGTGCGCGTCAGGATCGAGCGGGCGCTCGGCTACAAGCAGCCAAAGTTCGTCCACACGATCGAGCTGGTCGACAATTTCGCCGGGTTCGGGCAGGGGCAGGGCGGCTACTGGGAAGATCACGGCTACGACTGGTACGGCGGGATTTAGCGCCCGAGCTTTTGCGGCCCCCCTGTACTTTCCTTCTCTTGTCCAAGCGGTTCCGCGCGAGCGCGCTACAGCCGCTTGGCCAACCGATGTTCTTTTCTTGCTCTGGCCAAGCGGTTCCGCGCGAGCGCGCTACAGCCGCTTGGCCAACCGCGTCGTTAACCTTTGATTAACATTGTTGGCACCGGCGCCCCTGGCTCTGCTAATCTCCCGGTTGGCGAGGCCTTTTGCGGGGGAAGTCGTGCTCAACAAGCTCAAGACAGGTATGGCCTGGGCGGCGCTCATTGCAGCGCTGGCGGTGCCGGTTGGCGTCGTGACCATTCCGATGGCGGCATTCGCGCAGGCGGCTCCGCCTTCGCTGCAGCTGCTTGCGACAGCGGGCGCGTTCGCGGGCAAGTGGGTGTACCGCAGCTTCGACATCAGCAACGATCCGCGGAAATCGCTCGGCCAGCTTGCCCTTGGGCTCAACGAACTGACGCTGACGGAGTCCAACGGCAGCATCAGCGGCACCCGTACCGGAACAGGCGTGAGCTACAATCTCTCGGGTGTGGCACGTTATGCGGCCAAGCAGGGTGCAACGATCCGGCTGACGGGCACGGCGGAAATCCAGGGCAAGACCTTCAACTACGACTATTTCGGCTATCTCGTGCCGTCCTGGTCGGTAGCCACGGGTATCCCCGATACCATTCTCGGCACGGTGCTGCGGACGGACCCGGCGAACCCCACCAACGCGCCGGTGATCGCCTCGTTCTCGGCGGTCCGCCAGTAGAACGGCGTTAGCGCTTCCTCCACCACGCCAAGGGGTCGCCGGACTCCAGCGCCGCGTCCTCTGCTATGAGCCAGCATCCCACAAGGATGCGTGTCGTGTTGGCGTTGCGGATCGTTTACCAGAGGCATCGGCGGAAACTGGCGCAAGCCGGCCCATTCGTCGCTGCAGTGTTGGTGACCGGCGCAATCCTCATGCCGGCGCCGCCTGTGGTGGGGCCGGATATCACCGTCCGCATCGCCTTCGCACTGGTGCCGCAGCCCTTCGCGGAAGTGAAGGTGGACCTCGTTTCGCGGCCGCTCGAGCGGCCGATCTGACCGGGCGCATGGCTGCCAATTGGCGGTTTGTCCTTGCAAATCGCGGCCATCTGCTCCATATGCCGCTCAAGTCCACGGCAGAGCCTTCGCGCCAAAGGCGCATCTGCACATAGCGTGGCACAGCTTCTCTTCTTATCGATCGATTGCGGTGAGCGGCGAAGTGACCCGGAGACCATCCCGGGTTTGAACGCACCGCGCGATGATCCCATCGCCCGAATGCATTGTTTGTCTCGTCGCCCAGAGCGCGACGAACGCGTACCCGCATGGTCCGGGTGCGCCAATGAAAGTTTCGAATGAACCACACTAACTTCACGACGATGGGCCTGCCGCAGACGCTCCTTGGAGCGCTCGACAAGGCCGGTTTCGTCACACCGACGCCGATCCAGGCGAAGGCGATCGAGCCGCAGATGCAGGGCCGCGATATTCTCGGCATCGCACAGACCGGCTCGGGCAAGACTGCCGCTTTCGTGCTGCCGATCCTTGCAGGCATGGCCGCCATCAAAGGCCGGTCGAACCCGATGACGACCCGTGCGCTGATCCTCGCGCCGACCCGCGAACTCGCGGTGCAGATCGAGGAAGTGCTCGTCAAGCTTGCCGGGCAGCGGATTTCTACCGTCCTCGTCCTTGGTGGTACGTCGCGTCATGCGCAGGTGACCAAGATCGCGCGCGGCGTAGACGTCGTGATCGCGACGCCGGGCCGCCTGATGGACCTGCTCGACGATCGCAAGATCAAGCTCAACGAGACGCGCTGGCTGGTGCTGGACGAGGCCGACCGGATGCTCGACATGGGCTTTATCCACCCGGTCAAGAAGATCGCGGCCGCCATCGGCCCGCGTCGCCAGACGGCGCTGTTCTCGGCCACCATGGCGCCGGAAGTTGCCGAACTCGCCAAGGGCCTGCTCAACGAGCCGGTGCGCGTCGAAGCGAGCCCGCCGGCGACCACTGTCGGTACGCTCGATCAGCGGGTGATCCTCGCCGGTTCCAAGCAGAAGCGCGATGAGCTTAACAAGCTGCTGGATGACCCGGCGCTGGCCAAGGTCATCATCTTCTCGCGCACCAAGCATGGCGCCGACCGCGTGACCAAGAACCTGGCGATCGACGGGCATACCGCTGCGGCTATTCACGGCAACAAGAGCCAGAATGCTCGACAGGCGGCGCTCAAGGGCTTCACCTCGGGCCAGGTTCGCATCCTCGTTGCGACGGATATCGCGGCGCGCGGCATCGACGTGCCGAACATCACGCACGTCATCAACTACGAACTGCCCGATGACCCCGAGAACTACGTGCACCGCAGCGGACGTACCGCCCGCAATGGCGCGTCTGGCTTTGCGATAACGCTGTGCGACGGCACCGAGCGCGACAAGCTGCGGGATGTCGAACGGCTGATCCGCCGCACGCTGCCGGTAAGCGGCGATCTCAAGCAGCCGATCCTGCAGGCGCCGAAAGAGCGCAAGCCGCATCGCGGGCAGGGCGCGCCGGCAGGACGCACCAACGAGCAGCGGCCGCAACGCAATGCGGGCCGTCACTTCTCGGGCGCCAAGAAAGCGGCGATAGCCGAGCAGCGCGGCGGCCAGCGGAAGCCTGCTGGCAATAGCGCCAAGCCGGCCGCACCGCGGCGCGATGCCGGAGCGACCGCTCCCAAGGCACCGTGGTGGGAAAGCCCGACGGGTACCGGCAGTCCGGTGCCGCCGAAGGCTCGCCAGGGCAATCGTCCGCGCGGACGGAGCCAGAACAAGCCGGGCGCGCGCGCCACGGCATGAATGAGAAAGGCGGCCTTCCGGGCCGCCTTTTTTGATTCAGCCGGTAGTGCCGGGCACCATCGAACCGGTTGCGGTGTTCTCGGCGGGCGGGCCACCAGTGCCGCCATCCGGCGGAGGACCGCCGGGACCACCGCCACCGCCCATCGCATTGCCGCTCGAGGTGGCCGCCGGATCGACGCCGACGATCATGGCGACGAGGTAGGAGTCGGCCAGTTCCTTCACATAGGCAAAGCTCGCACGCGTTGCCTGCGCCGCGATGTTGTCGTTGCTGTTGAGGGTCTGCCGCTCCGAGCCGCGCGCCTTGTAGGGCTCGACGTTCTCGTAAAGGTACTGGCTCAGCGCATCGGGGAAGAAGATCTGGCCGGTCAGCACGTTGGTAGTGTCGAGGAAGACCTTGAAGTGCATGTGGGTCGTGCGACCGGCGTACCAGCCCGGATAGATCGTATTGAAGGCGGCAATGCCGTTGGCATCGGCGAACCGGGTGCCCCGCAGGAAGGTCTGGCCCGTGGTGTCGACACCGCCAGTCTGGCTCGCATAGCCGGAGTACAGCCCCTCGGCGTCGCAGTGCCAGAGGTCGACGCGCGCCCCCTCAATCGGCTTGCACATCGCATCGACGACCTGCAGACGAACAGTCGTCGATACGCCGGCGTGGCCTTCGGTGATGTCGGCGCGTTCGAGGCTGGGGTCGAAGTAGTAGGGGCCCTCGGTCACCTCGGGCGTGATCACGCAGACATCCGCGCCGGGCATCAGCGTGCTCTCGCTCGTCGCCGAGGCACTCGTCTCCTGTGCGAAGGCGCGCTGGCTCACGAGAGCGCCTGTTGCGGTAATGCCGATCAGGCCAATGGCGCCACGGCGCGTCAGGATGGGTTGGGTCATTTGTTCCCCTTGAGCGGGTCCGCGACGAAGGCCGCGCGTGCTCACCCGCTCACAACGCAGATAGGGGCAGGGTGGCTGTTGCGCCCGTTAAGATTGGGAGAGCTGCATGACAAATCCGCAATGTGGCGGGAACGCGACGGCCCGCCGCGCATTGTTTGCGCCAGACGGCACCGAAGACTTGCCGAACCGGAGTTCAGCTGTGGCACTTAAACTGGCGTTGATCGCGATGTTCGCACTCTCGATGGGAACGTTGGCCGTGGCCGCGTCGTTCGTCGGCGCCTAGGCCGCTTCAGCCGCAGCCGTGAGTTCGGCAATTGCACGATCGGTCAGGTCCTCGGCGTCCTCCGTGGACAGCACGTAGCCCGGATAGCCGACGAGCAAATCCACTGCCCCTTCCTTCTCGGTCGTGACGATAAACAAAGACGGGCCGAAGAGGTCGATCGTCACGCCCCCGCTGCCGCCCTGCTCGAAGCTGAACGGGCCGTAGTTGATGCCCGCATAGGACTCGCCCGCCGTGGTGATCGCGATACCGTCGATGCGGTTGCGATGCGTGAGGATCGGGATGAACTCAGCCTTGTACATGTCCCAGCCAAAGATCTTGAGGATCGATGCGTTATGCCGGTCGCGTGCGATGGCGTTGATGAGCTTGAACGAGACGTCACCGGCCATTTTCCAGAAGTCGTGCGAGACCGCATGCTTGGTCCGCAGAATATCGATGTAGCAGCCGAATGAGCTCACCGGCAGTTGCGGCTTCATCATGCGGCGCAGCTCGACAGTCGAGAGTACCGTCAGCTCTTTCATGCCAAACTTGTCGCGCGCGGCACCCATAAAGGCGGCGCCAATGGCGCCGTGCATGGTGGCCTTGTGGCTGCGCAATGCGGCGCGCAGCGGTTCGGCAATGTTGGCGCCAAGCCGGCGTTCGACCGACAGGCTTGCCTTCACCGGATTGGCGACTTCGGTTTTGGGGAAGCGGATCGCGGGTTGGTAGGGCTTCTTCTCGCCGCTTGCGGCTGGTAGCCCGGTCTCGAGCGCCGGGGGCAGGCCGATCTGCACCGGCGGTTGCTTCTCCATCGTCTCGGGGTCGGCGAGATAGCGGAACAGTTGGTCGATCATCATGCTGCCGGATTGGGCGTCGGCGATGGCATGGTCGAAGGTCATGATCAGGTGGTTGTGCTGGGAGCCCTCATGCGGGCGCACGAGCACGAGGCGCATGCGTGGCAGCTTGCGCTTGTCCACCTTGATGGTGGTTTTCGCTTCCTTGAGCGCGATCGCGCGCCACGCTTCTGGATCGGGGTCGGTGATTACGCTGATCGGGATTTCGGCTGTGCCCCGCATGTCGAACCACGGCGTGGGGAAGTAGAAGGGCGGGGCGCTCCGCCAGGTGTGCCCCTCGTAACGGATGTGGGAGGCGAGGATGGGGTTCTGACGCTGCAGCCAGTTCATGGCGCGGCGCAGCAGTTCCGGCGTCAGCGGGCCGCTGACGTGGCTGGTGCCCGAGGCAATCAGCCCGCCCATGGTGTGCAGGTAGTGGAAGATTCGCTCCTGCTCGCCCACCGGCCGGGTTTCGACCATTGCGGGCACCTGGGTCAGCGCCATTTACCGTTTCCGTTCAGGTTCAATCGGACCTTCCCCTTTCGGGGCAGGATTGGTTATTATGCCCATCCACTAGGAATATCGAGGGTTGAGCGATGAGCCAGGTCGAACAAGCGATCATGAACCACATCCGCGACGTCGCCGCGGGGTCCAGCGTGCCGGTCACGCGGGATGTCGGACTGCTGGACAGCGGGCTGCTTGATTCGATCAATCTGGTCGGGCTCATTCAGTTTCTGGAAGAGAACTTCGCGATCAAGATCCCCGACAGCGATATCGGCGCCGAGCTGTTTGCCACCCCGGCGACGCTGATTGCCTATGTCGAGAGCAAGCTCGGCCTGCCGGCCAAACCGTCATCGCTGCCGCTGTCGGCCTAAGCCGTTTCCATCAGTTTGCCGCGGAGCACCTTGCCCGCGGCGCTCTTGGGCAGTTCGTCGCGAAATTCGACGATGCCCGGCACCTTCTCCGAAGACAGCCGTTCGCGGCAGTAGCGCACCAATGTGTCCGCAGCGACGTCTTCCTTGCGCACGACGACAGCCTTCAGCAACTGGCCACCAACGGTCCGCGGATCCTTGACGCCCACGACGCAGACTTCGCCAACCGCCGGATGGTGCAGCAGCACCTCCTCGACCTCGTAGGGGTCGACCTTGTGGCCCGCGACTTCGATGAGCAGCTTGAGCCGCCCCTTTATGTAGAGGTGGCCGTTGTCACCCAGTCCACCCAGGTCGCCGGTGTAGAACTTGCCGTCGCGGATGGTCGAACTGTTGCTCTCTGGTGCATCGAGATAGCCCTTGGTGACCCAGGGCGCGCTGACAACGACTTCGCCATAGCGCGGGCCGAATGGGTTCTCGACCGGCTCGATCCAGAGTTGCAGGCCATCGACTGGCTTGCCGACGGAGTCCCACGTCCAGCCTGGATCGGTGGTGTCGTTGTTGATCGAGATGGCAAGGCATTCGGTGGAGCCGTAGCTCTGACCGATGTCCTTGCCGTAGCGGGCCTTGAAGTTGTTGAAGGTTTCCTCGCGCAGCGCGATGGCGCCGGACTGAACCTTGCGCAGGGTCGAGAAGGACACTTCTTCCTTCAGCGCGGCGAGCGCGTCGAACATGAACGGCACGCCCATCAGCAAGGTGACCTTGTTTTCGTCGATGGCCTGCGCGAAGCGGCCTTTGGAGAAGGTGAAGGGCTGCGGGTCGCTCCAGTAGAAGGTCGTGGCGTTTGCCGTGGCGGTGTAGAGCGCGCTGAGAAAACCCATCGCGTGGCTGCCGGGCATCATGTTGATCTGGATGTCGGTAGGGAGGGTGTTTCCCCGCTCGCGTCCGCGGCGGCTGTCGAAATCGAGTTCGCCGTGGGTATGCGGCACGACCTTGGGAATGCCGGTCGAGCCCGAGGAAAACATGTAGAGCGCCGCATCGTCGGGGCCCATGACCGGGAGGCGACCGAGGGGCGTGCGCTCGAGTTCGGTCACGGCGTCGCGGCCGGTTCCACCGGAGACGAAAAGCGGGAAGCGACCCGCGCCGCCGAGGTCGGCGATGAGATTGGCGCCCGCTTCGGCATAGGGGGCGGAAGCGATGACTGCCTTTACGTGCGCTTTGCGCGCCGTCATGGCGAGTTCGGCCCGCGGTGCGAGGGCGTTGAGCGGAACGGCCACACCGCCCGCCGCGAAGATGGCGTAGGCGAGGGTCAGGAGATCGGGACCGTTGACCATCAGGACGCCGACCGGGGTGCCCTTCTCGATGCCGCGCTCGACGAGACCGGTTGCAATTCGCCCGGCGCGCTCGGCAACGTCCGGGTACGACGTGAACTTGCCGGCCTGCAACAGCCCGCTCGTGGGAAGGCCCTTGCCGGAGACTTCCTTGAGTGTTTCGTAGAGCATGCCGCTCCCTCCTGATGCCTGTTCGCCCCTTAGCCGGACCTTAAGAGATGGGGCTAGGCACCACAAGCGTTTGTGCCGGAACGGTCGCTAAACCTCGGCGCGGCATACAGAATCTACGCGCGGTCAGCTCATCGGAATGCCGGCCTTGCCCTTGCCTGACTGATAGACGGCGGACAGGTCGGCGTAGAGCGCGGTGATGTCGTCGACGCGCGCCGTCAGCTTTTCCTTCTTGCCACGATCAAGGCCGGCAATGGCCTGGCTGATATCGTGGCTCGTGAAATAGGCGTTGGTGCGGTTGTACAGGTCGCGGCCGGACGGCACCGAATCGCGATCCGGATCGGGGACGGCGTAAACCGCCTTCAGGATCTGGATGTCGTAGGGAATGGCAAAGCTGTCGGCCGAATCCTGATGGCTGAACAGGTAGTGAAAGTTGTCGAAGCCCGACCAAGTGATGCCGCTCAGGCAGAGCGAGCAGGGCTCGTGCGTGCACAGGAACAGGCAGTCCTTCGGGTCCGGCCGGGCGTTGCGCGGCAACTCGTAGAAGCGGCGGATGGCGTGCATTTCGCCGTGCCAGAGAGGATTCTCGGTCTCGTTGTTGGTTTCCGCCACGACGAGCGAGAGATCGGATTTGCGGAGGATCGCGGCGCCGAAGAGCTTGTTTCCGACGGTCACGCCTTTCCGGGTCCTGGGGGCGATGTCGTGCTCGATCACGTCGAGCAGCCGGGCGATGAGCGTCGGGGTATCCATGCGGCCTCCTCCGGCTAGCTCAACCGGGCGGCGGGCGGCAGGTCAAGCCGTCAGACAGCGAAGCGGATGACGATCGTGCCGTTGGCGTCGAGGAAGCGGAGTTCGCCGTCCGCGACTTCCAGCGATCGGGTCACGCCGAGCGTGGCGAAATATTCGCGCTCCTGCTTCATGCCGGGGCCGAGGCACGCCATGTTGGTGGCGCGTATGGTGCCGATGCCGATGCTGCCGCCGTCGATGCTGACCGGCGCCGACCACGAATTGCAGCCACCCTTGCCGGATGCCGTCACGTTGTCTTCAGCGACGCGAAAGGTCGAAAGTTGGGTGGGAGCCGGGGCGCCGTTGATTTCGACGGCGGTCCAGGTGCTGCCGATGATGGCGGGTGCCATGGCCATTGGTCTGTCCGGTGTGGTTTGTGCGGCGAGCGGCGAAGCGGCGCCGAGGGCCGTCGTCAGAACGAGTGCAATGATGAAGCGCGAAATCCGCAACGTGCATCCTCTTCGATCTCACGAGTAGCGCGCGATTGTGGAGGAAATCCGGGGCGCTGCGTCAGGTTCCAGCCACGATCGTCCAAGGCTGGGCGAAGGTGTGTTCCTCGAGATTGACCCCGTCGCCGCCGCGGTCGACGACAAGGAACTCGCTTTCGGCCTGCAGGGCAGTCAGCACACCATGCCAGGTATTCCTAGCGATATTCACGCCTTGGCCAACGGCGGTGAGGAAGGCACGCGGGGTGCCCGGGCTGCCGTTTTTGTCCGGGGCGACAACCACAAGGAATGGGCGCGGCGCGAGCGGGTAGAAGGCCTGGCTCCCGAAAGGGTGGCGCTCGACCAGTGTCAGTGTCAGCGGCAGGGTGAATGGCTTGCCGCGGAAGATGGAGATGAGCGGGCGTGGATTGGCACCGCCGAGTTCGATCTTTGCGAGGTCGTGGAAGCGTTCGGTGTTGCCGCTGTTGATCGGGTAGTGGTGCGCCCCGGCGGTCTCGATGACCTGGCCGAAAGGCGCGAAAGCGTCGCGCGTCAGCGGCTCGGTGCGGAGCGTTCGTGCAGTCACCGCAGGCTCCTAGAGCCGAAGCTTGGGGTGACGGTTGACGTCCTTATAGAGGAGGTAACGGAAGCGCTCGGGGCCGGCGTAGCAGGCCTGCGGGCAGAAGGCGCGCAGCCACATGAAATCACCGGCTTCCACTTCCACCCAATCGGTATTGAGCCGATAGACCGCCTTGCCCTCGAGCACGTAGAGCCCGTGCTCCATGACGTGGGTTTCCTCGAACGGAATGACCGCGCCGGGCTCCAGCGTGACGATGTTGACGTGCATGTCGTGCGAAACGTCGGTGGGATCGACGAAACGCGTGGTGCCCCAGCGACGGTCCGTATCCGGCATCCAGACGACGGCTTCGTCCTGTTCGTTGGCGACAAAGGCCGGCGGGACGGCGATGCCCTCTACGGCCTCGTAGGACTTGCGGACCCAGTGGAAGCGGACCGGCGCCTTGCCCCGGTTCAGCAGTTTCCATTTCGCCCCGGGCGGCAGATAGGCATAGGCACCGGGACGCAGGCTGTGGGACTTGCCATCGATGGTGAGGCTAGCCTGGCCGGACACGACGAAGAGGACGCCCTCGGCTGCCGGGTCGGGTTCGGGCTGGGTGCTGCCACCGCCGGGAAACACTTCCATGATGTATTGCGAGAAGGTCTCGGCGAAGCCGGTCATCGGGCGCGCGATGATCCACGCTCGCGTTTCTGACCAGTGCGGCAGATAGCTCGTGACGATGTCGCGCATGACACCGCGCGGGATCAGCGCATAGGCTTCGGTAAAGACGGCGCGCTGCGTGTGCAGCGCTGCCTGGGGTGGAAGGCCGGCGATTGGACTGGCGTAGGGTGGATGGGCCATGGGCTGGTCAAAATAATGAGGACGCAGCCGTGTTTAGAACAGAAGTCGCCTTGCGCACAGGGGCAGCGCACGGGCTGGTTGCGGTTTCCCGTCAGAAGTTGGGCGGCGGGGCGTTGATATAGACGGGAGACGGTTTGACTTCGGGTGGCGGAATAGCCGGGGTGTCGGTGAAACCTGCCTTGATCACGGAGGTCATGCCGGCAATGGCGACGTTGAACTCGCCTTCCGCGCAGCCGACGTTCCAGGTCTGCGCGGCAGGGTCACCGTTGACAAGTTGGGTCGATAGCGCCGGCAGGGTGCATTTCGTCCCGCGCATGGTGAGCATCGTAGCAAGTGCTTCGCGGCGGATGCCCTCGTCCAGCAGCAGCAGGTCGTCGCTGAAGGTGCCGTAGGGTAATGCGGCGGCACCGAAGAGGTAGTCCGCGTTGTCCTCCGGCGCGAGAGCCTCGGCCATCGCTCCAGCGAGAGCGGGTCCGCCCTGCACGGCCCACAATAGCCGCCACACGAGTTGGTTGTTCGCTTCTCCGGTCGGTGCCAACCCGAGATCGGTTTCAAACGCCCGGATCGCCGTGCGGGTCTTGTTGCCCATCTCGCCATCGATGATGCCCGGATCGTAGCCGAGCATTCCGAGCAGCCCCTGCGCGTACCAGGCGTAGTCGAAGGCAAGGTTCGATTTCTCGGATGCCATGCGGCCGTTGGTGTCGAAGGCGGACCTGGTCCAGCACAATGTCCCGGATGCCTTGATGCACGCCATCAACGCGGTCGCGCGCGCACCGCTCGCTCGCTGATACAGGCAGGATGCACCGAAACCGTCGGTGGGATCGGTCGCAAAAGCGGTCGCGCCCCAGCCGCCGTCACATTCGACGGCAACGTCGCAGGCCGTGCCGCCGTAGTCACTGCACTGCGCGCGGGCGCAGGCTTCGCTCTGGCTGTAGCTGTACCCGGCGCACCAGCCGTAGGTATTTTCCGGCGCGGAGTAGAAGACCACGGTTGCCCCCTCGGCCACCGGGATGGCGGCCAGAAGCAGCAGCACAAGCGCCGAGATGAAAGATTTGAGCCCTTTCATCCGGCGAGGTTAGCCGCCCGGCCCGTTGCCGCCAAGACTGTTGAGCGCGGTAAGCACTCGGCAAGGATTCGCGCGCAAGATTCACCCTATGAACATGCCGCGTCTCAAGGAGGAGGGGTCGCTGCCCGTGCTGGACGATGTTCAGCGCAACGACACCTTCCGTGCCATTCTCGCCTGGGTGCAGGACCTGCTTGGTGAAAAGCCCGAGCCGGATACATCCATCGCCTGGGAAGATGGCGAGGAGCATTCGGAAGCCGCCCGGCGCGGCGACCACGAGTAGCGAGCCGGAAATCACGTCCGCGGAGGAGTGATGTTCGAGGCCATCGCCGATTTCCAGAAATGGGTGGGCGCGCCGTTCGTGGCGCTGGCCAACCAATATTGGTGGATGCTGCTGTTTGTGGTCGGCATAGCGGCCGCGGCCTTCTTCTTCCCGAACAATCGTAGCGATACCAGCGCCGACATCACCTTGGCCGATGGCGATGGAGATGCAGATGGTGGCGGCGGAGACGGCGACTAGTGCGCCGGGTCCGGATCAGGCTTTCGGCTTGGCGCGATAGTCGGCGATGACCTCGTGCGCGAGCGTTGTCTCGGCCTCGTGGCCGGGCTCCCGGAACGGCTCGGCGATGCCGGCGGCATACCATTCCTGCATCGATGGAAGCGCGATCAGGCGCTTCACGTAATCCAGCGAACGCGCGCTCAGCGGCAGGTCGTAGGTCTGGATGCGGAAGGCGACCGGACAGAAAAAGGCGTCGGTGGCCGTGAACGCCTGTCCGACGAGGCACGGTCCGCCAAAGCGGTCCAGCCCATCGCCCCACAGCGCGTCGAGGCGGTCGAGATTGCCCTGCAGGGCTGCATCGATAGCCGGCTGCTTGCAGCGAATGCCGACATTCATGCCGCACTGGTTGCGCAGGGCCGAAAAGCCGGAGTGCATCTCCGCCGCGGCGGAGCGCGCCCACGATCGGGCCATGACATCGGCCGGCCAGACTTCAGGGTGAGTTTCAGCGACGTGCAGCGCAATGGCCAGCGAGTCCCAAACCTTGATCGCGCCATCGTCCAGGATAGGCACGAAGCCGGTGGGCGAAAACTTGCTGAATTCTGGGTAGGACGGGCCGTCGGCGGGGAACATGTGCTGGTTTTCGGTGAAGGGAATGCCCAGCGTCTTGAGCAGGGACCAGGCGCGCAGCGACCATGTCGAGTAGTTCTTGTTCGCTATATGAAGGGTGAACATGAAGTGTCCTTGTCTTGCTGCCTGATCGATCCCCAGTGGCTCGTCGACCGGTGCTAAAGCTCGTGGAGTAGTGCGCGCAGTCTCAAGAGCGCGATGCGTTCGACCTGGGCGGAGGCAGTCGCGAACTCGGTTTCGCGGTCGTTGCCGATGCGCTTTCGGAACGCGTCGAGGATCATCGCCTTGGTGTTGTCGCGGACGGCGATGATGAAGGGGAAGCCGAACTTTTCGACGTAAGTGCGATTCAGCTCAGTGAATTCCGCCCGTTCCTGATCGGTCAGAGCATCGAGGCCCGCGCTCGATTGTTCGGCGGTGGAGGCTTCGGTTAGCCGCCTCGCGGCCGCGAGTTTGCCGGCAAGATCCGGGTGAGCCGTGAGGACGCCGAGGCGTTCCTTGTCGCTTGCCATGCGGAACTGCGAACGCAAAGCGAAATGAAGCCCGGACGCGGTATCGTTGACGGGGCCGAGTTCACCGTCAAACGCGCGCTCGGCGATCCACGCCGAATGCTCGAAGATCGAGCCGAACTTTTCGACGAAATCGGCGCGCGTCATCTCCGATGGGATGAGCGTGGGGGCCTCGTAGGGGTGGGTCTTGATCCAGTGTTCGGCGATGTCGATGCGGCGGGCGATCCAGACGTTTTCTTTCGCGCGCACATAGTCCAGGAAGCGTTGCAGACCGGCGAAGCGACCGGGCATGCCGACCAAGCGGCAATGGAGGCCGAGCGACATCATTTTCGGCATGCCGCGGCGACCTTCATCGTAGAGGACGTCGAAACTGTCCTTGAGGAACTGGAAGTATTCCTCGCCATTGTCGAAGCCCGGCGCGGTGACGAAGCGCATGTCGTTGGCGGCGAGAGTGTAGGGAATGACGAGTTGGGCGCGGCCCTGGTGCGGGCGCCAGTAGGGCAGGTCGTCGTCGTAGGTGTCGGAAATGTAGGCGAAGCCGCCTTCCTCCGACGTCAGGTCGACTGTCTGCAGCGACGAGCGGCCGGTGTACCAGCCGCGCGGGCGCTCGCCTGTCGCGACGGTATGCATCCGGACGGCCTCGGCGATCGACTCGCGCTCTTCGTCTTCCGGCATGTCCTTGTGCTGGATCCACTTGAGGCCGTGGCTGGCGATTTCCCAGCCGGCCTCCTGCATTGCAGCGACCTGCTGGGGCGCGCGCATCAGGGCCGTCGCAACACCGTAGACAGTCACAGGCAGGTTGTGTTCGGTGAAATAGCGCCAGAGCCGCCAGAAGCCGGCGCGGGCGCCGTATTCGTACATCGACTCCATATTGGCGTGACGCTGGTTCGGCCAGGGCGCCGCGCCGATGACGTCGGACAGGAAGGCTTCAGAGGCGGTGTCGCCGTGGAGGACGTTGTTCTCGCCTCCCTCTTCGTAGTTGAGCACGATCTGCACCGCGACATAGGCGCCTCCGAGCCATTTGGCGTCGGGCGGGGTACGGCCGTAGCCGAGCATGTTGCGGGGATAGCGCATGAGGTCACCCGGTAAGTTCAGGCGGTGTTAGCAAGGACGCAGGTGGCGGGAAATGGGGGTCGGCTTCCAAATTTGGACCAACCGGTAAAATTTCATAGCCCGCCCCCTTGGATTGTGACAGTTTTTTCCGGATAGTCCCCTCGGGGGAATGAAAGTGACTGCCATGGCGGCCGGTGGACGGCTCACCACGCACGTGCTGGATACGATGCACGGCAAGCCCGCAGCGGGCCTGCAGTTCGATCTGCTCATGCTGCACGGCGACCACTCGCACCATTTGCTACGCGGCGAGACGAATGCCGATGGACGGGCGCCGGGTCCTTTGCTCGAGGGCGACCATTTTCATCTGGGCTCATATGAGCTGGTGTTTCATGTCGGGCCGTATTTCGAGCGCATGGGCGTCAAGCTCGATGCGCCGTTTCTCGATCTTGTGCCGGTGCGGTTCGTCATGAGCGAACCGGCGCACTATCACGTGCCGCTGCTGGTTTCGCCCTACGGCTACTCGACCTATCGGGGCAGCTGATGGGCTCCCTCCGTTTTGTCCTCAACGACGAGGACATCGAAATTTCTGAACTGCGTGCGACCGAGACGCTGCTCGACTATCTGCGGCTCACCAAGCGGCTGCGCGGGTCCAAGGAAGGTTGCGCGGAAGGCGATTGCGGGGCGTGCACTGTGCTCGTCGGGCGGATGAGCGACGGTGAGCTCGTCTATGAGGGACTGACCGCGTGCATCACCTTCGTGGGCATGTTGCACGGCACGCATGTGGTGACGATCGAACACCTGTCTCAGCCGAACGGGCCGCTGCATCCGGTGCAGCAGGCTATGGTCGACTTTCATGGCAGCCAGTGCGGTTTCTGTACGCCAGGTATCGTGATGTCGCTCTACGGTTTGTGGATGGGCAATGCGCATCCCAGCGTGCCGCAGATCGAGAAGGCCCTGCAGGGCAATCTCTGCCGCTGCACGGGATATTCGCCAATCGTCAAAGCCGGGCTGGAAATGTCGACCTATGGGCAAGTGACGGCCGACCCCTTGGTCGCGCAACGAGAGGCCATGAAGGCGCGCCTCGCGGCGATCAACGATGGCGAGACGGTCGATATCGGCGAGGGCAAAAACCGTATCATCGTGCCAGGTTCGGTGGATGAGCTGGCGCGGATCTATGCCGAGAATTCGACGGGGACGCTGGTCAGCGGCGCGACGGATGTCGGACTGTGGGTAACCAAGTTCATGCGCGATATCGGGCCGATGATCTTCATTGGACACTTGGCTGAGCTGCTTACGATCCGGGAGACCGAGGGCGAGTTGGTGCTGGGTGCCGGCGTGACCTACACGCGCGCTGAGGGTGCCATTGCGCGACATTTTCCGCAGCTCAGCGAGTTGTGGGATCGCATCGGTGGCGGACAGGTTCGAAATGCGGGCACGATCGGCGCCAATGTGGCCAATGGGTCGCCGATCGGCGATACGCCGCCGCCGTTCATCGCACTCGGGGCGCACGTGATCCTGCGCAAGGGAAGCGAGCGGCGCGAGGTGCGGCTGCGGGATTTCTTTATCGCTTACGGCAAGCAGGACCGGCAACCGGGTGAGTTCGTCGAGAGCATCAATGTTCCGTACCTGCCGGTCGGCGAGAGGCTTGCCTGCTACAAGGTGACCAAGCGTAAAGACGAGGATATCTCCGCGCTGTGCGGCGCGTTCCGGGTGTTCGTCAACGATGACGGCAAAGTTGGGATGGTCCGCATCGCGTTCGGCGGTATGGCGGCGACCCCAAAGCGCGCGGTGGCGGTAGAACAGGCGCTGCTGGGCAAGCCGTGGACTACTGCGACCATCGAGGCGGCGATCCAAGCATTCGCCGTAGACTATCAGCCGCTCAGCGACATGCGCGCGAGTGCCGAATACCGGCTGCTGGCGGCGCAAAATCTGCTGCGGCGCTTCCATCTCGAAACCACCGGCTCGGCTGAACGGCTGAGCAAGGCGGTGGCATGAACAAGATGGAGGTGAAGGCGCCAGCCACTGGCAGGCTGCACACATCGACGCCGCACGATTCTGCCATCAAGCAGGTGGCCGGGCGAGCGGAGTATGTCGACGATATCGCCGAGCCGGAAGGCACGCTGCACGCCTATCTCGGTCTATCCACCAAGGCGCATGCGCAGATTGCGTCGCTCGATCTAGCCGCAGTTCGCAAGGCACCTGGTGTGGTGCTGGTTCTCACAGCGGACGATGTACCCGGTGAGAATGACATCAGCTCAGTGCACAAGCACGACGAGCCGGTGTTCGCCGAAACGGTGGTGAAATACTGGGGCCAGCCGATCTTTGCGGTGATCGGCGAGACGCGCGATGCGGCGCGGCGTGCGGCCAAACTGGCGAAGATCGAGTATCGGGATCTGCCGCATGCCATCAGCGTCGAGGCATCGCTGAAGGACGGCGGCACGCTGGTGACGGAGCCGCTGAAGCTGGAGCGCGGCGATGTCGAGGCAGGACTCGCACGGTCCAAGCGTCGCGCCAAGGGCAGCGTGACGATCGGCGGGCAGGAGCACTTCTATCTGGAATCGCAGATCGCCTTCGCCATTCCCGGCGAGGATGACGAGATCTATCTCCACGCGTCGACGCAGCATCCGACTGAAATCCAGGTGATGGTGGCGCAAGTGCTGGGTGTGCCGCATGCCGCGATCACCGTGAACATGCGCCGCATGGGTGGCGGATTCGGCGGCAAGGAGACACAGGGCAACCTGTTTGCAGCGGTTGCGGCGCTCGCGGCGGTCAGAACAGGCAGGCCGGTGAAGGCACGGCCTGACCGCGACGATGATTTCCAGATTACCGGCAAGCGGCACGATTTCGTGGTGAGCTATGATGTCGGCTACGACGATACTGGCCGCATCGACGCGGTAGCAGCGACGTTCGCTGCGCGTGCCGGGTATTCAGCCGATCTTTCAGGGCCGGTGACGGATAGAGCATTGTTCCATTGCGACAATGCATATTACTACCCCAATGTGCGGGTGAATTCGTTGCCGCTGTTCACCAACACAGCGAGCAACACAGCGTTTCGTGGGTTCGGTGGACCGCAAGGCGTGATCGCCTGCGAGCGTTGGATCGAGCACATCGCGTTCGATCTGGGGCTCGATCCGCTCGAGGTGCGGAAGCGCAATTTCTACGGGACGGACGATCGCAACGTTACGCCGTACCACCAGACCGTTGAGGATAATATCATCCATCGGGTCGTGGATGAGCTGGAGAGCAAGGCCGAGTATCAGCAGCGGCGGAGAGCCGTGCTGGAGTTCAACCGCACGCATTCGGTGCTGAAGAAAGGCATCGCGCTTTCGCCGGTGAAGTTCGGTATTTCGTTCACCGCGACGTGGCACAATCAGGCGGGCGCGCTGATCCATGTCTATCGCGACGGTTCGATCCATCTTAGCCACGGCGGAACCGAGATGGGGCAGGGCCTCCATATCAAGGTTGCGCAGGTGGTCGCCGAGGCGTTCGGTGTCCCGGTCGTTAACGTGAAGATCGCTGCGACCAATACCGGCAAGGTGCCGAACACTTCGGCGACAGCAGCATCGTCCGGGACCGATCTCAACGGCATGGCGGCGCTCGATGGCGCCAACCAGATAAAGGCCCGGATGGAAGCGCATGCGGCGCGGATCTATGAGGTCGAGCCGAAGGATGTGCACTGGGAGTTCGGTGGCATCCGTGCCGGCCGGCAGTTCGTGCCGTTTGCCGAATTGGCGACCTCCTGCTGGATGAACCGTGTGCAGCTGTCGGCCGCAGGTTTCTATGCCACGCCCAAGATTCACTGGAATCGGGCCAACGGCACCGGGCAGCCCTTCTATTATTTCGCCTATGGCGCGGCGTGCAGTGAAGTGACGATCGACACCCTAACTGGCGAGTATCAGTTCGACCGTGCTGACGTGATCGAGGATCTTGGCCGCTCGCTGAATCCGGCGATCGATATTGGTCAGGTCGAAGGCGGGTTCATCCAGGGTGTGGGCTGGCTGACCACGGAAGAATTGTGGTGGGACGACAAGGGGCAACTGCGGACGCACGCCCCCTCCACCTATAAGATTCCCCTTGCATCGGACGTGCCGCGCGATTTCAACGTCTGGCTGGCCGACTGGAGCGTTAACAAGGAGCCCACCGTGGGGCGTTCCAAAGCCGTTGGCGAGCCGCCGCTGTGCCTCGGCTATTCTGTTGTCGAGGCGCTGTCGATGGCAGTGGCCTCGGTTGCCGACTACAAGGTGCACCCCAATCTCGAGATGCCGGTCACGCCTGAGCGCGTGCTGTTGGGCGTCGAGCGTATGACGCGGGAGCGGACGGCATGATGCGCAGTGGCGAGCTCGATGCTTTCCTGTCGGACTATCCCAGGGCAATCGTCGCCGAGCTTGCTTCCGTCCGTGGATCCTCTCCGCGCGAAGCAGGCACGTTCATGGTGATTGCGCCAGACGCACTGCTCGGAACCATTGGTGGAGGAGCACTCGAACACATGGTCATCGACCGTGCGCGCCGGGCGCTGCGGGGGATGGTTGATGTCGCGCTGGGGCCGGAGATTGGACAATGTTGTGGCGGGCGCGCCGTGGTGATGCTCCGCGTCGTGCTGCGTCCCGAGAGAGACCGGCTGATCGCCCGGCTGCTGGCGTCGGAAGCGCTCAGACCGGATGTTTTCGTTTTCGGTTCCGGTCATGTGGGTCGAGCGCTGACTCGTGCGCTGGCCGCGTTGCCGCTGCAGGTTCACGTCATCGATACGCGGCCGGGCGAGTTGCACGATCTGCCGGATGGGGTCGACGCGCGGTCGGTGCCGATGCCCGAGGCGGTCGTCCGTTCGGCACCCGAGGGAAGTTCGTACGTGATCCTCACGCATGATCATGCGCTCGATTTCCTGATTGCGGCGGAGGCGCTGAAGCGAGTGGATGCGCCCTATATCGGTATGGTCGGCAGCAAGACGAAGCGGGCCAAGTTGCGCAGCTGGTACTTGAGCGAAGCAGGTGGCACGGACGGGATGCTGCGACGACTAGTCCTGCCGATTGGCGACTTCGGACTCGTGGATAAGCGGCCGGAAGTCATAGCGGCTCTAGCGGCAGCCGAAATAATGGTCCAGATTGGCCGGCGGGAAGTCTCAGTCGAGCGTGCGCCGGAAACCGTCGAAGCGGGAGCCGACCTTGTCTGATATGCCGCCGCGCCTCAGCCTTCGCGGCATCACCAAGCGCTTCCCAGGCGTCCTCGCCAACGACACCGTTTCATTCTCGGTGAAGCCGGGCGAAATCCACGCATTGCTCGGTGAGAACGGCGCGGGCAAGTCGACACTGGTCAAGATGATCTATGGCATCATGCAGCCCGACGCCGGTGAGATTTCGTGGAACGGCGAGGCCGTGACGATCACGAACCCCAAGGCGGCGCGCAAGCTGGGCATCGGGATGGTGTTCCAGCATTTCTCGTTGTTCGACGCGCTGACCGTGCTTGAGAATATCGCATTGGGCATGGATGCGAACATTCCTCAGCGCGAACTCGAGGGGCGGATCATCGCGGTGATGACGCAGTACGGGTTGAAGCTCGACCCGCACCGGACTGTCGCCGACCTTTCGGTGGGCGAGCGGCAGCGTATCGAGATCGTGCGGGCGCTGCTGCTGAACCCCACGCTGCTGATCATGGACGAGCCGACGTCGGTGCTCACCCCGCAGGAGGTCGAACAACTGTTCGTGGTGCTGCGGCAGCTGGCGAAAGAGGGATGCTCGATCCTCTACATTTCGCACAAGCTGCACGAGATCAAGGCACTGTGCGACACGGCGACAATCCTGCGAGGCGGCAAGCTGGTCGATACGTGCGACCCGAAGGCGGAGACGTCGCGATCGATGGCCGAGAAGATGATCGGCGGCAGCCTCAAGACGATCCAGAAGCCGGCAGGCAAGGGGTTCGGCGAGGAAAAGTTCATCGTCAACAGGCTGAGCGTACCGCCGGTGGGACATTTCGGCGTGCCGCTGCGCGAGATCAGCTTCTCGGTGCATGCCGGCGAGATTTTCGGCATCGCGGGCGTTGCCGGCAATGGCCAGACGGCGCTGCTGCTGGCGCTATCGGGTGAGGCGCCCAATCAGGAACCGGAGTCGATCGCGCTCGACGGCGAAAGCATCGGCGCGATGGGTGCCAAGGCACGCCGGCTGAAGGGGCTCGCCAGTGTGCCCGAAGAGCGCAACGGGCACGCGGCAGTGCCGGATTTCACGCTATCGGACAATGCAGTGCTGACCGGACGTGACCGGCTACGGCTCGCAGTGTCCGGACTGATCCGGCCGCGCGCGGCCAAGAAATACACGGGCGAGGTGATCGAGGCTTTCGCCGTGAAGGCTACGGGCTCGGAAGCGATGGCCGGCTCGCTGTCGGGTGGCAACCTGCAGAAGTTCATCATGGGTCGCGAGATCCTGCAGAGACCCTCGGTGCTCGTGGTGAGCCAGCCGACATGGGGCGTCGATGCGGGCGCGGCCGCGGCGATCCACCAGGCACTGGTTGACCTCGCGGCAAGGGGATCGGCCATCGTGGTAATCAGCCAGGACCTCGATGAGTTGTTGTCGCTGTGCGACACTCTCGCGGTGATCAACGAGGGGCGCTTATCGAAATCCATGAGGGTCAGCGAGGCCGATATCGACGAGATCGGCCTGTTGATGGGCGGCATCCACGGGGATGCCGAGGCGACACGGCACGCCGCTGAGGTACACAATCATGCAGCTTAAGCTCGAGAAGCGCGCCGAGCCGAGCCGGTTGCTGATGGTGTTGGCACCGATTGCCTCGGTGCTGCTCACTATGGTGATCGGCGTGCTGGTGTTCGATGCGCTGGGCGTTGACGGGCAGCGCGCCGTGCTCGACATCTTCGTGACGCCGTTGTTCGCCTCCTACAAGTGGCAGGATCTGGCCGTGAAGGCAGCGCCGCTGATCATCATCGCGCTGGGCCTGTCGATCGGCAATCGCGCCAATGTCTGGAACATCGGTGCCGAGGGCCAATACATCATCGGCGCGCTGTGTGCGGCTG
>JBEBHC010000356.1:0-1489 GCA_040081185.1 Devosia sp. | reverse complement strand
GCCCGAAGGTGTGGAGCAGGCGGCTTCATGATGCACTCAGATTGCGTGCACGCTGCACCGAACGTTCGTCAAAGTCTTGCCCAAGCGCACTGCCGCGCACGGTCGTGACTGTCTCCGCCGCATAGCGCCGCCCATTCGGCGCCGCTTGGCACGTGATCACCACATTGAGCGAATCCAACCGCACCAACGGCGCAGGACTAAAGCTCTCCGGCACATAGAGGCGAACCCGCGTAATATCCGGAGTCGCTTTCAACACCGTCACTTCACCGCGCAGCCGATCCGCAAATCGTCGCGCCTGCTCACCGCGCACGCTCTCGCGCGTCGGCTGGAACGAATACGTCGCGCTCGCTTCATCCTCGCGCAGCAAGCGCAAGTCGGCGACACGTCCCATGCCTTCGCTCGCGCACCACGATACGCCTTCGAAATCCTCAGCCATGCGATCGAAAGCGCGCCGCTCATCATCGCTCAAAGCATCGCGAGTCGGGGCTACCATCCGCAAGTTCGGCGTCGCGCCAGGATCGAACCGCGCGCGCCAATTCGCCTTCGATGTGTTCAGCTCATAGTCAAACGCATACTCAGCCTTGGCAGCCTGCGTCGCAGCGACCGCCTGGGTCAGCAATGCTGGCCCGGCGTTCTGTGCAGCCGCGGTCGCAGCGAAGACAACAACGGCGGCGCACGCCAAAACCCGAACCACACGGAACATGGCCGGACCATGCCACGCCAATTGCGGCCACTCAACGGCGGCGGCGTGCAGGGGAGAGGGCTTCGATCCCGGCCTCTTTGCGCTACATAAAGGAACGTGGACGCCCGCAGCCCTTTGTTGCCATCGCCATTCGAAGAATGGTTCGCCGCGCGTGGCTGGGCGCCGCGGCCGCATCAGCTTGAGCTCGTCTCGCGCGCGCAGGCCGGCCTCTCTACATTGCTCATCGCGCCAACCGGCGCCGGTAAAACCCTCGCCGGCTTTCTCCCCAGCTTGATCGAACTCGCGCCAATCGCTGAAGAGGGCCCGCGTCGCCCACACAAGTTGCACACGCTCTACATCTCGCCGCTCAAAGCACTGACCACCGACGTCGCGCGCAACCTCAACACGCCCGCCACAGAGATGAAGCTCGGCGTCCGCATCGAGACTCGCACCGGCGACACGCCGCCCTCACGCCGCCAACGCCAACGCGCCAGTCCGCCCGACATCCTGCTCACCACACCCGAACAACTCTGCCTTCTCATCGCCTCCGAACACGCACGCGTTTTCTTCGAAGACCTGCAAGCCATCGTCATCGACGAAATCCACGCCCTCGCCCCAACCAAACGCGGTGATCTCCTAGCGCTCGCACTCGCACGCCTAAAACGCTGGGCGCCAAATCACCGTCGCAGCGGTCTTAGTGCGACGGTTGCAGATGAATCGGGACTAGTGCGTTGGCTGATGGGCGCCTCAGAACCCTCTCCCCCCTCGCGGGGGAGAGGGCAGGGTGAGGGGGGGCGTTCCAACACG
>JBEBHC010000355.1:0-1491 GCA_040081185.1 Devosia sp. | reverse complement strand
GGTTATGAACCGCGAATGTGCCGGCCGTGAGTGTGACGGGGCCCGCGATTCCCGTCGTGACGTTCCGATAATCCATCGTGCCGTCGCCGGTCTTCGTGAGCGTCCCGCTGCCGGAAATCGCACCTCCGATGATCGCGGTCTGCCCGGTCGCGACATCCAGTGTTCCATTGCCCGCACCCACGGTGATGCCCTGGTTGGCCGTCAGGTTCGCGTTGCCAGTGAATGCCAGCCTGGCGTTGTTGTTGATGGGGATTTGATCCGCCTGCGGCGTGCCTGGGACCGTCCCGAGGCTTGCCTCGCTGGTGGCGCTGAGCGTGCCTCCATTCACCGTGGTCTTGCCGGCGTAGGTGTTGGTCCCGCTGAGGGAGAGCGTGCCGGGGCCGGTCTTGATGAGAGCGCCAGCGCCGCCAATCGGGCCGGAGATCGTCAGTTGGTCGTTCACGCCGGTGGCCGTCATCGTCACGGTGTTCGCAAACGACACCGGTGCGGAAATGGTGGGCGTGCCGCCGGCCACATTGATGGTCGGAGCGACGGCCGATCCGTTGTTTCGCAGAGTCAACGTGCCGCCGGTGCCCTGCGCGATGGTGCCGTTGGTGCCATTGAACGTCAGGGCGTTGATCGCAGGCGTGGTTCCGTCGAGCGCGAGCACGCCGGTGAGATCGCTGCCGATGGTCGCGGTGTCATTGATGCTCGCTGCGCCGTCGAGCCCGGCTCCAGCGCCCGGCCACGCAGGCTCGCGCCCTCGATCTGCTGCTCGTAATCTGGATGCGTTGCATAAGGCCGAAAGTGGACGTCCGAATGCCGTTCGAGCGTCTCAACCGCCCTCGGACCGCTTTCCAGGAATGCGAGGCGCTGCTCACGCCGGCCGTGATTGCCAATGATACGATCGAGGAAGCCGGCCACCTTCTCGAAGCTGTCGTCGGGCGACACGGTGCGACTGTGTTGCGAGTTCGGGATCCAGGTGGTCGCAGCCGACAACGCCGTGGTGCCGCCTAGATATTCGGTGCGTTCAACCAGCAGGACCTTTTTGCCCGCAATCGCACCAAACAGCGCGGCGGCCATGCCGGCACCGCCAGCACCGACGACGATCAGGTCGTAGGTGGCGCCATCGGCCAAGCTCGCGGGTTCGCGGA
The DNA here is from genome assembly GCA_040081185.1 of Devosia sp. Lineage (GTDB taxonomy): Bacteria > Pseudomonadota > Alphaproteobacteria > Rhizobiales > Devosiaceae > Devosia_A. Next base: position 358 of record JBEBHC010000355.1, on the reverse strand, counting down.
TCACCGCTTCCCTCCGTTGTCGGCGAACACCAGAAAGTCGACCATCGCGCTCTGCAGCGCCTGATACATGTCGGTGCCGGTCGAAGTATTGCAGCCGACCTTGCGCGCAGCTTCGACCATCGGCGAAGCGGCCGGTTGAGTGATCACACAGCCGACGAACATGGCGGGGGTGAATTTCCTCACGTCGACCGGATAAGGATCGGTCGGCTTCATGCCGGCCGGCGTGGCGTTGGCGATCAGATCGAAGCCGGTTGGATCGGGCGAGCCGACGATCACGCGGCCCTTACCGAGGCTGTTGAGACGGCCGATCAGGTTGTCGCGACGGTCCTGATCTTCATCGTGCAGGGCAAGTTCACGC
>JBEBHC010000354.1:0-1491 GCA_040081185.1 Devosia sp. | reverse complement strand
AAGCTCCATCACGGTCCCGGCGAATTCCAGTAGTTCTTCCTTGGCCATTCTTACTCCTGAACTCGGCCCAGACTCGGCTAAGTCGCGGGGCCTTATAGGCGGGCGGCCCTATCCCGTCGATGGGCGCGGAAAACGTGTCGCGATGCGCTTGGCGAGGCCGTCCCGGACCGTCCGGTACTCCAAAAGCACCTGTTCTCTGGACCCTTCCGCCAAGGACGGGTCGAAGGTCGGCCAGTATTCGGCGGCTGCGGCCAGTTTGGGGACAAGTTCCAGGGCGGTGTGGTGCGCCTCGGGGGAGAGCGAGACGATCAGGTCAAACGGCCCATCCTCGAAATAGTCGGTCTCGAAGAAGTCGAAGCCCTTGGGCTCATACTTCGAGATATCGCCGCCCACCTCATCCATGATGAAGGCTGCCATATAGGAAACCTCATCGCCGGGACGAAGACCCACACTATCGACCCGGACCGCCGAGCCGAACTGCATGCGCATCAGCTCCGCCGCCATAGGCGAACGAATGACGTTGTGGGTGCACGCAAACAGCACCGACCGCGGTGGTGCGTCAGCCTCGGACATGCAGCGCGCAGACCAGCGTAAACAGACGCCGCGCAGTCTCGTTGTCGATGGTGAAGTGGCTGGCGAGGAGTTCTTGCAGAACCTCCGCCGCCTCGTTGTGAAGCCCGCGCCGGCCCATATCGAGCGCCTCGATCCGGCTCGGCGGGGCGTCGCGGATGGCTTCGTTGTAGCTCTCGCAGATGAAGGCGTAGTCCTTCACGATCTTGCGCAAGCTGCCGAGCGGCGCTTGGTGCAGGATAACGCGCGCGCCGGCTTCGTCGCTGACGTCAAGCACAAGGCGCCCTTCGGACCAGCCGCGTAGCAAGACGTAAGGGCCGCGATCTTCAGTGAGCACGGCGAAGGAGTTGGACTCCTTCAGATCGAACAGTGCAATGCGGCGCTCATGTTCAGCGTTCGGTGACGCGGGCGCGACTGCGGCTTCATCCAGATTGATCTCGGCGAGGCGATTGCGTTCGCTCATCGCTGCGCCGTCAATTCTGTTCGTGATCAGGACGGCGCGGCGTTGACCAAGTCGGCCCAGTGTCGACGAGCACTGCGTCGAGGCACTCGACGTCGACAGCGATTTCACCGCCGCCCGCGAGCAACAAGCGCACAACACCGCCTGGCGGCTCTTCTTCCGGGATGAAGCCGATAGAGAGCAATGACGCCAGCGCTTCATCGATATCGGCGCGCACGCGGCGGCTTTTCACACCGAGCACGCCGTCAAACGAAAGCGCCGAACGGACGCGTTCGTAAGGGCCCTTTTCGCCAGCGGTTTCCCAGCGAAAGCGGTTGATCATCACCGTGAACCGGCGCGCCTTCTTGTCGAAACTGATCTCGCCGACACGCACGAGCGCGTCTTGCACGGCGGCCCCGATAATATCGAGGTCGCCGGCGTCTTCGGCCATCAATCTCAAGAGGCCAGCCGTCATGCCGCCT
>JBEBHC010000353.1:0-1497 GCA_040081185.1 Devosia sp. | reverse complement strand
GCCGCGTCCCACGTGCTGTCGTCGGTATCCGAGAGCGACTTGAGCGGCTGGATGGCGGCGTTGTTCACGAGCACCGACAACTCCGGCCGCAGCTGCTGCACGGTCGCGATGACACGCGCCGCGTCGCTCTTGCGGCGCAGATCGGCGACGAGGGGATGGAGCGGCGCCGTGCCCGCCACGGTGGCGCAGGCGCGCTCGAGCTCCTCGGCGTTCTCCGCAATCGCCCACACTTCGGCGCCGGCGGCGGCCAGCGCCTTCACGAAACCGAGTCCGAGACCACGCGAGGCGCCGGTGACCAGGGCCGCATGCCCCTCGAGACGGAGTGGTCGGATCACTTCTTCTTTCCTCCGCGGCTGACCTTGCCGCGCGGGCGCACGGAGGGACGCGGCGCCTTCGCCGTCTTCATGGACTTCGCGGCGGCCGGCGGCGCGAGCGGCTTGGCGGCGCGCGCGCGCGGCGACGGCGCCTGGCGTTTGGGGGTGCGGGTCAGCGCGCGCGTCAGCCGCACCGGCGGACTGGCGGCGAGTGGCCGCGCTTCGAGCAGTTCGAGGGCCGGGCCGACGCCGTCTGCGTCGACGAGCCGTTTGCGGCGGCCCTGCGGGCGAGATGCCGGCGCGGGTTCCGCCGGTTGCAGGCCCATCGTGCAGCAGGCCGCCACGGCGTCGTCGAAACTCGTGACCTGCAGGCCGATCTGGCGCAGGCCGAAGGTCTCGCTCGCACTGCCCGTGGCCTGCCAGAGACGCACTTCGAGATCGCCGATGGGAAACGCGGCCTCGCGCATCTGGTGTTCGGGGAACTCCCGGATGTCAGGACTCACGCCGAGCGCATCGCGCCACAGGTCGAGGGCCCCCTCGAGACTCGGCACGGCGATGGTGAGGTGATGAATCCGTTCGAGGCGCGGTCTGTGCATGCCGAAGCCTCGGGCGCGGCATGCCGGTGTCCTCGGGGACACCCGACACGGGGAGTGGACGCGCTCGCGGCAGCCATCGTATCCCGAGACGGCCCCGGCGCGTGCGAGTGTCCTACTTCTGCACCATCATCGCGGCGACGTTGATGTACATCTTGCCGTCGCGTTCGCTGATCGTGCCCTTGGCCTCGACCTTCCTGGCCACGAAGTCGAGCAGCTTGGCGTTCTTGTCGGCGGCATAACTGCCCTCGATGACATACACCGCCTCGTCGGTGAGCAGCGCCATCGGATCGCCGTTCTTCGCGCAGCCCATCGCACAGGCGGCGTGATCGTCGCCCTTGCCGGCGGCGCCTTTGCTCAGGGAACACTCGAGGTCGATGATCTCGCCTCTGACGGTCTTCACCTCGGCCGCGGTCAGCGGCGCCACGAGTGCAGCCACGAGCAGTGGCGCATACAGCTTCGAGAAGAGCGTGTGCATGCGTTTGTTGTAGGCCGGAGACGGACGGCGGGTCAAGCGCGGCGGGACGAACAGGGGCGAGCCTGGGACGAATGCGGCGTACAAAAAGAACCGGCCGGAGCCCTCCCCCCTA
>JBEBHC010000182.1:0-5869 GCA_040081185.1 Devosia sp. | reverse complement strand
GATCAACCTGCTGAAGCCGATCCTCGACGACATGCTGACGCACGGTGCGGTGAGCCGCCCGGCACGTCCGTGGCTCGGTGTCTTTCCGGCTGAGAGCAACGGTGAAGTGGTCGTGATGAATGTCAGCGAAGGCGGCCCAGCCGACCAGGCGGGGCTGAAGCGCGGCGACGTCATCTCCGATGTGCGTGACGCAGGTGTCGGCAGTCTCGCAGAGTTCTATCGGCGGTTGTGGGACAGCGGCGAAGCGGGTGCGGAAGTGCCGCTGCGGATCGTGCGGGACGGACGTGACAGCTGGCTGCGGGTAAAGACCGGCGACCGGACGCAGTTCCTGAAGCGGCCTTCGCTGCAATAAGTTCTATTGGGGAAAGACGGATGCGCGCGGCGCAGCTTGTCGGTAACGGGGACATCCGGATCGTCGATCTGCCGCGACCGGTGGCCGGGCGGGGCGATGTTGTCGTGCGCGTTGAAGCGGCGGGGATCTGCGGTTCGGACCGGCATATGTTTCGCGGCGAGTATCCGACGGCGATGCCGGTGGTGCTTGGGCACGAGTTCTGCGGGATCGTGGAGAGCGTCGGCGCGGGCGTGTCGCGACTGAGGGTGGGCGATCGCATCACGGCCGACCCCAATATTGCATGCGGCGTTTGCGAGGCATGCCGCGTGGGGCGGGTGAATCTTTGCTGGCGACTGCAGGCGATCGGCGTGACGCGCGACGGCGGGTTCGCAGAGTTTGTTCTGGTACCGGAGGGGCAGGCGATCGTGTTGCCGGGCGATCTCGACCCGATGCAGGGGGCATTCTCGGAGCCGCTGGCGTGTTGCCTGCATGGGCTCGATGTGGCCGCGATCAAGCCGGGTGACAGGGTGGTTGTGCTGGGCGGTGGCGTGATCGGTCTGCTGATGGTGCAATTGGCGAAGCTCGCCGGTGCGGCGCAGGTGGTGTTGGCGACACGGCAGGCGGCGCGGCGGCAGCTGGCGCTTTCGCTGGGAGCGACGCATGCGGTTGATCCGGGGCAGGGAAGTGCAGTGGATGCAATCCGCGCTGTGTTGCCCGGCGGTGCCGATGCCGTGCTGGAATGTGCCGGGGTGCCCGAGACGGTGCGCGATGGGCTCGCGGTGGCAAAGCCCGGTGGCACAATGGTGCTTTTCGGAGTGATGGCAAAGGGCAGGCGCATGGACATCGAGCCGTGGGACCTGCTGGTGCGCGAAGTGAAGCTGGTGCCGGCCTATCTCAATCCACACACGCATGGACGCGCGGCGCGGATGATTGCCGATGGCCTACTGCAGCTCGATCCGCTGATCAGCCGAGTTGTGGGTATCGGCGATGTGCCGGGAGAGCTGATGGGCGAGCCGCAAGCCGGCGAGGTCAAGGTGATGGTACGGCCGGGAAGTTGAGACGCGGCGGGGGGCGCCCAGACGGCCTCCGACGGCGGGGCGGAAAGCGGCGGCGCACCTGGCTTTTGGCTGCCGAGATGGACGTCTGATACGTCAAACGACATGGCGTCTTGCCTGTAAATCGGGCATGAAGGCCCGTGTCCCTTTCCAGCCGCATAGTCGTTTCGTGGGTTCTGACCTTCCTGTTCGTGGGCTTCGTCGCCCTGATCGGGATCGTGGTCATGAATTTGTGGCTGGGTGAGCGGACGCAGACCTATTCCGCTCAGGCCGGGGAGTCGCGGGATATCCGGGCGGCGGCGGTGGATTTGCGCAGCGCGATCCAGACGGCGGAGTCGAGCCAGCGCGGTTACATGATCGACGGCAACGAGGTGTATCTCGCGCCGTTCGATGTGGCCAAGACGCAGGCCTCGCGCAAACTGGACACGCTGAAGACGCTCATCGCACCGTATGGCGAGTTCCAGCGCAGTGCCGAGCGGCTGACCTCGATCTGGACCGAGAAGGTCGACGAGATGGATCGGATCATCGCGCTCAAGCGGGCGCGCAACGATGCCGAAGCGCTGTCGCTGTTCCGCAGCAATCGCGGCAAGGCGCTGATGGATGAGGCCAACATCTTCCTCAACGGCATCATCGTGGCGGTGGAAGACCGGCTCGATGCCGGTGTGGAAGAGCAGCGGAACAATGCTGCACTGCTGCGGCTGGTGTCGGCGATCGGCGCGCTGGTGATCGTAGCGGTGATCGGCGGCGCGGTGCTTGTGCTGCTGCGGTACACGAGCGAACTCAGGCAGACGCGCGACGAATTGAATTCGCTCAACGCGGCACTGGAGTCGCGGGTGGAAGAGCGCACGGCGGATCTCGTGCAGGCGCGGGACCGCGCGCAGGTGCTGCTGTCGGAAGTGAACCATCGCGTCGCGAACAGCCTGGCGCTGGTGTCGTCGCTGGTGACGCTACAATCGCGCGCGGTGAAGGACGAGGCAGCGCGGCGGGCGCTGGCGGAAACACAGGACCGCATCTTTGCGATCTCTCTGATCCACAAGCGGCTCTACGATTCCAAAGACGCGCGCAACGTGACGCTCGATGTCTATCTTTCCAGCCTGTTCGATCACCTCAAGACATCACTGAAAAGCGAGGGGCAGGGCGTGGATGTGACTTACGATCTGGCTCCTGTGGCGCTGCCGACCGATGCGAGCGTCAATCTCGGGGTGATCGCGACGGAGTGGGTGACCAACGCGTTCAAGTATGCGTATCCCGCGGGCGGTGGTTCGATCCGCGTGAACGTGCGGCAGCTGCCGGACGGTTTGGTGGAACTGGTGGTCGAGGATGACGGTGTCGGCAAGGCGGAGGGCGCGCCGGCCAAGGGTACCGGCCTCGGTTCACGGATCGTGACGGCCATGGCGGCGAGCCTTGGCGGCGAGGCAAACTACGAGCAGCGCAATCCGGGCACGGCGGCGCGGCTCAGCTTCAGGCCGCGGCCGGTGGAACTGGCGGCGCAGTAATCTATTGGGGGCGAGATGGTGATGAGGCTTGTACCGCTGCTGCTTGCAGCGTTGGCGCCGATGCTGGCGACGCAGGCGGCAGGTCAGGATGCACAGGGGATCACGACACCCTTCGTGCTGGCACCTTTCAACATGGAAGCAGCGGCCTGCAGCGTGCCGCCGGGACTGACGCCGTCGCTCGGGTTTGCGCGGGACAACGACCGGGCTTTCATCCTCGGCGTCGGCGTGGGGCTCGAACAGGCGGCGAAGGATCGCGGGCTCAGCTACGAACAGGGCGACGCTCACAATGATGCCGCCACGCAGGCGCAGCAGATCACCGACTTCTCAATTCGCAAGTTCGGCGCGGTGGTGACGCCGCCGGTCGATCCGCTGACGCTGGCACCGGTGCTGATCGGTACGATGAGCGCGGGGACTTATGTGGGCACAGTGGTGCCGCATCCGGCGACGACAATCCTCAATGCGCCGCAATATCTCACCGGCAAGGTGCTGGGCGACGATGCGGCGGACTATATCCGGGAGACCCTGGGTGGACGCGCCGACGTAGTGCTGCTGACGCAGGATAGCCTGCAGTTCCTTGCGCCGCGCTTTGCGGCGATGCGCGATTCCCTCAACATGCCGGGCGTGCGGATCCTCGCCGATATTTCGCCGAACCCGGTGAGCGAGGAGGGCGGCTACGAGACGATGAAGCTGATCCTCGAGGCGCACAGCACGATCGATGTGGTGCTCGGCGCCGACACCGTCGTGCTAGGTGCGCTGCGCGCGCTGCGCGAAGCGGGCAAGGACCGGCCGGACCAATATCTGGGCGGGATCGACGGCGATGCGCAGGCGGTGGCCGAGATCAAGCGGGGTGGACCGTACAAGGCGAGTGTAGCTCTGAGTTCGCCGGTGTTCGGATATGCGCTTGGCTGGTTCGCGGCCGACTGGCTGGCGGGCAAGAGCGTGCCGCAGGCCATGGACATTCTTCCGCTGGCGCTGACCAAGGACAACCTCGCGCAGTACGAGGCCGACCAGGCCAACCCCGGCGCGGTGTTCGCCGACGCCGAGAAACGCGAGGCCTATCTGCGGATGTATGGGAACATCTGCTACGACACGCGCAGTGAGTTTCTGAACTTCCCGTGGTCGAGCGAGGCAGGGGAATAGGCGCAGATTCGTCAGGCGCCGTTCACAAACGAGGGCTATGATCGACGGTGCCGGGGTAGCCGCACTACCCGGTCTTACGGCAATGCCTGGCAGGCCGCTGGGTTGCGACCTGCCAGGTTTCGGGCTCTCGAGCCGGTGCGAGATTTTTCCTCTAGATCATTGGTGGCGCTTCGCTTTGTTGTGCCCGCGCACTAGAGTGCCCGGGTGGAGGGGCGGCTCGGCCGCCGGGGTTTTTGGACATTCGATTGTTGTGGCTCGCCATGGCGGGCTTTGTCGGCAGCACTGAAGGCGGCATGATCAACGGGCTGCTGCCGGCGATCAGCGACGACATGGGCGTGACGATGGGGCAGGCGGGGCAGGTGGTCCTGTTCGCCTCGCTGGCCTATGCGATCGGCACGCCGGTGATCTCGACGCTGGTGGGATCGATCGGCCGGCGGCGGGTGCTAGCGGGTGCGGAATTGACCTTTGCCGTCTGCGCATTGCTGGTGGCGCTGTCACCCGTGTTCGGCTGGCTGCTCGGTTCGCGTGTCCTGCTGTCGATGGGCGCAGGCATGGTGACGGCAACGGCACTTGCGACGGCAGCGGCGATTTCGCCGCCCGAGCAGCGGGGCCGGGCCATAGCGGTAATCGCGATGGGGCAGAGCCTGGCAGTGCTGACCGGTGTGCCGGTGGCCACCTGGATCGCCAACCACCTCGACTGGCGCCTCGACTATTTCCTGTTGGCGGGCATGGCGGGGCTCGCTGCAACGGCGCTCTACTTCGGCATTCCGCGCGGCATCCTCGGCGACCAGCAAACTATGCGTGAACGTGTGAGCGTGTTGCGCAATCCAGGCATCGTGGTGGCACTGCTGACGACGCTACTCTTCTACGTCGCGGCTTATCCACCGATCGTCTATGTAGGCGCCACGATCGATGCGTCGGGCATCGGGCGCGAGCTGCTGCCCTATGTGCTGCTCGCCAACGGCATTGGTGCCGTAGCCGCGAGCCGGACAGCGGGACGGATGGCGGATGCGTTCGGCGCGCCGCGCGCCGTTGCGCTTGCGGTTATTGCACAGATCGCGGCCCTGCTCGTTTATGGTGCGGTGATGCTGGCGCCAATGCCATTGCGCTTTCCGCTGCTGTTCCTGTCGATGGCGATGATCGGCTATGTCGGCTGGGGTTACTGGATAGCGCATGCCAGCCTGATCGCGCATCTCGCGCCGACATCGGTGCCGCTGGCGATCTCGCTCGATCTCACGGCGCTCAATATCGGCGTGGCGATTGCCGCGGCGATCGGCGGCGTGATCGTCGATGGGGTTGGGCCGGTAGCGCTGGTGCTGGTCTCGGTGCCGCTCGCAGTACTGGCACTCGTGCCGGCGCTGTGGCGACCACGGGTAACGGCGCGTTAAGCCTAGTTGCGTCCGGATCGGGGCGTTTAACGCCTGGGAAAGCATGCGCCAGCAAGGTGGAGTCCAACCTGAAGGGGCTCAGGCGATGGACCACATTCGCACATCTTTCCGTTCGACGTTTCGCTTTGCAGTGCTGGCTGCGGGTATCGCGGTTCTTGCGGGCTGTTCGCCCGGTGCAAGCTCGTTCGGCGGCAACAACCTGTCCAAGGCCGAACTGCCGACGATCGCCACGCATTACACCGCCGAGACGGCGCTCGATGAAGCGCGCGCGCATTTCCGCAACAGCGATTTCGGCTACTCTGCTGCGCTCTACAAGCGCGCCGCCGAACTCGCGCCGGGCAATCCGGAGGCCTATGTCGGGCTGGGTGCGTCGTATGATCGGCTGGGCCGGTTCGATCTCAGCGACCGCGTGTACGAGACGCTCTACAAGCTCGCCGGTGCCTCGGTGCAGTACTACAA
>JBEBHC010000048.1:0-21176 GCA_040081185.1 Devosia sp. | reverse complement strand
AGCACCGCCTCGAGTGCGAGGCGGTTGCCATGCACATCCGAAATGACGGCGATGCGCACTCAGCTCTTCGGCGAAGAATCGCCGCCTTTGAGCGCCGCAACCTCCGCCTTCAACGCCTTGAGCTCGGCGCTCTGGGCCTGCACCAGTTCGCGCAGTGCGTCATAATCCTCGCGCTTGACCAGGTTCATGTCGTTCACGAACCGCTCGGCCTGCGTCTTGACCATGGTCTCGACCTCGCGGCGAACCCCGTCGGCGACCCCCGCCGCATCGTTCATCAACCGCCCGACGCCGTCGAGAAAGGGGCTGCTTTGGGCCATGTCCGGCTCCTCTATATTCAATGCTGGACCCTATGTAGGACCATACACCCGGCTTGACCAGTCCGCCTGCCCGACTACAAGGCGGCTCATGCCCTTCCCACCCTTGGACCCGATCGCCCTGCAGATCGGCCCGCTCGTTATCCGCTGGTACGCCCTGGCTTACCTCGCCGGTGTCTTCGGCGGCGCCGCCTATGGCTGGACGCTGCTGCGCGACAAGCGGCTCTGGGTCAATGACCGTCCACCCTTCGAACCCGGTGCGATTTACGACTTCGCCTTCTGGGCCATCGTCGGCATCGTCGTCGGCGGCCGCGTCGGCTACGTGCTCTTCTACAATCTCGGCTTCTATCTCGCGAACCCCGGCCAGATGATCGCGCTGTGGGACGGCGGCATGAGCTTTCACGGCGGCCTCGTCGGCATCATCATTGCGATGGCCTGGTTCACCCGCTCCAAGGGTGGCAACGTCCTGTCGAGCCTCGACCTGCTCGGCGCCATCGGTACGATCGGATTGCTGCTCGGCCGTCTCGCCAACTTCATCAACGCCGAACTTTACGGTGCGCCCACATCGCTACCCTGGGGCATCGTCTTTCCAACCGATCCCGAACAGGTCCCGCGCCATCCGAGCCAGCTGTATGAGGCCGCACTCGAGGGCCTGCTCCTCTGGATCGTCGTGCGCATCGCCACGCACGGCTTCCTCTCGTTGCGCCGCCCCGGGCTCACCGCGGGGATCTTCGGTGTCGGCTACGCTCTCGCCCGCATCTTCGTCGAATTCTTCCGCCTGCCCGATGCCCAACTCGGCTACCTGCTCGGCACTGGCTGGCTGACGATGGGCATGGTGCTGAGCCTGCCAATTCTCCTCGCCGCAATCACCCTTATCGCGTTCTCCATGAGGCAGGCCCGTGGATAAGCTCACCCTCGCCCAACAGATCGACGAGCAGATCAAGACCACCGGTCCCATCTCGCTCGCCACCCATATGTCGTTGTGCCTCGGTCATCCGCGCCACGGCTATTACGCCAAGGGCCGGCCCATCGGCGCTGGCGGCGATTTCATAACCGCCCCCGAGATCAGCCAGATGTTCGGCGAACTCATCGGCTTCTTCGCGGTCAACCTCTGGCAGCAGATGGGCTCGCCCAAAAGCTTCACCCTGCTCGAACTCGGCCCCGGCCGCGGCACGCTGATGCAGGATGGCCTGCGTGCCGCCGCCAAGGCCGATGGCTTCCTCAACGCCCTCCACCTGCAACTGTTCGAATCCAACCCGGACCTGCGCGCCGAACAGGCCAGGCGCCTGTCCGCGCACAACCCCTACTGGGCCGACGAGATAGACGCCGTCAGCGAAGACCCGCTGATCGTTATCGCCAACGAGTTCTTCGACGCCCTGCCCATCCGCCAGTTCACGCGCACCGATGATGGCTGGCATGAGCGTCTGGTCGGACTGCGCGACGGCGCCCGCGTCATCGGCCTCTCACCCACCGCCATCGCCGAGTCCGCCGCGCCGCCCGAAGTGCACGGTGCCTTCTCCGGCGAAGTCCTCGAACTTCCCGCCGGCGGCGTCGAGGCCATGCAGCGGCTTGCGCGCAAGGTCGCGGCACAAGGCGGCGCCATCCTCGCCATCGATTACGGCTACGACCGCACGCAGACGGGCGAGACCCTGCAGGCGGTGAAGGCCCACGATTTCGCCGAACCGCTGGCCGAACCGGGTGAGGCCGATCTCTCGGCACACGTGAACTTCGGTCTGCTGTCCGACGCCGCCCGCGTCATCGGCCTCGCATCAACCCCGCTCACGACGCAGGGCGAACTGCTGCTCCGCCTCGGTCTCGGCGAACGCGCCAAGGCTCTCGCCGCCTCCAATCCGTCGGAAGCCGCCAACATCGCCCGCGCCGTCGAACGCCTCACCTCGCCTGATCAGATGGGCACGCTGTTCAAGGCGCTCTGCGTCCACAGCCCGGGCCTTAAGCCTGCCGGCTTCCCGGTGCCGCGGTGAGCGCGCCCTACACCACCAGCAAGCTGCTGACCGACCCGCGCCTCGTGCACGGTTTCTTCGGCCGCGAAGGCGGCCGCTCGCACGGCGATCTCGCCGGCAACAACATGTCGATCGCGCAGGGCGACAATCCCGACCACGTGGTCGCCAACCGTAGTGCCGCCGCGCAGGCGATGGGCGATCACGGCCTGGGCGATCTCGTCGTCTTCCGCCAGACCCACTCCACCCGCGTCGTCACCCTCACCGCGCGACACAATCCGGCGGTCGCCGTCGAAGCCGACGCAATGGCCACCAATCGGAAGGATCAGTTGCTCGGCATCCTCACTGCCGATTGTTCACCCGTCCTCTTCGCTGACCCGGAGGCCGGGATCGTCGGCGCCGCCCATGCCGGCTGGAAGGGTGCGGCCGGTGGCATCTGCACCGCGACGGTCCTCGCCATGGTCGCCCTCGGCGCAAGTCCGGCAAACATTCGCGCCGTCATCGGTCCCACCATCTCCGGCGCCAACTACGAAGTCGGCCCGGACACCGCTGCGCAAATCGTCGCGCGCGACGCCACCGCTTCGCGCCACATCTCCATTCCCGCTGGCAAGACCCGGGAACACTTCGACATTCCCGGTTTCATCGCCGAACAGTTGTTCGGCGCCGGCGTTGGCCTCGTCAGCGATCTGGGGCTGTGCACCTACGCCGATCCGGCGCGCTACTTCTCCCACCGCTACGCAACGCACCACGGCATCGGCACCGGGCGGCAGATCGCCATCGTCGGCCTCTGCTGAATCATTCGCGCTACCGTCATATGGCGCATTGCGCCCTTGGGTTCGCCGGGCTACACACCCGCCGACTCCTGCGAGCCAGCCCCAGAGACGCACCATGAAACTGGTCACCGGCAACTCGAACCGAGCCCTTGCCGACGCCGTCTCGGACTACCTCGAACTCCCCTTGACCGATTGCACCGTCAAGCGCTTCGCCGACAAGGAAGTGTATGTCGAGCTGCATGAGAACGTGCGCGGCGAGGATGTCTTCATCCTCCAGTCCACCTCGTTCCCTGCCAACGACAACCTGATGGAACTGCTCATCATGGTCGATGCGCTGCGCCGCTCGTCGGCCCGCCGCATCACCGCCGTTGTGCCCTATTTCGGCTACGCGCGGCAGGACCGTCGTTCGTCGGGCCGCACCCCGATCAGCGCCAAGCTCGTCGCCAACATCATCACCGTGGCCGGCGTCAACCGCGTCATCACGCTCGATCTGCACGCTGCCCAGATCCAGGGTTTCTTCGATATCCCGACCGACAACCTTTACGCCGCGCCCATCATCACGCGCGACATCCAGTCCACCTACAAGACCAACAACACCATCATCGTCTCACCCGATGTCGGCGGCGTTACCCGCGCCCGCGCCGTCGCGCAGCGCCTCGGCGTCGATCTCGCCATTGTCGACAAGCGCCGTCCAAAGGCCGGCGTTTCGGAAGTGATGAACATCATCGGTGATGTCGCAGGCCACGATTGCATCCTCATCGACGACATCGTCGATTCCGGTGGCACCCTGGTGAATGCGGCCGAGGCGCTCCTCGCCGCTGGGGCCAAGTCGGTGAACGCTTACATCACCCACGGCGTCCTTTCAGGCGAGGCCGCCAACCGCGTGGCCACCAGCAAGCTCAAGGAGCTGGTGATCACCGACTCCATCGTGGCCACGGACATGGTGAAGGCCGCCAAGAACATCCGCCGCCTCTCAATCGCCCCCTTGATCGGCGAAGCCATCGCGCGCACGGCCAGCGAACAATCCGTGTCGAGCCTCTTCGACTGAGCGAGCAGACTGCGTTCCTCTCCCGTTTATGGGGGAGGGGGACCGGCGAAGCCGGTGGAGGGGGCGGCCGCTTGCACCAGCGTCCAAGCCAAAAAGGCGCACAGCTGTCGAAATCGCCAATGCTCGCGCGACATCATCATGCGCGGCTATGCCGCCTCGTGAGATAGGATCACTCCATGCGCTACATGCTCTTGCTCTACGCCAACGAAGCCGCCGGCCAGTCGCTCGCCCCCGATGAGATGGCGGCGTGGATGGAAAAGATGTCCGCCTATGGCGCCGCGCTGAAGAAAGCCGGGGCCCTCGTTTCCACGGGCGGCCTCGGCCTCAGTGCCTCCGCCCTTACCCTTCACACCGAAAAGGACAAGCTGCAGGTCCACGCGGGTCCCTATGCGGAAACGCAGGAACAGCTCGGCGGCTATTTCCTCATCGATGCGGACAGCATGGATGCCGCCCGCGCATGGGCCGCAAGATGCCCAGCCGTTCTGTGGGGTCACATCGAAATTCGCCAGGTCGCGTACTAGCGGCTGCACCGCGCCTGGTGCCGCGAACCGCTCGTACGCGCATCAAGAATGCGGCAGAAAATTCTCGGGGCCAAAATGTAGAAGTTTTTGCGGACCTCCCGTCATAGTCACGTCGGGGCACGGTGCCTCGGCCCCAACAGGAGAATTCCGATGCAATACATGCTGCTCATCATGGGCGACGAGAAGCTGATGAACGCCGCCACCGTGGTCGACGACACCGGCATGAGCGCCGAATACGCCGCCTACAACGAGGCTCTGACGAAGGCCGGTGCCATTCGCGGCGGCGAACGGTTGAAGCCGACTTCCGCCACCACCACCGTCCGCGTGCGCGACAGGAAAGCCGTGGTCCTGTCCGGCCCCTATGCCGAAACGCAGGAGCAGTTGGGCGGCTTCTACATCATCGACGTCCCCAGCCTCGACGAGGCCATCGACTGGGCCAAGCAGTGCCCCGCGGCGCAGTTCGGCACCATCGAAGTCCGCCCTATCTGGCCGACCGGACGCTGATTGTTGCAGATTGCAACGAGGGCCGGTCGAAATGGCCGGCCCTCCCGCGTCATTGTCGCAACCGGGGCTGATCCCGGCCGGTAACGGAGCAAAAGATGCGCTACATGATGATCATCCACCACGACGACGCGGCGATGGCCAAAACCGACCAGAAGGCCCTCTGGGCAGACTACGCCGCCTTCAACGAAGCGCTCGGCAAGGCCGCCGGCGCCAGCTCCGGCGAACGCCTTGAGCCGCCGAACGGCGCCACCATCGTCCGTGGTAGCGACATCCTCGACGGACCATATTCCGACAGCAAGGAACAGCTCGCCGGCTACTTCTTCGTCGATGTTCCGAACGTCGAGGAAGCCGTTGCCTGGGCCCAGCGCTGCCCCTCGTCGCGCTTCGGGTCGATCGAGATCCGTCCGCTCTTCGTCCCCAAGGGCGACTGGAAGCAGTGAGCGACACTGATGAGGCGCGCCGCGCGGCCGAGCGTGTTGCGCGGGAATCCTACGGCCGCCTCGTTGCCTTCCTGGCCGCCCGCACGCGCGACGTCGCGGGCGCCGAGGATGCGCTCGCCGAAGCCTTCGCTGCCGCTCTCCGGCTCTGGCCGGCTGACGGCGTGCCCGACAACCCGGACGCCTGGCTGCTGACCGTGGCCCGGCGCCGCCAGACCGATGCGGCTCGCCGCCGCCAGACCCGCAAAGCCGGGGAGGCCACCGTGACCCTGATCCACGAGGAACTCGAGGACGCCGCCGGCGAAGCCACGCCGATCCCCGATCGCCGCCTCGCATTGATGTTCGCCTGTGCCCATCCCGCCATTGAGCCCGGCATGCGCGCGCCGCTGATCCTCCAGACCATCCTCGGCTTCACCGCCGACGATATCGCAGCCGCCTTTCTCATCTCACCAGCGACGATGGGCCAGCGTCTGGTCCGCGCCAAAACCCGCATCAAGGATGCCGGCATCCCCTTCGCCATCCCCGACACCGCCGACCTGCCCGAGCGCCTCGCGGCCGTGCTCGACGCGATTTATGCGGCCTACAGCAAAGGCTGGAGTGAAAGCGGTGACAGCCTCACGCCCGAAATCGCCGCTGAAGCCATCTGGCTTGGTCGGCTCATCGCCGGCCTGCTGGAGCGTGAGCCCGAGGCGCGGGGCCTCCTCGCCCTCATGCTCTACACGGAGGCCCGCCGCCCTGCCCGCCGCGCCCCCGGCGGCGCCTATGTGCCGCTCGAAGAACAGGACACAAGTCTCTGGAACGACTCGTTGATCGGCGAGGCCGAGGCCCTGCTGCGCGACGCGAGCAGCGGCGGTCCTTCCGGCCGCTATCAGCTCGAGGCAGCAATCCAGTCAGCCCACGTCGCCCGCCTCAAGCTCGGCGCACCCACTTGGCCGGCGGTCGTATCGCTCTACGATCACCTGCTGCGCATAACCCACTCGCCCGTGGTGCAACTCAACCGCGCCCTCGCCCGCGCCGAAATCGATGGTCCTGCCGCCGCCCTCGCGGAACTCGCACCGCTCGAAGCAGACAAGCGCATGGCCGAGTACCAGCCGTGGTGGGCCGCCCGCGGCCACCTCCTTGCCCGCCTCGGCCGCAAGGAAGAGGCACACGAGGCCCTCACCCTGGCCATCGGCCTCGCCGCGGATGAAGCCGTCCGCGCCTACCTCCGCACGAGGCTTGCCGCGCTCCAGGACGGCTGATACGCGGCAATTCGAGCTTCGCCCGTAACGCAGGCTTCACCGGCTTCTGCCATCGTCCTCCCATGCTGGACGAGACGCTCCCCGACGGAACGCTGCGCCACACCGTGCCCGTGCACTGGGCCGTGCGAGTGGTCCTCGCCTGTGCGGGAGGCTTCGTCCTCTTCATCATCGTCCACGAGTTGGGGCGCCCGCTATGGGCGCAGGGCTTATGGCCGCCCAACATCTTCACCCTCTTTTTCGCCATCATTTTTTTCGGCGGCCTCTCGATAGGCAGCGGCATCCTTTCGATGGCCCTCTTCGGTACCGCCCTTTACTGGACCATCACCCCCGGCAAGGTCGCCATACGCGCCGTTAACCCCTTCCGCACCGTCGATCACCGCTTCACACGCGGCCAGATCGTGGGCTTCACCACGGTCGAGCACGACAATTCGGAAGGCCCCAACACATTTTCGGTCCGGCTCACCACGATCGGTGGCCAGCACTACGATAGCCGCAGTTTCGGCTCGCGCGCCGCCGCTGACCGCCTCCTGACCGAGTTCACGGCCGCGTTCTCGGCCTGAAAGGCTTGCCCGCCGGGCTCTTCTCCCCTATAGACCCGCGCCATGAAGCGCCTGTCACCCCTGGAGGACGGGCGCGCAGTCATTTCCGGCACGCCGGGGACTGCACCAACCCAAGGATACGTTCCATGGCAACTGCACTCAAAGCCAAGGCGCGGAGCGGAGTGGGCAAGGGGGCCGCTCGAGCACTGCGTCGCGAAGGCATGATTCCCGCCGTCATCTACGGCGACAAGAAAGACCCCGTCCCCGTTTCGATCGCCTACAAGGACGCCAACCAGCGCATCTATGCCGGCGGCTTCCTGTCCCACATCATCACCCTCGATGTGGATGGCACCGAGCATCGCGTGATCCCGCGCGACTACGCGCTCGATCCGGTGAGCGATAAGCCGATGCATGTGGATTTCCTCCGCATCGGCGCCAATACGCGCCTCAACGTCAACGTGGCGGTCCATTTCATTAATCAGGACCAGTCCCCGGGCATCAAGCGCGGCGGCGTGCTCAACATCGTGCACCACACAATCGAGCTGTCGACCCTCGCGGATTCCATCCCCGAAGAGATCGTCTTCGATCTCGCCGGCAAGGATATCGGTGACTCGATCCACATCTCGTCCGTCACCCTGCCCAAAGGCACCAAGGTCCGCACCCAGGAAGCCGATCTCACGATCGCTACCATCGCTGCCCCGTCTGCCTTGAAGTCGGAGGAAGCTTCGGCTCCCACCGCCGACGCAGCAGCTGCCGCGGCACCCGCCGCAGGTGGTGCGGCTCCGGCCGCCGGTGCCAAGGCCGCGGCCCCCGCCGCTGGCGCCAACGGTGCGGCTCCGGCCGCTCCGGCCAAGAAGTAACATCGCATTCGGGGCGGCTCCGGCCGCCCCGTCTCCCTCTTCGGGACGGGTCCGATGCATCTGATCGCAGGCCTCGGCAACCCGGGCGACAAGCACCGCCACAATCGCCACAACATCGGCTTCATGGCCGCCGACGCCATCGCGTCTCGCAACAACTTCCCGCCCTTCCGCGAAAAGTTCAAAGGCCTGCTCACCGAAGGCGAGCTCTGCGGTGAGAAGGTCATCATCCTCAAGCCGCAGACGTTCATGAACCGCTCCGGTGACAGCGTCGAAGCGGCCATGCAGTTCTACAAGCTCACCCCCGCCGACCTCACCGTCGTCTACGACGAGCTCGACCTCCTGCCCGGCAAGGTCCGCATCAAGATCGGCGGCGGCAATGGCGGCCACAACGGCCTGCGCTCCATCGACCCGCGTGTCGGCACCGGCTATCGCCGCATCCGCCTCGGCATCGGGCATCCCGGCCACAAGGATCGCGTCCCCGGTTGGGTCCTGCACGATTTCGCCAAGGCCGACGCCGAATGGCTCGAGCCCCTGCTCCACACGCTCGCCGATAATGCCTGCCTCATCCACCAGGGCGACGATTCCGGCCTGATGAACAAGCTGGCCATTGCCGTGCAGGGCGACGGTGCCGAACGCGCCGCCCGCCCTGAGACCGCCGATCCCAAACGCCCCAAGGCACAAAGCCACATCCGCCAGGCCCGCTCTTCAGCGCCGCAGGTCAAGCTCCCGGAAAGCGGTCCCATGGCCGCTATGCTGAAGAAGCTCTTCGGCAAGGAGTAGCGTGGCCACTCCCATGCCCCACCCGCTTCTCGCTCTTCTCACCGCAGCCGCGAACAACTCCTTCCCGCCGCCCGACGGCAACGTCACCATCATGCCGCCCCTCGCCGGCGGTTGGGAGTGCTCCGTGGCCTTCACCGGCCACGCCGTCGTTGCGACCGCGCGACCCGCTTCCGACGTTCTGGCGCAAGGGCCCGATGGCTACGGCGACTCCATGTCACCCGATTTCCTGCGCTGGCTCGCCGGTCCCAACGGCTTCGTCGGTGTCATCGACGTGATGCTCGTGCGGCGCGGCACAGGCAAATCCACCCTGCCTCTCGTCACGCACGCCGGCGATCATCCGCGCGTCCAGTACGCGCGGCAATACCGCTCCGATGTCACCGTCTATGGCGACGAGCGCGGCCTCGTGACCATCGGCGCCGGTCTCGCCGGCCGCACTGAGATGAGCGTCGAAGCCAGTGCCCATAGTCGCGGCCTCGGCACCGCCCTCATCGCAGAAGCAGTCGGCCTCGTCCCAGACGGCGAATTGCTCTTCGCGGCCGTCTCACCCGGCAATGCACGCTCGCTGCGCGCCTTCCTTGGCCTTGGCTTCGTCCCCATCGGCAGCGAAGCCTTGATCAAGCCCGCCCGCTAGCCATCAGTCATCACTCCCTCCTCGCCAACGGTGGGGAACCCAAAGGCTGGTCGGTGGGGCGCCGCTTACGCTAAGCTCGCAAGCGATCAGCGGAGGCCCACATGGACGCCAGCGAAATCCGAGACGACGACATCGTCTATTACCTCGCCGCCTCCATCGATGGCTTCATCGCCGCGGCCGATGGCAGCGCGGACTGGCTCAACGACTACTTCGTTCCCGAACTCGGCTTTCACAGCTTCATGGCACGCATCAAGGGCGCGATCATGGGCCGGACCAGCTGGGACAAGATGGTCGCCATGACCGGTGGCAAGTCGGCTTACGGCGAGACGCCCGTCATCGTTGCCACGCATCGACCGCTGGAGGCACCCGCCTCGGTCACCGCCATGTCGGGCGACGTCACTGCAATGGCCAGTGCTGCCCGCGCTTCGGTAAATGGTCCGGTGTGGCTCGTCGGCGGTGCCAGTGTTGCAACACAATTGCTGGCCGCAAAGCAACTGACGCGCATCGACCTGTTCACGATCCCGGTGCTCCTCGGCACCGGCATCCCGGCGTTCCGCAACGAAACGCCTGTCAGCCTCGGGGTCATCTCGACGGGCACTTATCCGAAGGGTGTGACACGCACCTCGTATCGGCCGAGGCCCTAGGCGGTCTGCCCGGTCCCGCGCCGCGGCCGCCGCGCCGGTGGCTGTGTGGCGATTTCGGCGACGATGGCGGCGATGCCGGCTTCGACGATCTCGAATGCTCTTTTGAAGGCTACAGATAGAGGCTCAGTCGCACGCTTCACTACACCCTCCCAGGCGGCACTCTCGTTGCCTGCCGGGAGTATGCGCCGCCTTTTGGACGCCGCAACAACATCTACAATTGTCGGTAAATGCCGACCACTTCGCCTAGGCTGCCAACGCTTTCGCCGCGACCGCCCCTTCATAGGCGGACTGCAGCGTCGCGATCACCGGCCTCTTCGGTGGCGGCGCACCCAGATGAAGGTGCCGCAACTCGTCCATGAACGCCGTCCAGAGCTCAGGCCCGCCGTCCTCGAGAATCTGAGCACGGATCGACAATTCCATCGACGCTTGAGTATGGCGCAGCCCCCAGCTGCCCATCGCCGCCATCAGCGGCACCAGGTAGATCGCCTTCTCCGTCAGCGTGTAGATTGCCCGCTGGCTGTGCCCGGGGTCACCGCAGCGCGACAGCATTCCGTTGGCCGTGAGACGCTTCAGCCGGTCCGCGAGGATGTTGGACGCGATCCCCTCCATGCTCTGCGCCATCAGCGCGCGAAATGTGCGGCTTGGGCCGAACATGATGTCGCGCAGCACAATCAGGCTCCAGCGATCGCCGAAGGTCTCGAGCGTGAGATTGATCGGGCATCCCGAGCGTCGCCGGTTCATGCATTCCTCCAGACCGCTTGCAAAATAGGTGTGGTTTGCATCGCGAGCAGACTGTTAGCACAGCACCAAGCGAACATGAACCGCGGTCACCCCGATCGCGACGACGTACCGGTGGGAGCAGACCATGGCCAAACTTGTCTTCGGCATGAACCAGTCGCTGGATGGCTATGTGGACTACGACAAGTTCGCGCCCGGCCCCCTGCTCTTCCGACACTTCATCGAACAGGCCAAAACCAACACCGGCAGCATTTACGGCCGCGGCCTCTACGAACTCATGGCCTACTGGGACGAGGACCAGCCCGATTGGGGCGAAGATGAGCGCGCCTTCGCCGTCGCCTGGCGCAAGCCGCACAAATGGGTCGTCTCCAACTCGCTGAAAACGGTAGGCCCCAATGCTTCCCTGCTCGGCCCCGACCTCGCCGCTGAAATCCACAAACTCAAGGCCGAACATCAGGGCACCATCGAAGTCGGCGGCCCGGTGCTGGCCAAAAGCTTGACCGAGCTGGGCCTGATCGACGAATACGTCATCTACCTCCACCCCGTCGTGCTCGGCTCCGGCGACCCCTTCTTCGCCGGCTCCCGCCCCCGCCTCCGGCTCGCCTCGAGCGAGC
The DNA here is from genome assembly GCA_040081185.1 of Devosia sp. GTDB lineage: Bacteria > Pseudomonadota > Alphaproteobacteria > Rhizobiales > Devosiaceae > Devosia_A. The sequence continues at coordinate 9,574 of JBEBHC010000048.1, read as the reverse complement.
GCATCGCCGAAGGCATCATGCAGCTGACCTACGTTCCCGCCGAAAAGTGATCGCCATTGCCTAAGGGTTGGGTCACGGTGCCGGACTAGCGGCGACCAGCGCTTGGCGCCAACCTCGGGGTCTCGCATGCCTGATGCCGTCACAGTTCGCATGGCGCGGGAAGAGGAGCGGGAGGCGTTCCTCCAGATGGCCCTGAGTTCGTGGCTCGACGCCTATGACGGGCTGCTGCCATCGGCGGAAGTCGCGGATGCTCCCGCCATGCTCCAACGCGCTTGGGTGAAACGCTGGCGACACTTCCGTGTCGCTGAAACATCAGGCGCACTCGCCGGCTTCTATTCGCTGGGTGACGAAGGAGATGACGAGGAAAACAACTACCTTTGGCACCTCTACGTTGACCCAGCGTGGCATCGACGGGGCATCGGCACTGCCCTCAACCGTGCCGCACTTGACGAAATCGCATCTCGCGGCGCCGCTACCGCATGGCTTGATGTGCTCGCCAAGAATACCAAGGCCCTACAGTTTTACCGCGCCCTCGGCTGGCACGAGATCGGTCCCGATCTGGAAGATCCTGCCCTTGTCCTTATGGACATCGCTACGCGATAGCCCGGCTACGGCGCGGGGACGTCGGCAGGGCTCGGTGAGCTTCAGGGCACGCCTGCGCCTTGACTTCGCGCCCCCGCGAGCCGATTTGACCTCCAGCTTTTTCTGGAGACTTCCATGGGTTTCAAAATGGGCATCGTGGGCCTGCCGAATGTCGGCAAATCCACCCTTTTCAACGCCCTCACCCGCACCGCCAATGCGCAGGCCGCGAACTTCCCCTTCTGCACCATCGAGCCCAATACTGGCGAAGTGGCGGTGCCGGATGCGCGCCTCGACAAGCTGGCAGTGATCGCCAAATCGCAGCAGATCATTCCGGCACGCATGAGCTTCGTCGACATCGCCGGTCTCGTGAAAGGTGCGAGCAAGGGCGAGGGTCTCGGCAACCAGTTCCTCGGCAACATCCGCGAATGCGATGCCATCGCCTATGTGCTGCGCTGCTTCGAAGACGGCAACATCATTCACGTCGCCAACAAGATCGATCCGCTGTCGGATGCCGAGGTTGTCGAGACCGAGTTGATGCTGGCCGACCTTGAGTCTCTCGAGAAGCGCCGCAACGGCGTCGAGAAGAAAGCCAAGGTTGGAGACAAGGAAGCCAAGCTCTCGCTAGACCTCATCGATCGCGCGCTTACCCTGCTGCGCGACGGCAAGTCGGCGCGTCTCGTCGAGCGCTCCGCCGACGAAGAGAAGGCGTTTCGCGAACTCCAGCTGCTCACCAGCAAGCCCGCGCTCTATGTCTGCAATGTCGATGAGGCTTCGGCCGCGACGGGCAATGCGATGACCAGGCTCGTCGAGGATTATGCCAAGCAGCACAACGCTGCCGTCATCGTCATCTCCGCCGAAATTGAGAGCCAGCTCGCGCAGCTGCCCGACGCCGAACAGACCGAATATCTCGATGCACTCGGCCTCAGAGAGCCGGGCCTCAACCGTCTCATCCGCGAGGCCTACCAACTGTTGGGCCTGCAGACATACTTCACTGCCGGTCCTAAGGAAGCGCGTGCCTGGACCATCCACAAAGGCGACCGTGCCCCGCAGGCCGCCGGCGTGATCCACACCGATTTCGAACGTGGCTTCATACGCGCGCAGACGATCGGCTACGAAGACTACGTCACCCTCGGTGGTGAAGTCCCGGCGAAGGAAGCCGGCAAGGCGCGCGACGAAGGCAAGGAATACGTGGTCAAGGACGGCGACGTAATGCTGTTCCGCTTCAATACGTAGGCGCGCCGCGGCGATCCAAGTCTTCCCCGCATCAAGCTGACGGCACATCCTTGAAGCCGCCAAGTCTCCCCAGTATTCTCAGTGCGAGACTACAGAGGGAGATCACTATGACTGCCTATAACGTAGTTCGTTTCCGGGTGAGGCCCGGCATGGAAGACAAGTTCATCGCCAGCCAACGAAAATCGCTCGAAGGCGAGATGCCCGGCGCACTCGATGCCGCGCTGATCAAAACCGGCGATCGAACCTACTGCTTCGTCGGCAAATGGAAGAGCTTTGACAGCATCGTCACAGCCCGTCCGCAGATGATCGGTTTCCTCGACGAAGTCCGGCCCTATCTCGAGGATCTCGGCAACGGACTCGGCGTAACCGACCCAGTGTCGGGCGACGTCGTCGCAGAGCGCAGGTCCTAGCGGCTCAGCAATCGCTTGCCGCCGAATTGACGGCTGACCTATACGTCAGCCGTCATGAACTCCGTCACGGCCAGCCTGCGTCACTATGAAGATCTCGCCGAGGGCGAAGTCATCGAGCTCGGTCGCACCACCGTGACCAAGGACATGATCGTCACTTACGCCCGTGAGTTCGATCCTTTCCCCTTTCACATCGATGAAGCTGCGGCGAAAGCCTCCCTGCTCGGCGGCCTCGCCGCAAGCGGCTGGCAGACCGCTGGGCTGACATTGCGCATGCTCGGCGACGCCTTCCTCACCAAGGTCGCCTCGATGGGCGGCCTCGGCTTCTCCGACCTCAAGTGGAAGAAGCCCGTCATGGTCGGCGACTCCATCAGTGGCACGGCGACAATCGCCGCGTTGCGCCGCTCGCGTCACCACCCCGAGCGCGGCATCGTCACGCTCGACTTCGATGTCCGCAATCAGAAGGGCGAGCCGGTGATGTCCATGCGCCTCGCCAACCTTGTCGAACTGCGAGATCCATCCGCGCCGCTGCTCGAAGGGCGCGACCCATGACGCGCTGGTACGAGGAAATCGCCATCGACGAGGTCTATCCGCTCGGCGCGCACGATTTCACCGAAGCCGAGATCATCCGCTTCGGCCGCCTCTACGATCCGCAATATTTCCACGTAGATCCGGAAGCAGCCAGGCAGAGCCACTTCGGCGGTCTCGTCGCCTCCGGTTGGCACACTGTCGCCGTTGGTCACCGGCACATGGTCGACGCTCTCTTCGCTGAGGAAGTCCGTCTGCGCGGCCTTGGGCAGGAACCAGGCGTCTCGGGTCCGTCACCCGGCGTCAACAAGATGGAGTTCAAGGTGCCGGTCCGCCCCGGCGACACCGTGACCTACACGCTCGTGGTCACCGGCAAGCGGCCCTCGAATTCAATTCCCGGCTGGGGCCTGCTCTTCAACACCATCGAGGGCCACAATCAGCGCGGCGAACTCGTCTATCACGCCGAATTGGTCGGCTTTTCCAAGCTCCGCGACCACAAATTGCCATGGACGACGGCCATTCTGCTGGCGTTGACCCGGCTGCCCCTTTTAGGGAAATTGCTGGCCTCGAGGGGATGATTTGATGCACCGCCTGCTTGCCGTTCTTGCCCTGTCGCTGCTGTCGCTGACGCCTGCCGCCGCGCAGCAGACCATCAGCCCCGCCGAAGGGAACTGGGGGTGCATCGCCTTGGTCGACAACACCAAGGCCGGCATCCTCACCATCTTCGCCGGTAGCTACGGTTACGCATCCGCCAACTTCGGCTCCTCCGCCTCGGGCACCGGCAACGCCGAACTCGCTACCGATGGCGTCACCTTCCTGGATGGCACGCTGAGCACCGTCGGTATCACGGTCGGCCTTGTGAGCTTCGACGATCAGGGCAACGACACTCTGACCCTCTACACGCCGGTCAAGCCCATCCTCGCCTGCACGCCGCGCTGAAATCCGCGTGGAGCCGGTGTCACTGACCGGTCTTCCGACTAGGCAGGTGCCGGTCAGTGACCTGGAAATTCCACTAGCGCACTCACGCTAATTCCCAGGTCGCGAAGCTTCCTGGCGCCTCCGAGATCGCAGAGGTCTATGACAAACCCCGCTTTTTCGATACGCGCTCCGGTTCGGCGAAGGAGTTGTACAGCGGCCACTGCCGTTCCGCCCGTTGCCACCAAGTCGTCGATCAGCAACACGGTGTCGGAACTGTCCAGCACGTCCGCATGGATCTCGATCGTGTCCACGCCGTACTCCAGCGCGTAGTTCTGCCCTATCGTCTCCCCCGGGAGCTTACCCTTCTTGCGGACTGGAATGAAGCCGACGCCCAGCGCGATGGCAACGCCCGCGCCGAAGATGAATCCGCGCGCTTCAATACCCGCTACATGGGTGATTCCCATCGCGCGATGCATGTCGGCCAGCCGCTCCACGCTTTCGCGGAAGCCCTGCGGATGCTCGATCAGCGTGGTGATGTCGCGAAAAAGAATTCCCGGTTTTGGATAGTCGGGAATCGACCGGATCAGCGAACCGAGATCGAGCATCAGCTGCGGCGCACGACTTTGCGCGCCAGCGCGCCGGCACGGTACGCCGTATCGAGCGCTGTCTCCTGTGCCATCTCGCGCATCCGCGGCGTCACAAGCAGCGGCGCGGCTTTCATCGCGGCGCGCACGGCTGGGTGCCGCGCGACAGTCATCGCAATCCCGATCGCCGTAACAGCTGCTTTAAGCGGAGCCATGGCCCACCTCCGTCACCGAACTCGCGCTGAGGGTGCCATGCTCGGCCCCAAAGGAAAAGGGCCCCGTCACGGGGCCCTTTGCATTCGGACGGCAATATCTAGTGAACTTTCCGCCAGATGCGGTTCTTCACCAGATACATCAGCCCAGCGAGCAAGATGATGAAGAGAATGACCCGGATGCCCGCCTCTTTACGAGCGACCTGGTGGGGCTCCGACAGCCACATCAGGAAAGCCGAGACGTCCTGCGAGTACTGCTCGGCCGTTTGCGGCACCGCCACCTGACCTTCAGCCGGAGGCGCGTAGGCCACCGCACCGTCTGTCAGCGGCGGCGGCATGCCGATTGCATGGCCGGGGAACACGGCGTTGTAATACTTGCCCTCGGGCAAGGTGAACGGCGTGCCGTCGCTATTCACAACGCCTTCGGGGACTTCCTCGTGATAGCCGTTGAGAAGCGCGTGGATATAGTCCGGGCCACCTTCGTTGTACGCCGTGAAATAGTTGAGGATCCACCACGGGAAGGGAGTCGTGATGCCCCTGCCCTTGGCGATCACCGAAAGGTCCGGCGGCACGAGGCCGAACGACGCCTTGAGATCGGCGACGCTCAGCGGCGGGCCGGGCCAACGGTCCGAAGCGAGCCCCTTGCGGGTACCACCCTCGGCGTCCGCATCGAGAACGTCGTATTCCGCCGCAAGCGCCTTGACCTGACCCTCGGAGAATTCCGGGCCGCCTTCTTCTTCGAGATTGCGGAAAGCCAGCAGGCGCGCTCCGTGGCAGGCGGCGCAGACCTCACGGAACACCTGGAAGCCGCGCTGCAGTTGCGCACGGTCGAACGTGCCGAACGGGCCGGCGAAGGTCCACGGCTGGCGCTCGATGGCCACTGCGGTGTGCCCTTCCTGCGACAGCGCGGGAGCGGCCAGCCCGAGGCTGAGCAGGGCGGCAGCGAGAATGGTCGAGAGTTTGATCATTTCGTTAGCGGTCCCGGTCAGTGTGCCGACGGCATGGCAGGATCGGCGCCGCTCACGGAACGGGGCTGCGTCAGCACCGCCTCCGAGATCGAAGCCGGCAGCGGCTTGGGTCGCTCGAAGCGTCCCAGCAGCGGCAGGATGACGATGAAGTAAGCGAAATAATAGAGCACCGACAGCTTGCTCACGTCCGCCACAGTCCACGGCCCGACAGGAGCGTCCGGCGTCTGCGCGCCGAAATAGAGCAGCGCCAGGAAGTTGATGACAAACAGCCAGTAGAACCACTTGAACGCCGGGCGGAACGTGCCCGAGCGCACCTTGGACGTATCGAGCCACGGCACGAACAGCAGGATCAGGATCGAACCGCCGAAGAAGATCACGCCGAGCAGCTTGCTGTCGATAAGCGTGAACGAGCCGATGCCGAGGTTGAAGTCGATGGCCCGCAGGATCGCGTAGAACGGCAGGAAGTACCATTCGGGCACGATGTGCGCCGGCGTCACAAGCGAGTTGGCCTGGATGTAGTTGTCGGGGTGACCAAGGATGTCAGGCGCAAAAAACACGAACCACGCGAAGGGGATGCAGAACACCACCACCGCGAAGAAGTCCTTCATCGTGTAGAACGGATGGAAGGCCAGCGTGTCGCGCTCGGACTTCACCTCAACCCCGATGGGGTTGTTGTTGCCCGGGATATGCAGCGCCCATATGTGGAGGCCGACCACCGCCGCAATCACGAACGGCAGCAGGTAGTGCAGCGTGAAGAAACGGTTGAGCGTCGGGTTGTCGACGGCAAAGCCGCCGCGCAGCAGCTGCAAGATCGGCTCACCAACGATTGGGATCGCGGCGAAGATGTTGGTGATCACCACGGCCGCCCAATAGCTCATCTGGCCCCAGGGCAGCACGTAGCCCATGAACGCCGTGGCCATCGTCAGCAGGAAGATGATGACGCCGAGAATCCAAAGCACCTCGCGCGGCGCCTTGTAGGAGCCGAAATACAACCCGCGGAAAATGTGGATGTAGATGGCGAAGAAGAACATCGACGCGCCGACGGCGTGGACGCCCTGGACGATGCGCCCGCCGTTCACGTCGCGGCGGATCAGTTCCACCGAATCGAACGCCATGCCGACCTGCGGGGTGTAGTGCATGGCCAGCACGATGCCGGTGACGATCTGCACGGCCAGCATGAAGGTCAGGATCGCGCCGAACGTCCACCAGTAATTGAGATTCTTCGGCGTCGGGTAGTCCATGACATTCGTCATGCCCCACCGGATGATCGGCAGGCGCGAGTCGAACCACTTCTCGACGGGGTTGGTGGGGTTGTAGCTACTCTGGTGAGTGGACATCGCGCCTACCCGATCTGAATGACGGTATCGCTGACGAACTGGTAGGGCGGAACCACCAGGTTCTTCGGCGCAGGACCTTTACGGATACGGCCCGAACTATCGTACTGCGAGCCATGGCATGGGCAGAACCAGCCGTCGTACTCGCCGGCATCGCCCACGGGGATGCAGCCGAGATGCGTGCACAGGCCCACCATGATCAGCCACTGATCGTGACCTTCTTTGACGCGAGCCTGGTCCGTTTCCGGATCCTTGAGATCGGCCAGCGCGACGGCCCGCGCTTCCTCGATCTCGGCTGCGGTGCGGTGACGGATGAACACCGGTGACCCGCGCCACTTCACGGTGACCGACTGGCCCTCGGTGATACCCGAAATGTCGACTTCGGTGGACGACAGTGCCAGCACCGATGCATCCGGGTTCATCTGGTTGATCACCGGCCACGCGACGCCTGCAACGCCAACCGCGGTGACCGCGGCGCCTGCGACATAGATGAAGTCGCGTCGGCCCTTGTTCGGATCGTCGTCAGTCATGCTCTCTGCCAATCTGATTATCCCGCGATCGCCGCTTCACTCGCCGGGTGCGGAGCCCCCGCTCAGCACACGCAAAACCGGCCCACGCGCCCTCAACAACGCGTGATTTCGCCACGCTTTTTGCACTCTCCTTAGAACTTGTCCAGCCTGCGGAGCCGGGGCACAAGCCATGTGCGACACTATTCCCACCGGCAGTCTCTCGCACCGTAGAAGGAGCCAATTCCTGTGTCCGTTGAGCTTGCCCTCTACCAGCCCGATATTGCCCAGAATACCGGCACTTTGCTGCGGCTGGGCGCCTGTCTGGGCGTGCGCCTGCATGTCATCCACCCCACGGGCTTCCCGTTCTCGCGCCGGGAGCTGAAGCGCGGCGGTCTCGACTATCTGGAGCAAGCGCAGTTCGTCGAACACGACAGTTACGCCCATTTCGACGCCTGGCGCCGCGCCGAAGACCGCCGGCTCGTCCTCCTCACCACCAAATCGAGCGATTCTGCCTATCGCTTTCGCTACGCTGCGGGAGATGTCGTCATGCTCGGTCGGGAAAGCGCCGGCGTACCCGAAGATGTCGCGTCAGGGGCCGATACCCGCATCCGCATCCCGATGCGGCCCGGCTTGCGCTCAATCAATGTCGCCGTCGCCGCCGCAATGATATTGGGCGAGGCGCTGCGCCAGACGGGCGCCTTTGAGACGCTGACATGACACTTGCCGCCGAAACCGCTTCCCGGAAGGACAAAGCCGCCGCCTGGTTCCGCCAGGTGCGGGACGATCTTTGCGCTCGCCTCGAGGAGATCGAGACCGAGGGTGGCGTCCATGCCGATGTCCCGGCCGGAAAGTTCGCGCTGCAGCCTTGGTCGCGACCCGATGGCGGCGGCGGGGAAATGGGCCTGCTCCACGGCCGTGTCTTCGAAAAGGCCGGTGTGCACATCTCCGTAGTGCACGGCACCTTTAGCGAGGAATTCGCCCGCCAGATGCCTCACACCAAAGCTGGCGCGCAGTTCTGGAGCGCCGGTGTCTCGGTGATCATCCATCCATGGAACCCGAACGTTCCCGCAGCCCACATGAACACCCGTATGATCGTCACCGGCGACTGGTGGTTCGGCGGCGGCGGCGACCTGACACCCGTGCTCGATCGTCGCCGCACACAGGAAGATCCCGACAGCATCGCCTTCCATGCCGCCTACCGTGCCGCCTGCGATGCGCATCCGCAAATCGACTACGCCGCGTACAAGAAGTGGTGTGACGAATATTTCTGGCTCAAGCATCGCAACGAGCCGCGCGGCATCGGCGGCATCTTCTACGACAACCTCAATTCAGGCGACTGGGACGCCGACTTCGCCTTCACCCAGGATGTAGGCCGCGCCTTCGTCGACACCTATCCGGCTCTGGTTCGGCGCAATTTTGAGACGCCCGGGACCGAAGCCGATCGCGAGGAACAGTTGATACGCCGTGGCCGCTACGTCGAGTTCAACCTACTCTACGACCGCGGCACAACCTTCGGCCTGAAAACCGGCGGCAACGTCGAAGCGATTCTGAGCTCGATGCCGCCCTCGGTGAAGTGGCCATGAGGGAACCCCTCCCCGCGCCGGTCGTTCTTCCTGGCGGCCGGATCAGGAGGATTCCATGAAACAGTACGAATGCTTGGTGCCCGGCTGTAACTGGCACACCGCGTCGGAAAGCGAGGGCGAGATCGTCAGCCGCGCAACTGACCACCTGCGCGACGTTCACGCGGAACAGAACGTCCGGCCCGAAATGATCGAGCGCATCAAGCAGCGCATCCACGAAAAACAGGCAGCAGAGTAGCTAGAGTTTCACTTCGGCAAGCAGAGACTCGCGATCGAGCTTGAAGCCGCTGGCGATCCAGCGGCGCTCGAGCCGGTCCAGTTCGTCGCCAAGTGCCGGGCCCGGTGCGATCCCGTACTCCACCAGATCATTACCGTTTAGCGGAAACATTGGCACGTCAATGCCCTGCAATTGCTCGAGCACCGCGTCCTTGCCAGCCTCGGTCCAGCCCGCAATCACGGCCGCAGCGTCCACAGCTTCGGCAAGCGCGGCAGGAAATCGATAAGCAGCTTCATGCAAATCGAAATCCATTAGCAACGCGGCAGCCGAAAGGATGGCCTTGGCACGCGCGACATCTTCGTTGCTCAGCCGCCACATGTCGCGCACCGGCGGCGCGTTTGTGTTGGAGAGGATGAGCGCAAGACGCGACACAAAGTCCGGCCGACGCGAATGCTTCTCGAAATCCCCGAGCCGCTCCAGCGTCTCGCCCGGCAGACTCAGC
>JBEBHC010000181.1:0-5920 GCA_040081185.1 Devosia sp. | reverse complement strand
GGTCAGGCGGTCTTCATCGCAGCGCCGCCTTGGATCACGGCCTTCACGATGTTGTGGTAACCGGTGCAGCGGCAGATGTTGCCCTCCAGCGCTTCGCGGAGGCCGCTGCTCGATTTTTCCGCAAGCACCCGGACAACCTCGCTCTCGAGAGCTTTGCGGATCATCATGAATTCGATCACGTCGGGAATGCGGATCAGCGAAACGACGGAACCACGCTGCGGCAGAATCTCCACCAGCCCCTCGCCCTGCAGCCGCGCCAGTGCCTCGGAAACCGGAAAACGGGAGACGCCGAGCCGGTCGCAGATCGCTGCCTTGTCGAGCAATTCCCCGGGCCTGAGGTCGAGCGTAACGATGGCGTCCCGCAGGCTATCGGTGACCGACTGCGTCAGGCTGCCCCGCGCCGCGCGGGCGGAGGGCACGAGGAATTTATAGGGGACTTGCGCCTCGCTCATGCTAACATGTTAGTTGGATAGGAGACGCGGATCAATCGCGCTCGCCCCTCTCGACAAGAGTTTTCGATGACTGAAGTCATGTCCCGCCCCGCTCCCCGCACGCTCAAGCTCAACAGCGCCGACAACATCGCCGTCGCGCTGAGCAATCTCGATGTGGGCGCCGATACGCCCGAGGGAATCAAGACGGTCAAGCGCGTCCCGCGCGGCCATAAATTCGCACTCAAACCCATCCGCCAGGGCGAGGCGGTGGTGAAGTTTGGCCAGATCATCGGCTTTGCCACAAAGGAGATTCCGGCCGGCGACTGGGTGCATGAGCACAACTGCGGCGTCGGCGCCGACCACGGTGCCTTCAACCGCGACTATGCCTTCGGCGAGGGCGTCGTTCCCACGCGCTTCGTTCCCGAGGCCGAGCGCGCCACGTTCGAAGGCTTCCGCCGCGCCAACGGCAAGGCTGGCACGCGCAACTATCTCGGCATCCTCACTTCGGTGAACTGTTCGGCCACCGTCGCCAAGTTCATCGCTGAAGCGGTGAACCGCTCAGGCATCCTCGACGACTACCCGCAGATCGATGGCGTCGTGCCCTTCATTCACGGCACCGGCTGCGCCATCGCCTCTGAAGGCGAGGCCTTCGAAATCCTGCTGCGCACACAATGGGGCTATGCGGCCAACCCCAATCTCGGCGGCGCGCTACTGGTCGGTCTCGGCTGCGAAACCTTTCAGATCGACAAGATGAAGGACCGCTACGGCATCAAGGAGAGCGACACTTTCCAGACCATGACCATCCAGTCGATCGGCGGCACCCGTAAGATGATCGAATGGGGCGTCGAGCACATCAAGCAGATGCTTCCCAAGGTCGCCGATGTGAAGCGCGAGACCATCCCGGCCAGCGAACTGACCCTTGCCCTGCAGTGCGGCGGCTCCGACGGCTACTCAGGTATCACAGCCAACCCCGCGCTCGGCATCGCGGCCGATCTGCTGGTGCAGCAGGGTGGTACGGCCATCCTCTCCGAGACCCCCGAAATCTATGGCGCCGAGCACCTGCTGACGCGCCGCGCCATCAACCGCGAGGTCGGCGACAAACTCATCGAACGCATCAAATGGTGGGAGGATTACACCGCCCGCAACCAGATGGAGATGAACAATAATCCGTCGGCTGGCAACAAGCTGGGCGGCCTCACCACGATCCTCGAGAAGTCGCTCGGCGCCACCGCCAAGGGCGGCAGCGAGCCGCTGACGGCCGTCTACGAATATGCCGAGCCCATCACCGAGAAGGGCTTCGTCTTCATGGATACGCCCGGCTTCGACCCCGTATCCGCAACTGGCCAGGTCGCAGGTGGCGCCAACGTACTCTGCTTCACCACGGGCCGCGGCTCGGCCTATGGCTGCAAGCCGGTGCCCTCGATCAAGATCGCCACGAATTCGCAAATGTACGAGCACATGAAAGAGGACATGGACATCAATGGCGGCGATGTCCTCGACGGTGGCTCGCTTGAAAAGAAGGGCCGCGAAATCTTCGACATGGTGCTTCGTGTCGCCTCTGGCGAACGCAGCAAGTCCGAGCAGCTCGGCTATGGCGAGAACGAGTTCGTGCCCTGGCAGGTTGGCGCGGTGATGTAGTGAAGGCCGTCCAAGTCACTGTCACCGGTCGAGTGCAGGGCGTGGGCTACCGGGCCTGGACCGAGGGGGAGGCGACCCGCCTCGAACTCAACGGCTGGGTCCGCAATCGCCGCGACGGCAGCGTCGAAGCGCTGCTTTCCGGTGAACAATCTTTGGTTGATCAGATGGTCACCGGGATGCGGCAAGGTCCGCCCTCGGCGGCGGTCATCGAGTTGCGGGTGACACCTTTTCCAGGGGCGGCCGGAATCGGATTCCGGGTTCTCCCCACCGCCTGAGTCGCCGGTCTTTCCCACCGATTTCGATTCGCCGTCGGGAACCTCGAGACGATTCAGGCATTTGGCCCGTCACAATTCGGACTCGCCAAGGTCACGTACCCGACAAACGTCACAGCTACCAGAATCACACTCTACCGCCGGCTCAGGAGACCGACATGAGAGCAGCAAACTACGACGCAATCATTGCCCGCGCGACCACCGGACAGCACCTCGCCATTCGCTACGACCGGGTAACGAACGCCATAACCTTCGTCGAAGACGACTGGATCGTCGATGCGCGCGGCGGCGCTGCCCCACGCAGCGAATTCCGCGAACAGCTCGAGACGGCCAAGATCAAGCTCTTCCGCCGACGCTCTGCAGCCTAGCTCTGGTTCAGCCCTTCACCCGGCCTGTCGCTTCGTCGAGAATGAGGCCGATCAGCGAATCGAAGCTGAAGCCCGAATGCTCCGCGAGGACAACGAAGTCACTCTCGCCCGGGCGCAATCCGGCAATCGGGTTCGCCTCGACGAAAAACGGCTTCGACCATACGTCGTAGCGGATATCGACTTTGCCGGCGTCGCGGCAACCCAGCGCTCGCCACGCCCGCACAGCCACATCCTCGATGGCCGCCGCCATGTCCCCATGCACCGGCGACAGTGTAGCCTGCCCTTCTGTGCGTGTGCGGAAGGAATAGACCTGGCGGTCCTCCTCGCCGCCGAACTTGATCTCGCACGTCCCGATGGCATGTGCGGATGGCCCCGTCCCCACGATGCCGACGGTGAACTCGCGTCCCGGCAGGTAGGCCTCGACCAGCGCCGGTTGATGCCAGAGCTTGAGCACATCGATGCAGCGGTTGGCGAGCGTCGCCTTGTCAGTCACCCGGCTCGCGGCTGTGACGCCCTTGCCGCCGCTTTCGGCCAGCGGCTTGACGAACAGCGGAAAAGGCATGTTGAGGCGCTGCAGGTCGCGCATGTTGCGCACCACGGCAAAATCGGGCGTCGGCACTCCGGCAGCCTTCACCACCAGCTTGGCAAGGGCCTTGTCCAGAGACACCACCAGCACGTCGGCGGTGGAGAAGGTAAAGGGGATGCCGTGCGCTTCAAGCAGCGCGGGCACCTGCGCTTCACGGGCAATGCCCGCCGCGCCGGCGCTGAGATTGAAAACCAGGTCCCACCGCTTGCCGTCCGCCAGCGCCTTGCCTAGAGCCAGCAGGTTGCCGATGCGCTCGACATCATGGCCGTATAGGGCGAAGGCCGCTTCGAGTGCGTCGATCGTCCCGGGCGTGGTGAAGGCGGCCGCCTGTTCCGGCGTGGCGCCTGCCGCGAGGTAGTCGTCGACGAGATCGTAGGTGATGCCGATCAGCACGGCATCAATTCACGTCGAACCAGGGGTCGATGCCATAGTTCCAGCAGAGCTCCTCACCCGGCTCGATATCACGCAGCGTGGTGATTTCGAGTACCTCACCCTCGTAGTCCGCCTCGATCTTGCAATTGGGCTTGTCCGAGTGGTTGAGCAGCCCGGCCCAGCCCAGCGGGAAGGCGTGCACGTAGGGCTTGTCGTCCCACTGGAAAGGATAGTTGCTGAGCACCGTCGTGCGGTCCAGCCGGTCCCGCTTCTTCATGCGGATCACCGGCCCGGCCTCGACGACCTTGCCTTTCTTGATCTTGCGCGTGGTGACCACGCCGCGGCCTTTGCCCTTGATGGTGACGAGTTTCAACAGGCCGGGTTTCGGCAGGACGATCTTTGCTGCTGGCAATTGAAAGGACTTTTCGTTTGAGGTTGGAGCGTGGCACCGGCGCGACAGGCAACCGTGGGTGCGTCATAGCCGAAACCACACGGGTTTGTGTAGCGGCCAAGTCGCCACACAACAGGCATTCGGCGTGTCCGTTTCCGACTCCCGCATCAGCGCGGCAAAGCCTACATAAGGGCCATGGCCGACCCCAAGCCCGACAACATCGTCCCGTTCCGCAAGCTCAAGCGCGGCGACCCCAAACGCCTCAACGGTGCGCCCGAAAAGCCCCGCGGTGAACCGCGGGGTCCCTTGACGATCAGCCCCGTGCTGGCCTTCGGCGCAATCGTTGTGATCGCGGTGGCGTGGGTATTGGTGCGGCGCCTGTTCAGCTAGTGTCCGTGCGGCACCGGTGCCGCGCCGGCGAGGCTGTCGATGATCGGGCAGTCGGGCCGATGCCCGCCATCGCAGCAATGCGCCAGATGCGCGAGCGTGCTGCGCATCTCGCCAAGCAGCGCGATCTTCTGGTCCAGTTCCGCGATGTGCTTGAGCGTCAATGTCTTGACGTCGCGAGCCGAGCGGCGGCGATCGCCCCATAGTTTCAGCAGGTTGCGGATTTCGTCGATCGAAAACCCGAGGTCGCGGGCGCGGCGGATGAAGGCGAGGCGATGCACGTCCTCCATGGCATAGTCGCGATAATTGCTGTCGCGGCGGTCGGCCGCCGGGATCAGGCCGATGGCCTCGTAGTGCCGGATCATCTTGGCCGAGACACCCGTCGCACTGGCCGCTTCACCGATCTGCATCGCATCACCTGAACAAAACCGCTTGACCTTACCATGATGGGAAGGTGCAGATGAAAGGTCAAGACGACAATTTCCGGACCCTGACATGACCCATGAACTCCCGCAGGCCGCTGCCAAGGCCGTTGAACGCGTCCGCGATCCCGTCTGCGGCATGATGGTCGACCCGGCGACGGCGGTGAGCACCGAGCATGATGGCAAGACCTACCACTTCTGTTGCGACGGCTGCCGCGACAGCTTCGTGGCGGCACCGGACAAATACCTGAACGCCAAGCCCTTTGTGCTCCCGCCAAGGCCGATGGCCCACGGTCACGACCACGCGCACCATCACCACGCCCCTGCCGCCGCCCCAGCGCCGGCCACCGTGCCCGCCGGGACCCAGTGGACCTGCCCGATGCATCCCGAGGTGTTGCGCGACGGGCCAGGCGACTGCCCGCTCTGCGGCATGGCGCTCGAGCCGGTGATGCCCACCCTCGACGATGCACCAAACCCCGAACTCGCAGATTTCAGCCGCCGGCTCGTGGTGAGCGCTGCGCTGAGCCTTCCACTACTGGTCCTCTCGATGGGCGAACTCGTGGGGCTCGATTTCCATCGCTGGCTCGGCCCGGCCTTCGCCTGGCTCCAGCTGGCGCTGGCGTCTCCTGTCGTGCTGTGGGCCGCCCTTCCCTTCTTCCGCCGCTTCATCGCGTCGCTGCGCAACCGTTCGCCCAACATGTGGACACTGATCGGGCTGGGCGTCGGCGCCGCCTATCTGTTCTCGGTCGTAGCGACGATCGCGCCGCAGCTGTTCCCGATGGGCGGCATGGATGGTGCGCCGCTCTATTTCGAGGCCGCGGCGGTGATCGTCACGCTGGTCTTCGTCGGCCAGGTGCTCGAATTGCGGGCTCGTGAGCAGACCGGCAAGGCCATCCGCGCCCTGCTCGACCTCGCACCAAAGACCGCGCGCCGCATCGCGCACGGCCACGAGATGGACGTGCCGCTGGCCGAAGTGCGCGCTTTCCTCGAGCGTCGCCTGCTCGGTCATACCGACCTGAGCGCGCTCATCGACCAGTTGGTGAACCCGTGAAC
>JBEBHC010000180.1:0-5925 GCA_040081185.1 Devosia sp. | reverse complement strand
CACCTAGCTATGTTTTAAGGCTCACTGGTCCGCGCCTAGGCGCGGACCACCCACCTCCTGCGTACCGGCACAGCGGGGGGCACTACAGACCACAGGGAGATATCGCCGAGTGACCAAACTCAAGATTCGCCGCCTTCCCACGCGGCGCTATGAGGCCGTCTACATCTTCGAATCTGCACTCGAAGATGCGGCCATCGCCGAAAAGCTCGACAAGCTCCACGCCCTGCTGGGTGTGACCGAGCCCATCGAGAGCGAGCACTGGGGCCGCCGCGCGCTGGCCTACAAGATTGGCCGCCACGAAAACGGCTACTACATCATCTCGCACTTCACGATCGATCCGAAGGTCCTGCCGGAATTCGAACGTGCGCTGAAGTTGGATGGCTCGGTCATCCGCTACTTGATCACGCTGCATGAGCACGAGCTCGGTGCGCCCAAGCTGAGCGACGAAGAACTCGCTTCGCGCCGCCGCTTGTCTGACGATGACGACGACGACGAGGAATAGCTGATGCGCCGACAGAAGAAGCCCTGCCCGATCACGGAAGCAGGCATCCGTTACGTCGATTACAAGGACGACCGTCTCCTGGCTCGCTTCATCACCGATTACGGCAAGATCCTGCCGAGTCGCTTGAGTGGCGTCGATGCCCGTCACCAGCGTCAGTTGTCGCGCGCGGTGAAGAAGGCGCGTTTCCTCGCGTTGCTGCCGTATGTGAAGGGACAGACAGGCTGATATGACCGGAGCGGTCGCGCCGGATTCCGCCGCGACGGCTCCTCGAGAGCGCGGTTGGCGATGGTTCGTGGTGGCACTGGTGTTGATGGTCAGTGTCACCTGGGCTTCGGCTTGGACGCCCGCGCTCGCGTTGCTGGGTGGTACAGTGCGGCTGTTGCTCCCGGTAGAACAGTTCGCGCTCCTGGTGTTGGTGGCGATCTCGGCGTGTGCCGTGGTCGGCTGGTGGGCCGGTGGTCGACTGTCGGTGGCGTTGTTGTGGGTGGCGATGGCGGTGTGGGTGCTGTGGAAGCTCCCCCTTCCTGTTCGTGGTTACGGTGCGTTTTTGCGTGGGTGGTCTCTCAGTCTCGGCGCGGCATTCGGACTGATCTGCCTCACCACCCGATCGCGACCGTTCCTCGGGCGCGCGCTCGCAGCCACCGCGCTCGCGGCAGTGGTCACCATCGCCGGCTTGTCCAGTCGGGCGGCCGGGCGCGACACGTTTGAGGATGCGACGCGGATGCTCAGCATGGAGTATCAGCGGCGCGCGCAGGAATCGTTGGGTACGTGGCAGGAACGAACGACCTCGCCGACCTGGCAGGGGTTCGTTCAAAGGGTTCCGGGAGTTGCTGCGCGAGCCGATCAGCTCGCGACGACACTGGGCTCGTTGGGTGACGCCGGCTCGGCTCGAACCAGCGGCAGTTTGACGGCGCGCGGACCGTTGTTAGTGCTCGCGCCGGCGCTGTTGGCCCTGGAGTCGCTGCTGGCGCTCGGACTTGGCTGGGCTGCATACCATCGATTGTCGAGGACGCGCATTGGTCCGCCGTTGGCGGCGTTGCGCGATCTGCGATTCAACGATCAGCTGGTGTGGGGTCTGGTGGTGGGTGCGACACTGATGTTGCTGCCAACGCTCGTGGAGTGGCGGACGATCGGTGCCAATCTCATTTGCTTTTTCGGTACGCTCTATGCCCTGCGCGGCGTCGGCGTGCTGACGTGGTGGATCCCCGATCGTGCAGCGGCACTGCTGCCGCTGGCGTTGGTGGTTCTGGTTCCGCTTCTCGGTCCGGTCGTGGTGTTGGCGTTTCTGCTGACCACTACGTTCGCATTGGGATTAGGCGATACATGGCGCGATTTCCGCGCTGGCGCTCAAGCGCGCCGGCCTGGATCGCTCCGATAACCCGGAGTTTCTCATGGAAGTCATTCTTCGCAACGCCGTCGACAAGCTGGGACATCCGGGTGACATCGTGACCGTGTCGCCAGGCTATGCCCGTAACTATCTCCTGCCGCGCGGTTTCGCCTTCGAAGCCACGGTGGGCAATCGCAAGCGCATCGCGCTCGAGAAGAGCCGTCTTGAGGCCCTCGAGAACGAGCGCATCGCGGCCGCGCAGTCCATCGCCGACAAGCTCGGCGAGGTCTCCGTCACCTTCGCGGCCCGCGTCGGTGAGGAAGGCAAGCTGTTCGGCTCGGTGACCACCGCCGACATCGCGCACCAGCTCGAAGCGCAGGGTTACAAGATCGAAAAGCGGCAGATCGAGCTGAACGAGCCGATCAAGGCGCTGGGCGTCTATCGCGTGGGCATTCGTCTCCACGCCGACGTCAAGCCCGAAATCAAAGTCTGGGTCATCAAGCAGTAAGAGCCGTTCTGGGGACCCTGCCCCAGTCTGCCAAGTGACCGGGAGTGCCAGAAATGGTACTCCCGGTTCTCGTTTGCCCCCTGTTGGCAGCGACGTGCACTGCGCAACCTTCAGGAAGCGCGTGGGTATCGCCCGAGTGGCACCACCGCGTCACACTCCCTTTTCGCCTCGTAGATGACCGAACGCTCCGCCAGCCCTGGCGATCCGATTGCCCGCCGAGCCGCCTGGCTCGCCGCCGACCTCAAGGCCACCGACATCGTGGTGCTCGATCTGCGCGGTGTGACGGATATGACCGACTTCTTTGTTATCGCCAGTGGGACCTCCGATACGCACGTCCGCGCAATTGCCGATCACATCCAGGCAGGGCTAAAGGACGCTGGGGTGTCTACCAGTATGACGGAGGGGCTTACGGAGGGTCGCTGGGCGGTTCTGGACTATCTGGACTGTGTGATCCACGTCTTCCATCCAACGTCGCGGCAGTTCTATCAACTCGAGCGGTTGTGGGGAGACGCCAAGCCCGTGCCACTCGACGCAGGTTCTCATCGTCCTGAACTCTCCCGCGCCGCGCGCTAAGCGGACGGACCGTTCGAGGGCTTTCAACTGGGGGAGTCCGGTGATCTCGACCGCACGATGGTTCGCCCGCTTGGGCGTAGGACTGATGGCCTTGGCCAGTGCCGCGGCGATTTCGCCTGCTGGCGCCCAAGGCTACTTCGGCCAGAATCAGGTGCAGTACGATAAGCTGCGCTGGAAAGTGATCGAGACCGAGCACTTTCTGGTGCACTATTATCCCGAAATCGGCGACGTCGCCCCCGACGCGGCCCGCATGGCCGAACGTTCGTACGGCCGCTTGTCGCGACTCATGTCGCACCAGTTCCGTGAAAAGAAGCCGATCATGCTGTTCGGCTCCACGGGCGACTTCGCGCAGAGCAACGTCTTCGGTGATCTCGGCGAAGGGACCGGCGGTGTGACGGACCCGCTGCGCCAGCGCATGGCGCAGTTCTTCACCGGCGACTGGGCGAGCTTTGAGCACGTGCTGCAGCACGAAATGGTGCACGTGTTCCAGTTCGACATCTTTTCGCGCGGCCGCGCCGGTGCGGGCCTGCAAAACCTGGCGCAGGTCAATCCGCCGCTGTGGTTCATGGAAGGCCTCGCCGAGTATTTCTCCATCGGCGACAAGCATCCGTGGACCGATGCGTGGGTGCGTGATGCCGTCGTGAACGGCACGCTGCCCAGCATCCAGCAAATGCAGGACCGTCCCGACAAGTACTTCCCGTATCGCTACGGATTGTCGGTGTGGCAGTACGTTGGCGCCCGTTGGGGCGACGAAGTCATCGGCGAAGTCATGAACGCCGTGCCGTCGTTGGGCATTGATCGCGCGTTTCGTCGCGAGATCGGCATGTCGCTCGACGAGCTGAGCGCCGAGTGGAAGCAGGCGATGTCGGCGAAGTACCTGCCCGTGGTGGCCACCCTTGATCGTCCGCGCTCGTTCGCCGAGCCGCTCCTGTCGCAGCGCCGCAGCAAGAGCATCGCGAATCTGTTCGTGGCACCGTCGCTGTCGCCCGACGGCAAGTACATCACGTACATCGCGTACGGCTCCCTGCTGCGCGGCGAAGTGTTCCCCGATCTCTATCTCGCTGACGCCGAAACCGGCAAGCGCCTCTCGCGCCTCGTCAAGACGACCACCAATCCCGACTTCGAACAACTACGGTTCATCTATTCGCAGCCGGAGTTTTCACCCGATGGCAAGACGCTCGCCTTCACCGGTCAACGCGGTGGACGCGATGTGCTGTACCTGCTGGATGTGAAGTCCCGCAAAGTCACCAAGCGGTTCGACCTCGCACTCGACCAGATCTCGAGTCCGAGCTTCTCACCCGATGGCCGTCGCATTGTGTTCAGCGGCATGCATCAGGGCATGAGCGACCTGTACACGGTGTCGCTCGATCAGCCCGGACATCAGCAGTTGACGAAGGACGCGTACGGCGATCTGCAACCGCAGTGGTCACCTGACGGCAAGTCCATTGCCTTCGCCAGCGATCGCGGTGAAGAAACCGATTTT
The DNA here is from genome assembly GCA_040081185.1 of Devosia sp. Classification (GTDB taxonomy): domain Bacteria; phylum Pseudomonadota; class Alphaproteobacteria; order Rhizobiales; family Devosiaceae; genus Devosia_A. Next base: position 1,532 of record JBEBHC010000180.1, on the reverse strand, counting down.
GGTATCCTGAAAATCGGCAAGCTCAAGATCAGCGTGCTCGATCTGGAGACCGGGAAGGTCGCCGTGCTGCCGAATCAGGCCGGGCTCAACATCAATCCGCAGTGGGCGCCCGACAGCGGATCGATCTACTTCGTGTCGGATCGCGACGGCATCTCGAACCTGTATCGCGTGACGCTCGAGGGTGGGATCAGCCAGCTCACGACCGTCAGCACCGGATTGAGCGGCATCACGGCGCAGAGCCCCGCCGTATCGGTGGCTTCCAAGAGCGGTCTCGCCGCCGTGACGGTGTACGACAAGGGCGGGTATCGCATCAGCACGCTGGCCATGGACACGCGTGAGGGCCCTTTGACCGACGTCTCCGGATCGGGCCGGGCCACGCTGCCCCCCAGCGATCGCGGCGCCAGCGACGTGGCGGCGCTCCTCGCAGATGCCACGTTCGGTCTGCCCGCGCCTCAGACGTACGACGTGCAGCCTTACAAGTCCGGACTGTCGCTCGACGCAATCGGCCAGCCGTCCATCTCGATCGGCGCCGATCGTTTCGGCGCGGCGATCGGCGGCGGCCTGTCGTTCTACTTCAGCGATCTGCTGGGGAATCACAGCCTCGTCACGGCCGTGAATCTGAGCCAGGGCATCGGCGGAAACTTCGCGCTCTCGAACACCGCCGCGCAGGCCGTGTATCTGAATCGCACGAAACGATGGAACTGGGGCGTGGTCGGCGGGCAGGTGCCGTATATCAGCGGTGGATTCGCCAGCGGACTGGGCACCGTGAATGGCGAGCCGGTGCTCCTCGACCAGACGATTCTGCTCCGGCAGACCGAACGGAGCGGCGCCGGGCTGCTCACCTATCCGTTCAGCCGCGCCCGGCGCGTCGAGTTCCAGGCGGGCGTCTCGCAAATCTCCTTCGATCGAATCGTGCAGACGCAGGCGTACTCGCTGAACACGGGCCGTCTGGTCTTCAACGAGACCGACAAGCAGCAGCTCGGCGCCCCCTTGACGCTCGGCACGAGCTCGGCGGCATTCGTGTTCGATACGTCGAGCTTCGGCGCCACGAGCCCGATCGCCGGCGCACGCTACCGCTTCGAGGTCGCGCCGACGTTCGGCTCGATTCAGTACACGAGCCTGCTCGCCGACTACCGGCGGTATCTGATGCCCGTCAGCTTCTACACCGTCGCGTTCCGGGCGATGCACTACGGCCGCTACGGCGCGGGCGGCGAGGACGGGCGGTTGTCGCCGCTTTATCTGGGCTACCCGAGTCTGGTGCGCGGCTACGACGTGTACTCCTACGATTCGAGCGAGTGCGTGCCGACGAGCACCAGCGCCTGTCCCGCGATCGATCGTCTCGTTGGCAGCCGGGTGCTCATCGGCAACCTCGAGTTCAGGTTCCCTCTCCTCCGCCCGTTCGGCGCGTCGCCGGGCATGTACGGACCCGTGCCGGTGGAAATGGTGTTTTTCGCCGACGGCGGCGTCGCCTGGAACGGCGGCGAAAGCCCGTCGTTCGTCGGTGGAGAGCGCCGGGGCGTCTCGAGCGTTGG
>JBEBHC010000352.1:0-1519 GCA_040081185.1 Devosia sp. | reverse complement strand
GGGCATCGCTGTCCCTGTCGCGTCGTTGATGAAGAACCCAGCGAATCAGACCGTCGTCTGGGTCAAGACGGCCGCAGAGCGCTTCGAGCCGAGGACCGTCACGACACAAGCGCTGGACGGCGTCAACGTCGCCGTGACCTCCGGCCTGAAGCCTGGCGACCGCGTGGCCATCGAGGGCGCCACCTTGATCAACCAGGTGCGCTGACATGTTCAAGTGGCTACTCGAAAACAGCCTGCGGAACCGGCTGCTCGTGATCATCGCCAGCGTGGTGCTGATGGCGTATGGCGCGTTCACGCTGTCGCGCGCGCCGGTGGACGTGTTCCCCGACCTGAACAAGCCGACCGTCACGATCATGACCGAGGCCGGCGGCATGGCCGCCGAAGAGGTGGAGCAGCTCATCACGTTCCCGCTGGAGACGACGATGAACGGCTTGCCGGGTGTGGAGTCGGTGCGCTCGACTTCATCCGCCGGCCTGTCCTTCCTCTACGTCACCTTCGACTGGAGCACCGACATCTTTCGTGCCCGGCAACTCGTGTCGGAGCGGCTGTCGTCGATGGAAGAAGGCATCGCCGCCGGCGTGGTGCCGCGCATGGGGCCGATCAGCTCGATCATGGGCGAGATCATGCAGATCGCCATTCCCGTCGATCCGAACAAGATCAGCCCGATGGCGGTGCGCGAGTATGCGGACTGGGTGCTGCGCCCGCGGCTGCTCTCGGTCCCCGGCGTCGCGCAAGTCATCCCGATCGGCGGCGAGGTCCGCCAGTTCCAGGTGCAACCCAACCCGATGCGCATGGCCGATCTGGGCATCACGCAAGAGCAACTGGGGGCGGCGCTGAAGGGCTATTCCGGCAACACCTCGGGCGGCTTTCTGGAGCTGAACGGCCGAGAGTATTTGATCCGCAATCTGGGCCGGACCTCAAGGCTCGACGACCTGAAGAACCTGGCGCTGACGGCCAAGAACGGCCAGCCCATCCTGATGCGGCAGATCGCCGAGGTGACATTTGCCGCGGCGCCGAAGCGCGGCGATGCGGGTTTCGAGGGCAAGCCGGCCGTCATCCTGGGCATCCAGAAGCAGCCGAGCGCCGACACCATTGCGCTGACGCTGGCGCTGGAAGACGCGCTGACAGGCCTGAAGTCCTCGCTGCCCGCCGGCATGGAGGCGCCGAAGGTCACGTTCCGCCAAGCCAGCTTCATCGAAGCCTCGATCACGACGCTGCAGGGCAAACTGATCGGAGCCTCGATCTTTGTCGCGGCAATCCTGTTCTTCTTTCTCGGCACGCTGCGCCCGACGATCATCGCGCTGACCGCGATTCCGGTCTCGATCTTCATCACCGCCCTGGTCTTCAAGTATTTCGGGCTGTCGATCAACACCATGACGCTGGGTGGCCTGGCCATCGCCATCGGCGGCCTGGTCGACGACGCGGTGGTCGGTGTCGAAAACGTGATGCGGCGCTTGAAGGAAGACCGCGTCAAACACCCGGAGCACCGGCTCCACCCGATCGAGGTTGTCGCCCGCGC
>JBEBHC010000351.1:0-1523 GCA_040081185.1 Devosia sp. | reverse complement strand
CCTGTCGCCGGGGCCACGGTGAAGTTCTTTGGCTACAAACAGGACTGGGGTCGCCCAGGTCTGCTGAATCGCGAGAAGCGAATCTACGGATTCAAAGACATCCAAGCCACCACCGACGAGCACGGGCAGGTCAAGGTCACGGACAGCAAGGTGAACGAATACCAGTGGCTCATCCGCGCCAGTGCTGCCGATGGACGGCTGGCCTTCCTGGGGTTCGAGGGGCTGTATTTCAATGACAGTCGCGAGTCCTCCATCGAGCGGTCACGACTCTACTCCATCACGGATCGCCCCGTGTATCGGCCGAATCAGGAGGTGAAGTGGAAGGCCTGGGCACGTCTCGTCGGCTATGATCCGAAGCTGAACACGAACAAGTTCGCGGGCAGTTCCATCCAGGTCACGATCAGTGATCCACGTGGTGAGGAACTACTGAAGAAGACCTACAAGGCAGATGACTCCGGTGCGATCAATGACTCGATCACGCTCGGTGATGAAGCGACGCTCGGGCAATACAGCATCCAGTTTGTCTGGAAGCGGACTTTGAAGGACGACGAGCATCTCGGGCAGCACCAGTTCCGCGTCGAAGAATACAAGAAGCCCGAGTTTGAAGTGAAGGTGGAGGCTCCAGACAAGCCAGTGGCGCTGGGCGATACCTTCGAGGTGAAGGTGAAGGCGGATTACTACTTCGGCGGGCCGGTGAAGCAGGGGAAGGTGAAGTATAAAGTGCAGCGCAGTGCGCACACGGATCGCTGGTTCCCGATGGGGCGGTGGGACTGGCTCTTCGGCAGCGGCTATGGCTGGCGCGCGAGCTATTACGACTGGTATCCCGGCGCGCGGAACTGGTGCTTCTGCATCCCGCGCTATCCCTGGGTGCGCTGGCGCAGCGATCCACCCGAACTCGTGGCCGAGGGTGAAGCCGCGCTCAAAGAAGACGGCACCTTCAGCGTGAAGATCGACACCACGCTCGCGAAGGAACTCCACGGCAATGAAGACCATCGCTACGAGATCGAAGCCGAGGTCACCGATGCATCCCGCCGCACCATCTTTGGCAAAGGCAGCGTGCTCGCGGCACGTCGGCCTTTTGAAGTCTATGTCTCGCTGGATCGCGGCTACTACAACGCCGGGGATAGCGGTAGTGTGAGCATCCATGCTCGCACTCTGGATGGTCGTGAGGTCAAAGCCACGGGTGAACTGGTGCTCTACCGTGTGACTTATGGGAAGGATGGGAAACCGAGCGAAGAGGCTGTCAGTACAGTAGCCATCTCGCTCCGCGAGATGAGCGAGAACGCCCAGATAACCCGCCTCACCTTCCCCCGTGGAGGCCAATACCGCATCTCCGCGAAGCTCAAAGACGAAGCGGGGCACGAGATCGAAGGCACCAGCTTCTTCACCGTGCGTGGAGTAGGCTTCGAAGAGGGGAAAGGCTTCCGCTTTGATGACCTCGAACTCATCACCGAGAAGGACGAATATGCGCCCGGCGAGGAAGTTGAGATCACGCTGAACACGAATCGCCCAGGCAGCCCCGT
>JBEBHC010000047.1:0-21414 GCA_040081185.1 Devosia sp. | reverse complement strand
GAACCCATCTCGGTGGTGATGACTTCGGCCATCTCCATCATGCGCGCCATGTCGATGTCGCTGAACTTGCGCAGGTTTCCACGCAGGATCTGCCAGGCAGCGCCGCCGACATTAACCGGCAGACGGGTCTGCGCCGCCTCGTAGGGCATGGCGTGCAGAATGCGGGCATTCAGGCTGTCGAGCTCCGACGGATCGAACCGGGCCGGACCATGCGAAATCATCGAAAGGTCCAGCGCGGCTGACAGCGCCTCGAGGTCAGCATAGGGCTCGATGGGCAGACTGGTGCCCGTAAGCACAGCGACCAGTGCTACGGCGACCGCTTCATAACCGTCTTCGCGCAGTTCACTCAGGGACAGCGAGCCGATGCGCTTGCTGAGCCCCTCGCCTTCTGCGCCGGTGAGGAGATTGTGATGCCCGAATTCTGGAACGTGGCCGCCAAGCGCTTCAAAGATCTCGATCTGCGTGCCGGTGTTGGAGACGTGGTCCTCGCCCCGGATAACGTGAGTGATGCCGAGGTCGATGTCGTCGACCACCGACGGCAGCGTGTAGAGGTAGGTCCCATCGGCACGGATCAGAACCGGGTCGGACATCGAGCCGGTGTTGACGGTTTGCGGGCCCTTGATAAGGTCGTTGAACGTTACCGCCCGGCCATCAAGCTTGAAGCGCCAGTGCGGCTTTCGTCCCTCGGCCTCGTAGGCGTGCTTCTGCTCGTCGCTCAACGACAGCGCAGCGCGATCATAAACCGGCGGCTTGCCGAGCAGCCGCGCACGGTTGCGCTTGATGTCGAGTTCGTCCTCGGTCTCATAGGCCGGATAGAGCCGGCCGGCAGCGACGAGCTTCGCTCGCGCAGCTTGGTAAAGCGCCGTGCGATCGGACTGGCGAACGCGTGCGTCCGGCGTGACGCCGAGCCAGGCGAGATCCGCATCGATCCCGGCCGCATATTCGTCCGTCGAGCGCTCACGGTCGGTATCGTCGAGACGGAGGATGTATTTGCCGTCGTTGCGTTTGGCGAAGAGCCAGTTCAGCAGTGCCGGCCGGGCGTTGCCGATGTGCAGCCGGCCGGTGGGCGATGGCGCGTAGCGGACCACGGGTGCCATCAACGTCCCCTTGTTCCCAGGAAGATCAGCGCCCCGCCCGCGAAGCCAAACACGATGGCGGCGAGCGCGGGAAGTTTGTTGCCGCTGTTGGTCAGGATGGGCTGGAACGGGTCTTGCCTGAACAGATCATAGCGCTGGCCGATGAGGATGCTGGCCCCGAGAAGGATCACGCCCGCACCGATGAGCCAGACGCCACGATCGATGCCGAGGAAGATTTCCGGCATTACTGGACACCCTGTCCGGCGGTGCCGGGCGTGGAGGCCGAGACGTCGCTGTCGTCGCGATAGCCATTCGTGATGGGGTACTTTCGGCCGATGCCGAACGCCTTCTTGCTCAGCTTGACGCCGGGGGCGGACTGTCTTCGCTTGTACTCGGCCAGCAGCACCAGTCTTTCGATACGCTTGACGAGGGCGCGGTCAAAACGACCCTTCCCCTGTTCCACAAGCTCGGCCACCGACATCTCGTCTTCGATCAACCCGGCGAGGACTTCATCGAGAATTGGATATGGAGGCAGGGAGTCCTGGTCAGTCTGGTTAGGACGCAGTTCGGCGCTCGGCGCTTTCTCGATGATCGAGACTGGGATGACGTCCCCCTTCTTGCAGAGACTACCATCGGGGATGTTGGCGTTGCGCCAGCTGGCGAGCCGATAGACGTCCATCTTGAACAGGTCCTTGATCGGATTGAACCCGCCGTTCATGTCACCATAGATCGTCGCATAGCCGACTGCCATTTCAGACTTGTTGCCGGTGGTCAGCAACATCGAGCCCAGCTTGTTTGAGACGGCCATCAAAACCGTGCCGCGCATACGCGACTGAATGTTTTCCTCCGTCACATCCGCCGGCCGCTTGCCGAAGACTGGTCCGAGTTCACGCAGGGCGCTATCGACGGGCGCGCCGATGTCGACGACGTCGTAGCGCACCCCGAGCTGCTCGGCACAGGCTTTGGCATCGCGTAGGCTCTCTTCCGACGTGTAGCGGTACGGCAGCATCAGGCAGTGGACGTTTTCCGAACCGAGCGCATCGGCGGCGATGGCTGCCACCACGGCGCTGTCGATGCCACCCGACAGTCCCAGCACGACCTGCTTGAAGCCGTTCTTGCCGACGTAGTCGCGCAGGCCACGCAACATAGCCTGCCATGGTGCCTCGTCAGTCGATGCGAGTGGAACGACGTTGCCCTTGACGCAATGCCAGCCCGACTTGCCACGTTCCCAGTCCGAGACGATGAAGTCGGCCCCGAAGCTTTTGCCCTGGAACACCAGCTTGCCGCCCGGCTCCATGCCGAACGAGGCGCCGTCATAGACCATCTCGTCCTGGCCGCCGACCTGGTTGAGGTAGAGCAGCGGCACCTTGTCTTCGTGCGTGCGCGCGCGCACGAGCTCTTTGCGGATATGCTGCTTGTCCTGCCAGTAGGGCGATCCATTTGGGCAGAGCAGCAGTTCGGCACCCTGGCTCACGAGATACTGGCAGACATCGGGGTGCCACACGTCTTCGCAGATCGGCACGCCGATCGTAACGCCCTTGATCGTCACCGGCTCTGGCAACGGGCCAGCCGTGAAATAGCGCTTTTCGAAAAACACGTCATCGTTTGGAAGATCGTGCTTGATGCGCCGCGCAACAACCTTGCCGTCTTCGAGCAGTAGAACGGCGTTCATAAGCAGCTGGCCTTCGCGCCAGACCGTGGGAAGCAGAAGGCTCACGCCGGTTCCCCTGGTGGCTTTGGCGAGGGCTGCCGCCGCAGCCATTGCATCGGCAATGAACTGTGGCTTGAAGAACAGGTCTTCAGGGAAATAGCCGGTGAGGAACAGCTCCGAGAGCAGCAGGATATCGGCCTTTATGGCCACCGCGTCGGCAAGTGCGGCCTTGGCCTGCGCCAGGTTGGCCTGCAACGCACCGACCGTGGGGTTGAGCTGGGCGAGCGCAATGCGCAGGCGGTCTGCCAAGGGAAATCGTCCGTCCTTCGTAAACTCCAAAGCCTTATCCGCTCACCCCTAAGGGGGCAAGCGGACAAGGGTCTCAGGAAGATCGCCGGAGTTTGGACTGCGTCAGAACCGGTAGTTAAGCTCAGCCATGAGGCCGTAGCGGAACATTCTGAAGGGGTTGGATTCGGTAATCCAGTTGGATTCGTTCACGCTGGGGTCGATGTCGTAAACGCCATCGGGCTCGGTATCGCCGGGGTTGCCGAATGAAGCTGCCGAGTAGGTTTGGTCCGCGACGCCCTGCAGGTACCAGGCACGGGCGCCGACGCGCATCGTCATGTTCTCGATAGGATGGACGCCGAGCCAGGCCTCAGCCTGTGCGCCGTAGCCCCACCCATCCATCGCGGTCGCCGAGGTGCGCATGTAGGAGATGTTGCCGTTCGCGACGCCGTCATAGGGCGGCTGCGCCGGGCCCGCATAGGGCCCGAGGGCATCGAACGAAACTTCCTCGATGCCGACGACGCCATCCACCTTGGCATAGGGCACCGCGGCAAGTTCGCCAGTGAAATCGATGAAGCCCAGGTCGGCTCTTGCCTCGACACCGAGACGGAGCATGTGCGCGTCGATCGAGTTGCTTGCGCTGTCGAGCGGGATAAACGTCTGACCCGTCGCGGTGTCGTACGGAATGGGGTCGCCAGTCACGACGGCGAAGTTATTGCGGCCCGAGTTGGCGCCTTCGTGCCAGTACTGGTAGCCGCCTAGGAATCCGACCCCTGAGCCCTGATTGTTGCCGAACACGTGCCAGCCGAAATCGGCGCCGACGTAACCAATCTCGCCGTCGGCGATAGAGCCGGAATCGACAGGCGTGGAATAGGTCCCATCGATGGCGATGCTGTACCCCGCGATCGCCTTGGCGAAGGTATTGGTGCTGTGATCCTCGATGCGCAGGAAGCCTTCGCCGATGTGCGAGGTGTCGGACGTGCTCAGCAGGTTGGTGCCACTCGAGTCATCCACCACACCAGAGCCCATCGAGTACCAGTAGCGGGCGCCGAATTCGATCCTGATCGGATCGTCTTCGTCACCGAGACCGGCCCACTGCCCCGGTGTCACCGGGTAGGCATCGCGGAACTGGCCGTAGCCGCTCTCATCGACACTGGGCGCCTCTTCCTGCCAATCGGCAGCGATGGCAGGAGCGGCCAAACCGGCGGCGGTAACAAGAGCAATTACACTTGGGGTCAAGCGGGACATGGAACCCTCGGCACAAACGAAACGCGACGCCTCGTTTATGCCCCGTTAGGGTTAATGGACCGCTAAGTGAGTGTTATGGAGAGCTTAACGGCCGCTACTCTGCGGCAGTCATTGCTGGTCGCGCGGGCCGCTGCGCGCGAATTTCTTCGGCCACAAGGAAGGCGAGTTCCAGCGCCTGCGATGCGTTGAGACGCGGATCGCAATAGGTGTGGTAGCGGTCCTTGAGATTGGCCTCGGTGATCGCGGCGACACCGCCACCCGTGCACTCCGTCACGTCGTCGCCGGTCATCTCGATATGGATGCCGCCCGCGTAAGTCCCCATCTGGCGATGGATCTGGAAGAAAGAATGGACCTCGCCCAGCACGCGATCGAAGGGTCGGGTCTTGTAGCCGTTGGTGGCCTTGACGGTGTTGCCGTGCATGGGATCGGAGCACCACACCACGGTGCGCCCTGCCCGCTGAACTGCTTCTATGACGCGTGGCAGATGCTCGCGTACCTTGTCCGATCCGAAGCGGCAGATCAGCGTGATGCGGCCTGCCTCGTCCTTCGGGTTCAGCTGATCGAGAAGCCTGATAAGATCATCATTGGCGAGGCTCGGTCCGCATTTGATGCCGATCGGGTTTCGGATGCCCGAGAAATATTCGACATGCGCGCCGTCAGGCTGACGCGTGCGATCACCGATCCACAGCATGTGGCCGGAGGTCGCGTACCAGTCATTGGTGATGGAGTCGCGACGGGTCAGCGCCTGCTCGTAGCCGAGCAGCAGCGCCTCATGGCTGGTGTAGAACCGCGTTTCTCGCAACGCCTGTGTGTTGTCCGGCGTGAGGCCGAGAGCGCGCATGAAATCAATGGCGTCATCGATCTTCCTGGCGACTTCTTCGAAGCGTGGAAAGGCCGCGGAATCCTTCATGAACCCCATGGTCCATTCGTGGACGCGCGCCAGGTTGGCGTAGCCACCGGTCGAGAAAGCGCGCAGCAGGTTCAAGGTCGCCGCCGACTGCCGATAGGCGAGCAGCAGCCGCTCCGGATCGGGCGTTCGCGATTCCGGGGTGAAGGCGATGTCGTTGATGATGTCGCCGCGATAGGAGGGCAGCGTCACGCCGTCGATGGTTTCGGTATCCGCGGAACGCGGCTTGGCGAACTGGCCGGCGATGCGGCCGACCTTGAGCACCGGCTTGCCGGCGCCGTGCGTCAGGACCACCGCCATCTGCAGGAAGACGCGGAAGAAATCGCGAATGTGGTCGGCGCCGTGCTCGGCAAAGCTTTCAGCACAGTCGCCACCCTGCAGAAGGAAAGCGTCGCCGCGTGCAACTTCGGCCAGCTGCGATTTGAGTTCACGGGCCTCCCCCGCGAAGACCAGCGGCGGGAACGAGGCGAGCTGCTTTTCAGCGGCAGCCAGTCGCGTGCCGTCCGGATAGTCCGGAATTTGCAGGATCGGCTTGTTGCGCCAGCTGTCGGGGGACCAGTTGCTCACGGGATGTTCCTTTGTCGGGCGCGGTCTATCAAGCCCGGCGGGCAGTGCCAAGTGCGCTGGGACTAGACCTTCGTGCCGCCCCGATAGCGGTAGGATGGCGCCTTGAAGGTGACCAGTTCCTCGGCTGCGGTTGGGTGCATGGCCATGGCGCGGTCGAAATCGGCCTTGGTGGCGCCCATGCCCATCGGGATGGCGGCGAGCTGGATCAGTTCAGCTGCGCCAGGCCCGACGATATGGAGGCCCAAGACCTTGCCGCCCTCGGCGGCAGTAATCAGCTTGAGCATCATCCGCTCGGACCGGGTGGAAAGCGTGATCATCATCGGCCGGAAGCGGGCGAGGTAGACGTCGATATCGCCGTGGGTGGCGGCTTCGGTTTCGGTCAGGCCGATGGTTGCCACTTCCGGTTCGGCGAAGACCGCGGTGCCGATCAGCGAATGGTCGACGGTGGTCGGGTTGCCGTTGAACTGCGTCTCGGCAAACGCCTGCCCTTCGCGGACCGCCACGGGAGTCAACTGGGCGTGGCCGGTAACGTCGCCGACCGCAAAGATCGACGGAACGTTAGTGCGCGAATGCGCGTCGACCGGGATGGCGCCCTTGTCGTCGAGGGTGACGCCGGCCGCGTCGAGGCCAAGGCCTTGCGTGTTGGCGCGGCGGCCGGTCGCGAACATGACCGCACCGTAGGGCGCTGATACGCCGTCGGAGAAGTGCACGCGGATATCGTCGCCCTGACGATCGAGAGACTTGATGGTTGTCTCGTAGATCAGCTTCACGCCGCGTGTCTGCAGGCCGGATTCGAGCGCGAAGCGCAGATCGTCGTCGAAGCCTCGCAGCAGCCGATTGCCGCGATAGATTATCGTGGTGGCGACGCCCAGGCCGGCGAAGATGGTCGCGAACTCGGCTGCAACGTAACCGCCTCCATCGATCATGATCGAATGCGGCAGTTTCTCGAGGTGGAATGCCTCGTTGGACGTGATGCCCAGCTCGCTACCGGGGATATCGGGCACAAACGGGTGTCCGCCGGTTGCGACAAGAATGGTCTTGGCCGTGAGTTCCCGCCCATCCTTGATTAGCCGGACGCTGTTGGGACCAGTCAGGACAGCGCGGTCGCGGAAGATCGTTCCGCCGGGGCGCTCCACAGCGGCTGCGTAGGCTGCCTCCAGCCGCGCGATTTCTTTGTCTTTGTTGGCGATCAGCGTCGCCCAGTCGAAGCTCGCGTCGACGGTCCAGCCGAAGCTACCGGCAATGTCGAACATGTCGGAGAATCGCGCGGCGTAGACGAGCAGCTTCTTGGGCACACAGCCGCGGATCACGCAGGTGCCGCCCATGCGATATTCTTCGATGAGAGCGACTTTGGCGCCGTATGTCGCGGACATACGCGCGGCCCTGACGCCGCCCGAGCCCCCGCCGATAACGATCAGATCGTAGTCCATCGGCTTGCCGCTAGAGCAAAAAAAGACCCCGCACAAGGCGGGGTCTGAACGTTGGTTACGCCCTGCGCAGCGTCAGAGGTCGTGTCCGCCGGCCTTAAGTTCGGCGCGGACCTTGGCGAAAAACTCGGTCCTGAGGTTGTTCGTATAGACCCCAAGAATGGCCCGCATGCCATTGTTGATGTCAGTCCCGGACTTGGCGAGTTTCTGCCCAACCGGAGTTTCGTAGAACGCCACCAACTGCGTCAGCTCATCGGGCGTGAAAGTCGTCGCGAACAGGCGAGCGTACTGGTCGAGCAGGTCGGCATCCTTGCCCTTGTAGCCGTCCAGAACCTTCTTGATCGCGTCGGCAATCTCTTTTTCGAGGGCGGCATTCTGCGGCGCGAGCGTCTTGAATGTGTCCTGCGCCTGCCGGACCAGGGTCAGCTGATAGATCCCCTCGTAACCGACGAGTTTCACATACTTGCGTCCCAGTTCCATCTGCTCAGGCGGGATTTCCTGCGCCATGGCGAGCCCCGGCGACAGCAAGGCAAGACCAGTCACCAGCACGGCAGCGAACTTGAACAAGCGCGACACGATCTTCGATTTCATGAGTTGGTACCCCCTAAGGCCTGCGCTCCAGCGCTAGGCGTCGATCATTCGGACTCCGTCCGGTCCGGCCACGTAGGCGCGGTGACAGAGCCCCAGAAAAAGGCCGTGCTCGACGACGCCGGGCACGGCGCATAGCTCCGTGGCCAGCGGTTCTGGCCGCAAAATACGGCCAAAAGAAGCATCGAGAATGAGGTGTCCGCCGTCTGTCACGAACGGCCGGCCAGCCTTGTCCATGCGCAAGACCGGCGCCCCCTCCGCATCCGCCTCACGCATTACGGCCGCGACTGCCCGCTGCGTTGCGTCGAGCCCGAAGCGGTTGACCTCGATCGACAGCGGGAATTTCCCAAGCGTCGCGACGACCTTGCTCTCATCGGCGATGACGACCATGCGCCGGGAAGCGGCTGCCACGATCTTTTCGCGCAACAGCGCGCCGCCGGCCCCCTTGATCAACGCCAGTCCGGGGCCGATTTCGTCCGCGCCGTCGACGGTGAGGTCGAGTTCGGGCGTTTCCTCGAGTGTGGACAGCCGGATGCCCAAGCCCCTCGCCTGTGCCGCCGTCTCTTCGGAGGTCGGTACGCACATACAGTCGAGCCCCGCTTTGACGCGCTCGGCCAAAACGATGACGAACTGGCGGGCCGTGGAACCGGTGCCCAAGCCGAGACGCATTCCCGTTTCGACCTCGGCCAGCGCGGCTTCCGCCGCCAGGCGCTTCAATGCGTCGCTCAGAGCCGCCTCCTCATGTCGTCGCGGTGCTAAGAGCGGGCACGGGGTGAGTCAACGATCATATTCACGCGTTGGTGATCGAGGTTGTCGCCTTGCGGCAACAGAGTTGGGGCTAGGTGACGCGCGGAGCATCGAATCGTCGTGACCGCCTCTTTTCGCGCCACGTGGATTTCGCTAGGTAATTTCGACAATTCCGCCGGAACCTTGAACTCCGGTCTGCGCCCAGGGGCCCCCATGAATAGACTGAAGCTGGTTTTCGCTGCTCTGCTGTCCGCCATCCTCGTGATGTCGATCGTCGTTCCCGCCAATGCGGCCCGGGTCTACAATCCGGATACAAACCGGTGGGAAGAAAAGGTCGTCAAGTCGAACCGCCGCGGCAGCGCGATCCCCAAGGAAATCGTCGCCTACGACACCGACTACAAAGTCGGCACGATCGTGGTGGAGACCGGCGAACGCCGCCTCTACCTCGTCCTTCCCGATGGTCAGGCCCTGCGCTACGGCATCGGCGTCGGCCGCGACGGCTTCACCTGGGCTGGCCAGCACAAGATCACCCGCAAGGCCGAGTGGCCCGGTTGGACCCCGCCCGCCGAGATGCGCAAGCGCGTTCCCGATCTCCCGGCTTATATGGAAGGCGGCCCGAAGAACCCGCTCGGCGCCCGAGCGCTCTATATCGGCTCGACCCTCTACCGCATCCATGGCACGTCGGAGCCGTGGACTATCGGCCAGGCCGTCTCATCGGGCTGCATCCGGCTGACGAACGAGGACATCATCGACCTCTACGATCGCGTGAAGGTCGGTGCCCTCGTGGTGGTTCACCAGGGCTAACGTCGCTCGTCGCACTTCAATCGGGCCGGTCCTCGTGACCGGCCTTTTTGTTTGCGCAAGCGCCAGCTATTCTAGGGCCAATGACAATCCTGCTCTCCCAACCTGCAATCGCGCCAACTGGCCGGCAGCTGGTCGACCGTTATGGGCGGCAGATCAGCTATCTTCGCATTTCCGTTACCGACCGATGCGACCTGCGCTGCGTCTATTGCATGTCCGAGCACATGGAGTTCCTGCCCAAGAAGGATGTGCTGAGCTTCGAAGAGATCGATGCGGTCGCCGGCGCGTTCATCGCGCGCGGCACGAAGCGCATCCGCCTGACCGGGGGCGAGCCTCTGGTCCGTCGCGACATCATGCAACTGGTCGAGCAACTCGGCACCTACATCGGACCCGATGGTCTCGAAGAGCTGACCATGACCACCAACGGCACGCAGTTGCGCCGCTACGCCCAGCGCCTCGCGGCGGCCGGCATGAAGCGGATCAACGTGTCGCTCGATACGCTCGACGAGGCGCGCTTTCGCACCATTACGCGCCGCGGCCGTCTTGCCGACACGCTAGACGGCATCGATGCGGCGGTTGAAGCCGGGCTCAAGATCAAAATCAACATGGTCGCGATGCGCGGCGTCAACGACGACGAGATCGAGTCCATGATGGCCTGGGCGCACGGGCGCGGGTTTGGCTTGACGCTGATCGAGGGCATGCCGCTCGGCGAGGTGGGCATCGACCGGGTCGACTCGTATTTGCCGTTGCGGGAACTGCGCGAGCGCCTGGCCGCGCGTTTCACGCTCGAACCCACCGATCACCGGAGTGGCGGTCCGGCCCGTTACGACTGGGTGAGGGAAACCAACGGCTTGCTCGGTTTCATTACACCGATGAGTCACAATTTCTGCGAGACCTGCAATCGCGTTCGGCTCACAGCGACCGGCCAGCTCTATATGTGCCTCGGGCAGGACGCGATGGTGGACCTCCGCGCTGTCATGCGCGGAGACCAAATGAGCAGCCTGGACGAGGCCCTCGATCACGCCATGCAGCTCAAGCCCAAGGGGCACGACTTCGTACTCGACCGCGACCACCACGGCCCGGCCCTCAGTCGGCACATGAACGTCACCGGCGGCTGACTTACTTGTCGTCGTCCGCAACGTGCACGAATTCGAGCGGCAGTGCAGTGGTGTACTTAATCTGCCCCATAGCAAACGACGAACTCACATCGGTGAGCGCGATCTTGCTGATCAGCTTCTTGTAGAAAGAATCATAGGCGCCGATGTCCGGCACCACGACGCGCAGCAGGTAATCCACCTCGCCGCTCATGCGGTAAAACTCCACAACCTCGGTGAACTCGTCGACGGCGGCCGCGAACTTACGCATCCAGGCCTCGTTGTGCTCGTTCGTGCGGATCGAGACGAACACCGTGACGCCAGCGTTTATCTTAGCCGGATCGAGCACCGCGACGCGGCCCTTGATGACCCCATCCTCCTCCATTTTCTGGATGCGACGCCAGCACGGGGTGGTCGACAGCCCGACTTTGCGGCCGATCTCGGCGACCGGAATCGTCGCATCCTTTTGCAGGAGCGCGAGTATCTTGCGGTCGATCTTGTCCAAGGGAACCTCCGGGGCAGAAGACGTATTTTGCGGCAGTCAGGGTAAATTTCCCGGTTGACGCAACGGCTGTTGGCATATTTGGCGTATCAACGCAATTTTGTTGCGCCTGTCAACTCTGCCCACCAGCCGCGGAGCCAGCTCAACAAATCGAATTCGGTGACGAAGCCGTAGCGTTGGCGCCAATCCTGCGGGCGTTCGAACTTGCCTTGCCAGACGCCGTTTCTGGCGCGGCGGGCGGTCTCCTCCTCCGCCTTGTACTCGTAGAAGCTCACGGCCAGCCCGGCCTCGACCATCTGGTGGCCGATGTCGCCGCGGGCCGAGGCGCAGTGGGCGAGTATCCGGCCGTACTTGTCGCGGCCGTCGGGTTCGCAGGTGGTGTCGCCCCGACCGAGCAGCGACGACAGCATGCGGCGGGCATCCTCGCCGCACCGCCAGCTTGCGCCGTTGCGATCCGTACAAGTCTGGTCGAGTTCAGGCGCGTCGATGCCCAGCAGACGAATCCGTTCGCCGTTCATGTGGAAGCTGTCGCCATCGCTGGCAGTGGCGTTGCCCGCGATCGACGGTGCCATGGGGTCGACCAAGGCAACGAGGACCGCGAGGATCAGGATGACGACCAGTCCTCCGAGCCCGCCGACGACCCTTCTCAGGGCTGGATTTCCGATGCGTGCCAACGGTCCGATTTCACCACCTCTTAACCACGATAAGGCTAGGGTTTCCGCCAGCGTAGCGAATGCCGCATGGCTTCGCATCATTGTGTTTCATGAGTACCCGCGTAATGCCCCTCGAGCCGGCAATAGAGGCCGATGTGCGTTCCCAGATGGGACGCGATCGCCGCCGTCACTCGCAGAAGGCGGTGTTCGAAGCCCGTCAACGGCTCACATCCTCGTCCGGCACGCGCGCCTCATTCGACCTCGAACTGCTGGACGACTACGCTAATTCGCGCATTTCCGGCGTGCTGGTAGTGCCGGCGGTGCTGGTCATTCTCGCGGCGTTCTCGAGCCTGTGGGTGCCGGTCTATGTGACGGCGACATGGGCGAGCCTCGTGATTGCCGCGAACTCGGTGGTGGTGCTGTTCTGCCGCCGCTTCAAGGCCCTTTCGGCCGACCGGCTGAACCCCGGGCAATGGACCGCGACCTTCGTCATCGTCGAAACTGCCTACGGCATCTGCTGGGCGCTGTTCACACTGTTCGCGCTGTTTAGCCGCGATCACCAAAACCTGGCCGTCGTCATGTTCGCCATCGCGCTGGTGGGCATTGCGGCGAATGCGGTGGCCACGCGCACCCTGCCTGCGGCGACGATCATGTCGACGCTGCCGACAGTGCTGACGGTCGCGATAAACCTCATCGTCATCGGCGGCACGCTGAACTATTCGCTGGCCGCGGTGACACTGGGCGCCGAAATCTTCTTCGTCTTTCTTGCGCGTCAGCTCCATGCGTCCGAGCTCGAAACCGTGGTGCACCAGTCCGAAAAGGACTCGCTGATCAATGAGCTCGAGGAAGCACGGCAGATGTCGGACGAGGCGCGGCGCCATGCCGAGCAGGCCAACATCGCCAAGTCGCAGTTTCTCGCGACCATGAGTCACGAGTTACGTACGCCGCTGAACGCGATCATCGGCTTTTCGGAAGTGCTGCAATCCGAGCTGCTCGGGCCGCATGGCGTGCCGCAGTACAAGGAGTATGCGGGTGACATTCATTCGTCGGGTCAGCATCTGCTGAACCTGATCAACGAGCTGCTCGATTTGTCGCGCATCGAAGCGGGCAAGTACGATCTCAACGAAGAAGCGGTGTCGCTTGTCGATATTGCGGAGGATTGCCGGCGCATGGTGGAAATCCGCGCCAAGTCCAAGGGCATCGACCTCACCTTCACCGTCGCCAGCAATCTCCCCAAGCTGTGGGGCGACGAGCGCGCGATCCGGCAGGTTGTGCTCAACCTATTGTCGAACGCCATCAAGTTCACGCCGCAGTCGGGCAAGGTCGCACTGATGGTCGGCCGCAGTGCCGATGGCGGGCAGCTGGTGTCGGTGCGCGACAATGGGCCCGGTATCCCCGAGAACGAAATCGAGACGGTGCTTTCGTCGTTCGGCCAGGGCAGCCTGGCGCAGAAGAGCGCCGAGCAGGGCGCGGGGCTCGGGCTGCCGATCGTGCAGAAGATCATGGAACTGCATCAGGGCCGGTTCGACCTGTTCTCAAAGCTGCGCTTCGGGACGGAAGTCATCGCGACCTTTCCAAGGGCACGCGTGATGGACGCACTGGCTCCGGTCGTCGAAAAGCGATCGCGCCTGCAGATCTTCTCGGAAGCCGACGAGCCTGCGGCGCTGAAGCGCTAGCCCTTGCCGCTGACGCCGGCGCTGCCGAAGGTCGCCATGTTCTTATGGAGGTGCAGCGCCGTCTTGGCCAGCACCAGCGCAAGCGCTGCACCCGTCCCTTCGCCGAGGCGCATATCGAGATCGAGCAGTGGCCGCACGCCCATCGCTTCGAGCGCGCGCTGGTGACCGCCCTCGGCTGAGACGTGACCGAAGACGCAGTGCGCGATGGAGTCGGGATTCACCGACCATGCAATCGCGGCCGCGGCGGTCGCGACGAAGCCGTCGACGAAGACGGGTACCTTCTGCGCGCGAGCCGCGATGATGGCCCCGAGCATGGCTGCGATTTCGCGCCCGCCGAGCCGTGCAAGGATCGCGAGCGGGTCGGTCAGTTCGAGGTGATGAAGGGCGAGGGCACGGTCAACCGCGTTGGCTTTGCGCCCCATGCCCTGGTCGTCAACGCCGGTGCCCCGTCCGACCCAGTCGGCCCCTGCCCCGCCAAATAGCGCCGCGTAAAGCACCGCCGCGATGGTGGTGTTGCCGATGCCCATCTCGCCGACGGCTAGGGCATCGGGGCGGCCGGCTATGGCTTCCATGCCGTAGGCGATGGTCGCCGCGCAGGTGCGATCGTCCATCGCGGCCTGCTGGGTGATGTCTCCCGTCGGGAGTTCGAGCGCAAGTTCGAAGACGCGCAGGTTCAATTCGTGCAGAGCGCAGATCTGGCTGATCGCGGCGCCGCCATCGGTGAAATTCTTGACCATCTGCGCCGTCACGTCGCGCGGAAAAGCGGAGACACCCTGATCGGTCACCCCGTGATTGCCGGCGAAGATGGCGACCATCGGATTGTCGAGCGTCGGCTGACCCTTGCCCTGCCAGCGCGCGAGATGTTCGACCAAATCCTCGAGCCGCCCGAGCGAGCCCGCCGGCTTGGTCAATTGCGCGTCGCGCGCGCGCACAGCGTCAACTGCTGCTTCGTCGCCCTCGGGCACGAGCGTCAGCAACTCGACGATGTCGGCAAAGGCGTTCTGATCCGGCACGCGAGTTCCTAGTGCAAGAAGGCTACTGGATTGCGCCCGGCCCGGGGGTGGCTCCCGGCGGCACCTTGCCCAGAATGATCATGCCGAGCACTTCATCCTTGGTGACGTCGCCCACCTTGGCAGAGCCCACGACGCGGCCGTTCTTCATCACCGTCAGGCGGTCCGCGAGATCGAAGACGTCATGGATGTCGTGGCTGATGAGGAAGATGCCGATGCCCTGCGCCTTGAGTTGCTTGATCAGTTCGCCGACCTGCGCGGTTTCCTGTGGGCCGAGCGCTGCTGTGGGCTCGTCCATGATGAGGATGCGGGCATTGAAGTGAATGGCGCGTGCGATGGCGACCGACTGCCGCTGGCCGCCGGACAACGATTTCACGGGGTCCTTGAAGCGGCGGAAGTTCGGGTTCAGTCGGCCCATGACCTCGCGGCAAGCGGCCTCCATGGCGATGTCGTCAAGGGTGCCCCAGCGGGTGCGCAACTCGCGACCGAGATAGAGGTTCGCTGCGGCGTCGACATTATCGGCCAGCGCCAGCGTCTGGTAGATCGTCTCGATGCCCAGTGCCTTGGCGTCGCGCGGATTGTTGATTTCCGCTTCGCGGCCGTCGACGAGGATCGTTCCGGCGTCACGCTTGTAGGCGCCTGAGAGCACCTTGATCAGCGTCGACTTTCCGGCGCCGTTGTGTCCCAGCAAGCCAACCACTTCACCCGGATAAAGATCGAGGCTCGCGTGATCGACGGCCTTGATGCCGCCGAAGGCGATCGAGACGTCGCGCATCTCGACAAGGGCGGCTCCGCGACTGGCCGTATCGGCCGACATGGATTCGGTTGTCATCATCGCCTCCTAGTTCACGCGCCGGCGGTAAAGTTGATCGACGAAGACGGCCAGAACCAGCACGCCGCCAACAAGGATATTGGTGTACGCCGAGTCGACGTTGAGCAGCGCCATGCCGGATTGCAGCGACTGCATGAGCAGCGCGCCGAGTATCGCGCCGAAGATGGTGCCGGTACCTCCGGCGAGCGACGTGCCGCCGATCACTGCTGCCGCGATGACGTAGAGTTCGTTGAGAGTGCCGAGTGCTGTGGTTGCGGCATCGAGGCGGGCCGACGCGATGATCGATGAGATGCCGACCAGCGCACCCATCAGGGTGTACACCTTGACCGTGAGCCACTTGGTGTTGACGCCCGCCAGCTCCGCCGCTTCGGGGTTGCCACCGGTCGCGAAGATGTAGCGACCGAAGCGCGTGCGCCGGGCGATGAAGGTCATCACCACTGCGACGGCGAGCGTGATGAGAACCGGGATGGGGTAGCCGGTCGAGAAGGTCAGGCCGTTGAGGCAGGTGACGACCTTGTCGCCGGCCTGGCAGATAGCGGCGCCCGCGCGGTCCTCGACGCCCGGCGGGATCGCGATGCCGTTGTCGACGGCAAAGCGTTCGGCGACGCGAGGCGGATAGGGATAGGCGTTGACCACCGCAGTGATGCCGAGAACGGCGGCCGACAGGATGATCCCGGTCAGCAATTCGGCCCATACCGGCTTCGGCTTGAACTTGAAGGTTACACGGCGGCGTCGGCTCATGAAGATCGAAATCACGATGGCGACGCAGACTGCCGCGCCGAGCGCCCAACTCCAGTATGGACCGATGGAGGCCGCTGGTCCGTTGCCCCCGAAGAGCTTGAAGGTCTTGTCCATAGGGGCGACGGTAACGCCGCTCGCGATGAGGAAAGCCGTCCCGCTGAAGGCGATGAGGCCGCCCAGGGTGACGATAAAACTCGGGATGCCGCCATACGCTATCAGCAAGCCATTGATGAAGCCGATGGCGGACCCGAGAGCAATAGCGAAGATGACGGCGATGATCCAAATCGCCGGATGACCGAGGCCGAGGATCGGTCCCAATTGGAATACCTGCAGCACACCGGTTGCCACGGCGACCACACTCAGCATGGAGCCGACCGACAGGTCGATGCCGCGCAACACGATGACTAGCACCATTCCGGTCGTCATCACGGCGATGACAGTAGTCTGGACTAGCAGGATCCAGAGGTTACGCGGCGTCAGGAACGAGCCGCCGAACAGGCCACCGCTGCCCGGGCGCATCATGCCGCTGGCGAGTTCGAAGCCGACCCAGATCACCACCATCGCCACGATCATGCCGATCATGCGCGTGTCGACCTCCGTCGCCCGGATGAACCGCTGGACGATGTTTTCGTTGGCCGTCGCCGGCCCGCCGGTACTGGTGTTGGTCATCGCCGTCCCCCGTGGCCGTCGTTGCGGCCATTTGGGCCGTCGCCGGCCCCGTCGTCTCATAAAAGCAAAAGGCCGCGCCATCCACAACAGATGGCGCGGCCTCAATCACGTAAATTCAAGTCGAGCGATCAGGGGCAGGCTGCAACCGAGCCCGCCGTCACGCCGGCGCAAACCTGGTCCTTGGTGATGTGGCCCGCATCGATCGCCACCTGGAGATTGTCCTTGGTGATCGGGGTCGGAGCAAGCAGGATCGAGTTCATTTCAACGCCCTTGGCGCCGCCATTGAACTTCGCAACGCCCGGGATGGCCGTCGGATCGGTACCGTCGGCGAGCGCGATGGCGGCGTTGGCCGCGACCGTGCCGAGGTCGGTCGAGTTCTTCCAGACCGACACCAGCTGCGTGCCGAGTGCGACGCGGTTGATGGCGGCGAGGTCGCCGTCCTGACCGGTGACCGGAACGGTACCAGCGAGGCCCTGAGCGTCGAGCGCAGCCACGACACCGGAAGCCATGCCGTCGTTCTCGGACAGCACGGCGTCAACGCCGTTGTTGGTCGAGGTCAGGCACTGCTCCATGTTCTTCTGGGCATTGTCCGGCTTCCAGCCGTCGGTGAAGGTCTCACAGACGTTGGTGATCTTGCCGCCGTCCATGGCCGCCTTGAGGACTTCCATCTGGCCCTGGAACAGGAACGTGGCGTTCGGATCGCCCTTGTCGCCCTTGATGAAGGCGTAACGGCCCTCAGGCTTAACCTTGAGCATTTCCTGAGCCATGATGCGGCCCACGCCAACGTTGTCGAAGGTGATGTAGAGCGCGCTCGGATCTTCGAACTGCACGTCGTAGGCGATCGCCTTGATGCCCGCGTCGTTGATCTTCTGGATCGAGGGCAGGATCGCGTCGGAGTCGTAGGCGACCACGAGGATCACGTCGACCTTCTGCGAGATCAGGCTTTCGATGTCGGCGGCCTGCTCTGGGCAGAGCCCTGAGCGTCGGTGGACACATAGGTGTCGCCGGCAGCTTCGACGACGGCCTTGATCGCCGCTTCGTCAGTCTTCCAGCGCTCTTCCTGGAAAGTCTTCCAGGACACGGCAATGGTCTTGCCGGCCGCCATGACAGCGGTCGGGGCGATGCTCAGAAGCAGAGCACCGGCCAGAATGGTCAGCGTCTTGAATTTCATAGGTAACCTCCCGTTCGCTGAGGAACGCACCTCGGCACCATCGTCCGGTCCCGGT
Source organism: Devosia sp. (assembly GCA_040081185.1). GTDB lineage: Bacteria > Pseudomonadota > Alphaproteobacteria > Rhizobiales > Devosiaceae > Devosia_A. Next base: position 3,714 of record JBEBHC010000047.1, on the reverse strand, counting down.
CTTGGCCGTGCCGTCGTTCTTCAGCTGTTTTTGCGTATTGCCCGAACGATGCGTGGCCGGACTCTTCGTCCAACCGGTCTGACAAGTCAACAATTCAAGTCGTTTCGCCCGGAAATTCATGCACTTCCAGTCGTTCTCGGTAAATTGCCGGCATATTGACCCGCGAGCTTTGGTCGGATGGAATAAAGTCAGAACCGGCTACAGAAATGGCTGGTCTGTGTTTCGGGGGAAACAATGAGTGTCCGGACTAAAATCGCCGCTGTCGGCGTAGCAGTGATGCTTGGCTGGATTAGCGTCGCCAGCGCCATCGCCGCAGAGCCGCGTCCGCAGCCGCAGGAAATCCTCCGCGACTGGTATTACCTCATGAACGAATTGGTCCGGCATACTGCGACCTACTCTCCACCGGTGGCGAGCCGGTCATTCGGCTACTTGGGCGTGACGGCTTTCGAGGCCGTCGCGGGCGGGTCGGAAAAGTTACAGTCGCTGGCGGGGCAGTTGCAGGATTTCCAGCATGTGCCGCAGCGCGAGGCCGGTGCGGTGTATGATGACACGATCATCGTCAGCGCCGCGATGTCGGACGCAATCGTGTTCTACTTCGGCAATACGGGTCCGACCGGGCAGCGCTCGATCAACATCGCGCAGACGAAGTGGCGCGCCAAGGTTGTCGCCGGCATGGCAGATGATGTCGTCCAGCGCAGCGAGTCCTACGGCAAGTCCGTCGCCGCCGCGATCTTTGCGTGGTCGCAGGGCGATGGCGGCGCCGAGATCATCAATATGGGCTTCCCGCTTGAATGGGACCTGCCCAAGGGCGACGGCAAGTGGGTGCCGACCAGCGCGGTGCAGCAGCAGCAACTCCCGCTGCTCCCAGCTTGGGGACACAAGCGCACCTTCGCGCTGCCGACAGGGGCCACCTGCCCCACGCCGGGCAACCCGGCTTACAGCACCGATCCGAACTCGCAGTTCTACAAAGAAGCCAACGAGGTTTACGAGACCGTGAAGAATGCGACGCCCGAGCAGATGGCGATGGCACGATTCTGGTCGGACGACCCGATGCTGTCGATGACGCCGCCCGGACACTGGGTGTCGATCGCGCTGCAGGTGGCCGAGCGTGGAAACCTGTCGCTCGACGACACGGTGGATCTTCTTGCCCGCATGGGCGTGGCGATGGCGGACGCCTTCGTCGGGTGCTGGAACGCGAAGTTCGAATACAACCTCGTGCGACCGATCACCTACATCAGGAAAAACATCGATCCCAAATGGGAGCCCATCCTCAATACGCCGCCGTTCCCGGAATATCCGAGCGGGCACAGCACTGTGTCGGGTGCGATGGATGCGGTGATGACGGCGTTCTTCGGCGACAATTATGCATTCGAGGACTACACGGGCTCGCCCGACGGACGGCAGCCGCGGACGTTCAAGAGTTTCCATGAGGCCGCCGAGGAAGCAGGCATCTCGCGGCTCTATGGCGGCATCCACTTCCGTTCGGCGATCGTCGATGGACTCGAACAAGGGCACTGCATCGCGCAGTACACCATCGCCCTCAAGACGAGGAAATGATCATGCGCATCAGCAAACTCTCATCGATTGCATTGGTGGTTGTGTCGGTTTCCTTGCCTGTGTCCGCCCAGGATGTGGTGGTTCCGAAATTCGTCGACGAAACGGCGAGTTCGGGAATTACCACGAGCTATGACGGCGAGTGGCAGTTCATGGTGGGCGGCGGTGTCGCGACCTTCGACTGCGATGCCGACGGCTACCCAGACATGCTGCTGCCCGGTGGTGCCTCTCCCGCCAAGTTCTATCGCAACACCAGCAAGCGCGGTGGCGCGCTGACCTTTGCGCCGCAGACCAGCGGCCTCGAATTGGACAGCGTGACCGGGGCCTACCCTGCCGATGTCGACAGCGACGGCATCACCGACCTCATCGTCCTGCGCGTCGGCGAGAACGTCGCAATGCGCGGCCTCGGTGGCTGCAAATTCGAACGCGCCAACGAAGCGTGGAACTTTGCCGGCGGGGATGGCTGGTCGACGGCACTGGCCGCGACCTGGGAAAAGGGTGCATCGTGGCCGACGATCGCCATCGGCAACTACATCAATCGGGAAGAGGAAATCTCGCCCTGGGGTTCGTGCACACCAAACTGGCTGCACCGAGCGGACTGGACCGGCAAGTTCGCGGCACCGCTGCCGCTCGAGCCGAGCTTCTGTGCACTGTCGATGCTGTTCACCGACTGGAACCGGTCGGGCACGCCGAGCCTGCGTATCTCGAACGACCGCGAATACTATGAAGGTGGCCAGGAGCAGATGTGGACGCTGGCGCCCGGTGCAAAGCCCATCGTGCTGACGCCCAAGGATGGATGGAAGACGCTGCGCATCTGGGGCATGGGCATTGCCAGCACCGACCTCGATGGGGACGGCTATCCCGAATATTTCCTCACCAGCATGGCCGACAACAAGCTGCAGACGCTCACGACACCGTCCGGTGATCCCGGCCCGAAACCTGATTTCAAGGATGTGGCTTTTGCCAAGGGCGTGACGGCCCATCGCCCGTATTTCGGCGAAGACCTGCGCCCAAGCACGGCGTGGCACGCGCAGTTCGAGGACGTGAACAATGACGGGCTCGCCGACTTGTTCGTGGCAAAGGGCAACGTCGACTCGATGCCGGACTTCGCCATGCACGATCCCGACAACCTACTGCTGCAGACGGCCGAAGGTAAGTTCGCGGAGCACGGTGAGGATGCCGGTATCGCCAACAACGGCGTGGCGCGCGGCGCGGCCGTCGTCGATTTCAACATGGACGGGCTGCTCGACTTGGTCGTGGTCAATCGCTGGAAGAGTGCGCAGGTGTGGCGCAACGCCAGCGCTGATCTGGGGCACTGGATTGAAGTCGAGATCAGGCAGCCAGCGCCCAACGAGGACGCGATCGGCTCGTGGATCGAAGTCAAGCACGGCGACAAGGTTATGCGCCGCGAGGTGACCATCGGTGGTGGCCATGCCGGCGGTCAGCTGGGCTGGTTGCATTTCGGCCTCGGCGACGGGACTTCGACCAGCGTTAGCGTGATCTGGCCCGACGGAAAGCGCAGCGAGTGGACGGGACTTGCGGCAGATGGCTTCTACAGCCTCGAGCGCGACAAGGCGGCCGCTTCCTTCACACCGCGCGACTGAGGCGGGCGGCCTTGCAACTGCCAGGCGAGAAATGGGACAAGCCGTTCCTATCTGGCCGGCAGGACATGACTTGAGCGACGAAACCAACCCGTTGCCTCGCCCTCACAACGACAATGAGGGGAACGAACTCGGCGCGCGCCTGCTCGATGATCTGATCATGGGCGTGCGCTTTTATTCGCGCCTGCCGATGGGCGATCGCCTGCATCAGCGGCCGAACCTGTCTCGCATAGCCCTCGCCCTGCCCTTCGCCAGCCTCGTTATCGGACTTGCTCCGGCATTGCTGCTGCTGGTGCTGGACCTCATCGGTACGCCGACGTTCTTCGCCGCTGCGCTCGCCGTTGCACTCTCGGTCATCGTCACCGGCGCGATGGCGGAAGACGCGCTCGCCGATGCGGCCGATGGCCTGTTCGGCGGCCATGACGTGGATCAGCGCCTCGCGATCATGAAGGACAGCCGGCACGGGACTTATGGGGTCGCCGCCATCGCGCTGTTGCTGCTGCTGCGCGCCACGGCGTTGGGTTCGATCCCCAACCCGCTCGAAGCGGTCGGGGTGTGG
>JBEBHC010000179.1:0-5974 GCA_040081185.1 Devosia sp. | reverse complement strand
GCCGCCGTTCGTGTCGCACAGCACCACCCAGCGCGCGCCCGCCGAGATGGCGGTCTCGACAAACTTCAGTGCATAGTCGCGGTTGGCTTTGTAGCCATCGAAGAAGTGCTCGCAGTCGACAAGCGTTTCCTTGCCGGCTGTGACCGACGCCTTCACCGTGTCTGCAAGGTTCGCCAGGTTTTCCTCGGGTGTGATCTCGAGCGCGATCCGTACCTGATGGTCCCAGGACTTGCCGACGAAGCAGGCCGCTTTGGCTGGCGAGTTGAGGATCGACTGCAGTCCCGCGTCGTTGCCGACGGAGCGGCCGCTGCGCTTGGTCATACCGAAAGCGGTGAACGTCGCGCGCTTGGTGCGCCCTTCTGCAAAGAACTGATCGTCGATCAGGTTGGCGCCGGGATATCCGCCTTCGACATAGTCGACGCCCAGCTGCTCGAGCAGCGCGGCGACCGAAATCTTGTCCTCGAGCGAGAACTCGATGCCGGCCGTCTGCGCACCGTCACGCAGCGTGGTATCAAAGATGTAGAGGCGTTCCTTGTTCATCACACGGTACTCGGTTTCGGAGTCCACTCGACCGTGTCGTGGTCAGGGTGCTGGTTGCTGGTGCGGCGGATCGCGGCGACCTGGTCCGCGTCCTCCGCAGTCTCGGTTGTGCCGAGGCTCTCGACCGTATCGAGATGCTGCAACGAAGGATGCTGACCTTCCAGCCCCATCTGCCAGCGCAACGGGATGCGCTGCGGTTCGTCGAAGGTCGCGATGCTCAACCCGACGCGTTCGCCGCCGAGATACTGATAGAACAGCGGTGTGCCGCAGTTGGAACAGAAGCCCCGATCAACGTGCTCTGAACTGCGGAAGCGCGAAGGCTTGCCGCGTGTCCAGGTGAGATTCTCGTGACGAACACCGACATAGGACGCAAACAGGCTGCCGACGGCCTTCTGGCACATGCGGCAGTAGCAGACGTGCGGATTGTCATGCAGCGCCTTGGCGTGGAACCGCACCGCGCCACATTGGCAGCCGCCGGTGTAGGGTCCTTCGGGCATCGTCCATTCGGTCATGGCGCGGCGGTCCTTTCGCCGGGCTGCCACTCCGTCGTGTCGTGATCCGGGTGCTGGTTGTTGCTGACTTTGATTTCGGCGGCCTCGTCTTCCATTGCAGACTCGGTCGTCCCGACCTCCTCGACGTCACCGAGATGAAAGAGCGAGGGGTGCTTTCCTTCGAGGCCCATCTGGTAGAGGAGCGGGACGCGGTGCGGCTCATCGAAAGTGCCGATGCCGAAGGACGTGTGCTTGCCACCATCGTGCCGGTAGTAGAGCGAAGTGCCGCAATTGCTGCAGAAGCCTCGGCCCACGTGCTCGGAGCTGCGGAATTCGGACGGCTTGCCGCGCGACCAGGTCAGGTTTTCATGGCCGATGCCGACCAGCGCCGCGAAAAGATTGCCTGTCGCCTTCTGGCACATGCGGCAATAACAGACGTGCGGATTCTCGCGGATTGCCTTGGCATGAAAGCGGATGGCGCCGCACTGGCAGCCGCCGGAGAATTCACCGAGGTTGAGGTCGTCCATCAGTGGGTCCTTGCCGGCCATTCAGCCGTGTCGTGATCCGGGTGCTGATAGCTGACGATTCCAACCAGGAATTCGTCGGCCTTCGGGCTGTCGCCAGCTTCTCGCACCGGCAGGCTGGCCAGCGTGTCGAAGAACGGCAGCTTGTCGTGAAGATTGACCTGCAGCACTGGTGCGACTTGGCTCGGGTTGTCGAATGCACCGATGGCCAATTCGATGGCGGATGCGCCGAAGTCATAGGCGAGCGGGGTCCCGCAGTCCCTGCAGAATCCACGCTGGACCTTGTTCGAACTCTGGAACCAGCTTGGTTCACCGCGTGTCCACGTGACGCCGTGCGCAGTCACGAGCGGGCCGAAAAAGCTGCCGAATGCTTTCTGGCACATGCGGCAATGGCAGATGGTCGCACGCCCGGCGCGCTTCATGGAGAAACGCACCGCGCCGCACTGACAGCCGCCAGTGAGCTCAGCTGCCATAGGTCACGGCCTCTATATTGTGGCCGTCGGCGTCGAGCACGTAGGCGCCGTAGTAGTTCTCGCTGTACTCCTTGCGGATGCCGGGCTTGCCATTGTCCGTGCCCCCCGCAGCAATAGCGGCGGCGTGGAAAGCATCGACCTCGGCACGGCTGGCGGCGCGAAACGCGATATGGGCGTGACCCGGCTCGCCGGCGGAGATCCAGAACAGAGGGTGGTCGGCGCCCATTCCGATGGTGGTGCCATAGTCCGACATGAGCGCGATGCCGAGCGGCTTGAGCGCGGCGGTGTAGAAGGCCTTCGCTTTTTCGATGTCGGACACGCTGATGCCCACGTGATCGAAACTGACAGTCATCGCTTGATCTCCCATTTGGTGGTTCGGTTCCCGTGGGCGTCCTTGCCGTCCATCAGCTGGATGCCTTGGGCGAGAAGGGTCGTACGGATCTCGTCGGCCTTCGCAAAGTCCTTTGCGTTGAGCGCGGCCAGCCGATCGGCCACCGCACCGTCTATGCGTTGGGTCTCGGCCCCATCGGCTCTGCTCACAAGGCTGTCCTTGGAGAACCCGAAGAAGGCGAGTGTGGCAGCCAGGCATTCCACGGCAGTTTCGACGCCGCGGTTGGCCTTGCGCGCGATGACGTCGATGGCGATGGCGGCGCGATGGAAGCCAAGGTCGTCGGAAAGTGCCTCGACAACTGAGGCATCGACAATGCCGGAACCTGCCGCAGCCGATGCAGCACGCTGCCAGTTGCGGAGCTTATCCTCTGCTTCTTCGAGCCGCATCACCGTGAAATCGATCGGCTCGCGGTAATGCGTCATCAGCATTGCGAGACGGAGCACTTCGCCGGGCCAGTTGCGGCCGCCGAAGTCCTTGCCGTCCAGCAGCTGGCGGATGGTGTAGAAGTTGCCGAGCGACTTGCTCATCTTCTGACCTTCCACCTGCAGGAACCCATTGTGCATCCAGGCGCGAGCCATGGCTTCGGTACCATGGGCACAGCGGCTCTGGGCGATTTCGTTTTCGTGGTGCGGGAAGATCAGGTCGAGCCCACCGCCGTGGATGTCGAAGACTTTGCCGAGGTACCGCTCGCTCATGGCGGAGCACTCGATGTGCCAGCCCGGACGGCCTCTGCCCCAAGGCGAATCCCAGCCGGGTTCATCGGCCGAGCTGCGCTTCCACAGTACAAAATCCGCCGGATTGTGCTTGTGCGCGTCCACCTCCACGCGGGCACCGGCGAGGTTCGCCGACAGGTCGCGACCAGACAATGCCCCGTAGTCCGGCATCGACGACACGTCGAACAGCACCTCGCCCACGCCGGACGCCTCGTAGGCATGCCGTGAAGCAATCAGCTTCCCAATCAAGCTCTGCATGCCATCGATGTTGTCGGTGGCGCGCGGCTGGACGTTCGGCTCTAGGCATCCGAGCGCGGTGACGTCGGTCTGGTATTGATTGGCAGTCGTCTCCGTGACCTTGCGGATGGCATCGTTCAGAGGCAGGTCCGGCCAGTCACGCGCCGCACGCGCGTTGATCTTGTCGTCAACGTCCGTGATGTTGCGGACATAGGTAACGTGCTCGGCCCCAAAGGTATGGCGCAGCAGCCGGTACAGCACGTCGAAGACGATCGCCGGCCGGGCGTTGCCGATATGGGCGTAGTCATAGACCGTGGGGCCGCAGACATACATGCGCACGTTGGCTGCATCGAGGGGGACAAAGTCCTCCCTGGTGCGCGTGAGCGTGTTGTAGAGCCTGAGCTTCAGTTCGGCCGATGCCATGACAAGTCCTTGCCTCGCGTGGTCACACGCTGGCAGCGGGCTCTTCGGATATCGGGACTAAAGGAATGAAGAAAACCGCGCTGCCAACAGGGTGTTAGCAGCAAATAATCGAGCAGATAATCGAGATCGCCGGGGCGGTTTTCATGGGCGCAATCTGACGGCAGACGCCCGCAAAAGCAAGGGGCGTCCGCACGTCAGGATGAACGGGCCGGTAACCGGCAGCGGGACCCCTAGCCGCGGAACTGCTGGTGGCACTCGCCGCAGGAACCGCCGATCGCCTGAATTGCCGCGCCGAAAGCGGCGGTGTCACCGGCTTCCGCTGCTGCAAGAGCGGCGGCGGCCGACACCTGGTCCTTTACGAGGATAGCGTTGAACTCGTCCCAGCGCTCCCAGATCGCGGGCAGTGCCTTGGAGTCACCGACAACCGAGCCTTCCACGAACAGCGCGGGGAAATCTGTGAAGTTCTGGAGCAGAGTGGTCGCGGCTGCAACGGCGTCGGCACCGCTAAGCTGGGCAGCGCCACGCAGGATGCCGCCGTTCTGCTTCATGTGGGCCTGACGGGTTTCGACGAGTTGCTCGGGGGTCATGGTCGCGATGGCGGGATCGACGACGATCGGGGTGGTCTGGGCGAAAGCCGCGGCACTGAACGCTACGATAAGCGCGGCTAAGGCGATTGCGGTGATCTTTCTGAGGGGCATTCGTTACCTTCCAGTATTGGGTCGCGCGCAAGGCGAGACTGCAACGCTAACAGTTTCAAAGCGTTGAACCATCCCGGTGAAGATGATCAGTTTGTTCACGAAGCGGTGAGAATGTTGGCCAACCCTCTGATGCCCTGCGAAATCGGTCTCGCTTTGGGCAAATTGCTCAATTAGGTGGCAGGGCGTAGCTGAACTGCAGGTCATGGCGAAAGCGTCCCCAATCCTTCTGCGTATTACGATTCTCGCTCTGTCGATGCTGTCCATGTTCATGGTCGACGTCGACACGGCGGTGGCGCAGTCGCGCAATTGCTCGTCGCTGGCGAACACGCTGCAATCGATCGAACGCAACAGGGACTATCGCAACCTCGGTGACGCACGCGATGAAGTCCGTCAGGCCGAACGCTTGGTGCAGCGTGCGGAGAGCGAATATATCAGCGAGGGGTGCAACGCAGCGGCGAAGCGCGGCGAGCAGTTGAGCCGGCAGTGCCGCACGCTGGCCCGCAGGGTCCTGTCGGCGCGCGATGATCTCGAACAGGCACAGCAGTCGCAGGCGACGGGCAACGATATCGCCGACCAGCGCGAAGCGGTGCTGCAGGAGATGGCGCGCTTCGATTGCAACGCCCGCTCCAACGCCGAGGTGAACACACGCGAGCGCGGCCGCGGCAATCTCTTCGACCGGCTCTTCGGGGTCTTCGACGGAGTCGATACGCGTGGCGACGAGTTCCAGGGCTTCGGCAGTTACGAGACCGTCAGGACGGTGTGCGTCCGCAAGGTGGACGGCTATTACTGGCCGATCAGCTATTCCACATTGCTCGACTACGCGCCGAACGATCTGGCGGCGTGCGTGGAGCAATGCCCGAACATGGATGTCGATCTCTATTACTATGACAATCCCGGGCAGGAACCGCAGCAGATGCGGACGCTGCAGGGTGAGCCTTACACATCGCTGCCAACGGCGTTCGCCTATCGGACGAGCTACGACCGCGCGAACAGTTGTAAGACGCCGGTGACGTACGGCGCTATCAGCCTCACTGTGCAAACAGATGGCTCAAACCGCGCCACGGTCAGCTTTGCCGATACGACGTTCCCGCTACCGTTGCGCGATCCGCGGCGGACCGCCACCATCGCGGTGGCCTCCGTGCAGACACAGTTCGTCTCCGTGCCCCTGCCCCGGCCGCGCCCCGCAGCCCCGGGGGAGACGCCTAAGCCCGTTGTTGTGCAGCAAGCAGCCGCCGATCCTGTGCGGATCGTTCAGTTCGGCGACAAGCGGGTCAGGATAGTCGGTCCCGACACACCCTACGCCCCAACAGGGGCAACAGGGACTTAAGGTCCGGCCCATCTTCGCGCCCGGTGAGCGCCAGGCGCAGGGGGTGAAACAACGACCTGCCTTTCCGTCCGGTCTCGGCCTTCAGCGCGTCAGTCCATTTGGACCAGGTCGTTTCATCCCAAGGTTCAGCTGGAAGAAGTTCCCCGGCCTTGTCGAG
>JBEBHC010000178.1:0-5985 GCA_040081185.1 Devosia sp. | reverse complement strand
CAGGCCGCCGGCCGCTTGGTGATGAAGAACTGGCAAAGCTGTTGCGCCGGCGTGTAGCCGACATGAGTCTTCGTCATCCCGATCTTGCCGAGGATCTTCAGCGACGCCGTGTTGCGCACATCCGCCAGCCCGATGAAATGCGGTTCGTCCGTCTCGCGGAAAATCCAGTCGCGCATCCCGCTCGCGGCCTCATAGGCATAACCCTGGCCCCAGAATTCCGGATACAGCGAATAGCCGATCTCCGGCTCGCCTGTTGGCCCGTAGATCCCGTAGCCGCAACGGCCGACCAGCACCCCGTCGCTCTTCCGCCGGACACGCATCTTTCCCATGCGCCGCGTCTCGAACAGCCGCAGCCACTCCTCGAGCGCCGCCTTCATCTCGGGCACTGTCCAGGGTTTGCCATGCGGCGTGAGGTAACGCGCCACCACGGGGTCGCCATGCAAACGCACCAGATCCTCGATCTGGTCCCGACGCCAACCGGAGAGCACCAGCCGGTCCGTTTCGAAAAGGTCGAGCTGGCTCATGCGGCAGGGTTCGCCACCCGCAGCTCGCGCGGCAAATTGAAGACGATCGTTTCGCGACCGGCGCCATGCGCCGCGACCGTGATGTCGAAGCGTTCGGCGAAGGCCTCGATCACCTCGTCCACCAGGGTCTCGGGCGCCGATGCACCGGCAGTGACGCCAAGGCGCGCAATGTGTTCGAACCGGCTCCAGTCGATCCGGTCGGCGCGCTCCACCAGCATCGCCTCGCTGCACCCGGCCCGCTGCGCCACTTCGACCAGCCGCACCGAGTTCGATGATTCTGGTGCACCCACAACCACCATCGCATCGACATGCGGCGCAACTTTCTTCACCGCCTCCTGACGGTTGGTCGTCGCATAGCAGATGTCTTCTTTGTGCGGCAGCGCGATCGCGGGGAAACGCCGCCGCAGCGTATCGACGATGGCGCTGGTGTCGTCGACGCTGAGCGTTGTCTGCGTGACGAAGGCGAGCCTGGCCGCGTCTCGCGGTGTAAACGCTTCCGCATCCGCCACCGTCTCCACCAGCGTAATGGCGCCTTCCGGCAGCTGGCCCATCGTGCCGATCACTTCGACATGCCCGGCATGCCCGATCAGCACGATCTCGCGGCCTTCGTTGAAGTGCCGGTTGGCCTCGATGTGAACCTTGCTGACCAGCGGGCAGGTCGCATCGAGGAAAAACATGTTGCGCGCCCTGGCATCGGCCGGCACCGCCTTGGGCACGCCATGGGCGGAAAAAACCACCGGCGCGTCGCCTGGCGGGATTTCGCCCAGCTCCTCGACAAACACTGCGCCCTTGGCCTTCAGTCCATCTACCACGTACTTATTGTGGACGATTGCGTGACGGACATAGACCGGCGCGCCATACTTCTCGAGCGCCAGCTCGACGATCTGGATAGCGCGGTCCACCCCTGCGCAAAAGCCGCGGGGCGCACACAGCGTGATCTCTAGCTTTGGCTTGGCCATTGCTGGCAGATGCTGCCCGCCCGGCCCCAAGTCAAGCCCGGTTGCGGCTTCATGCCCCTACGGGCACAATGGCAGCAAGCCTTTCAAGGGATTTCCCGGTGAGCCTCGCTTTGGAAATGTTTGCGATCGCGCCTGCCATTGGCGCCGCAAACCTCACCGCGCCGCAGCGACGCCTGTTGGGTGGCAAGGCGCGTTGGCTCCGCGCCGCCTTTGAATCCGGCATCCGCACCACCCCGACGATCCTGCTGACCCGCGCCGCCTGGCAGGGCCTGCTGGCCGAACGGCGTGTCGGCGAGGAGCGACTTCGCGCCCACTGGGTCGCCACGCTGTTCCGCCTTGTCGGCGCCGACGCTAAGCCGCCGGGCCTCGTGGTCCGCACTTCGACCGACGCTACCATTGCCGGGCTCGCCCCCGCACGACCGGGTCTGCCCGCGCCGGCCACGCCCAACGAAGCCGTCGATCCCCGCGCCCCGCTCGGCCGCGCCATCACCGAAGCCTTCGACTCTTACGGGCCGACCAGCGGCGAAGACTCGATCATTCTCGTCCAGGCCATGGCGCCCGGCGAGATCGTCCAGTTCCTCTCGCGACACGCGGTGACCGGCGCGATGGGTCCGGCCCCGGTCGCCGCCGGCGCCATCCCCATCGTGCCCGATGCTCTCGCGCTGTGCGAAACCATCGACCGCATCGCGGGCCGGCACATGTGCATCACAGCCTCGCTCGATCGTGGCAGCCTCACCTTCCTCTCCGCCCGGCCATATCAGGCGAGTCCCGAAGCCGAACTCGAAGCGGCCACGGACCGCGTCGAGCGTGGAACATGGACCGAGGAGCAGGCCGTCAAATCCGTGAGCCCCGATCGGCTCTCCGCTTTGCTCCACCCGAGCTTCCGCGCCGGACATGCTGCACAACCCATCGCGGCCGGCCTCGGCGTCTCACCCGGAGCGGCCACCGGCTACATCGTCTTCACGGCTGAAGATGCGGCGCGCTACAAGGCCCGGGGCCGCCATTGCATTCTGGTCGTCAACGAAACCGGTCCGGCCGACATCGACGGCATGAAGGCGGCGAGCGGCATCCTCACTGCACGCGGCGGCATGACGAGCCATGCAGGCGTCATTGCCCGCATCACCGGCAAGCCTTGTGTCGCGGGTGTTCGTGATCTCTCCGTCGATCCCGCCGCCATGTCCTGCCGCATCGGTGAGATCGAACTGCACGCCGGTGACCGCATCAGCATCGACGGCAATTCCGGCAGCATTTTCCTCGGTGTCCTGCCACTGAGCCGCCCCAAGATCGGCGGCGCCCTCGGCGAATTGCTGAATTGGTCCGACACGACGCGCACCATAGAAGTCCGCGCCAATGCCGAGACCGTCGAGGCCGCAACCACGGCCCTCAGCTTCGGCGCCGAAGGTATCGGCCTCGCGCGCTCCGAGCACATGTTCTTTTCGCCCGAGCGCATGCTGGCGCTTCGCCGTCTGATCCTCAGCGAAGCGGAAGACGATCGCCGCGCCGCCCTCAAGGGCCTCGTCGACTTCCAGACCGGCGACTACGCTGCGATCTTCACAGCCATGCAGGGGCGTCCAGTGACGATCCGCCTCTTCGATCCACCGTTGCACGAATTCCTGCCGCGCACCGAGGAGGACATCGACGAGACGGCACGCTCGTTCGGCCTCGCACAACGCGCGCTGAGGTTGCGGCTCGAGCGCATCTCCGAAATCAACCCCATGCTCGGCCATCGTGGTGTGCGTCTTGCCGTCACCTATCCCGAAATTCTCGAGATGCAGGTCGAGGCAATGCTGCTCGGCGCGCGCGCGGCCATGCAGGCCGGCGGCGAACCCGCCGCCCTCGAAATCATGGTACCGTTCGTCTCCACCGCGCATGAAGTCACCTGGGTGCGAGATCGCGTGCTGGAGCGTGTCGAGGCTGCCGGGCTGCCCGCTGCGAGCCGCGCGCGCTTCGCCTTTGGCACGATGATCGAACTGCCGCGCGCCGCACTGCGGGCCGCCGACATCGCGCGGCACGTCGACTTCTTCTCGTTCGGCACCAACGATCTCACGCAGACCACCTACGGCATCTCGCGCGACGATGCCCCCGCCTTCCTCGCCGCCTATCAGCGCAAAGGGCTGTACGAGCTCGACCCTTTCGTCACGGTCGACCAGAAGGGCGTTGGCGAACTCATCGCCATCGCCATCGAGCGGGGCAGGGCCGCTAACCCAGCTCTCAAGATCGGCATCTGCGGCGAACACGCTGGCGATCCTGAATCGTTGCGCTTCTTTGCCGGCCTTGGCGTCGACTATGTTAGCTGCTCGCCCTATCGCGTGCCCGTGGCGCGTCTCACGCTCGCCCAGGCCAACTGAGCCGCCGGGCCCCACCCGGACGTGCAACCCCGCCCGCGGTTAACCATTTTTCCGGCCGAACCACGCCCGAATCGCAGTGTTTACGAGGCAATAACCCTAATCGACCATGATCGGGGCTGACGGCATTTTAGCAACAGTGCCGCCGCGTGTTGTGTAGTTGCGTTTGCGTGAGTAGCGGCCCTGTTTGGACCCGATTTTAGAGTGCGTTGGGCTGCGGCTCACAGCCGGAGTGGCATTGTCGCTTCGCTGGCCATGTCCATCCTGCTGTGGCCGCTGCTGGTTGGCGGCGCCCACAGCCCAGGCACCATCGCGGAAGCGACGGCCACCGCCGCTCCGGCCGCTACGCTGACGCGCCAGGGCGACGATGTCATCATCACCGGCTCAGTCGCGACACTGTTTTCGACCGGCCTCTTTGCTGGTCCCAATCGTGCAGAAAAAACCAATCGCGCCCGGCTGACGCCGGACGGACTCGACGTCTCTTCGGGCTTCGAGTCTGTCCGCAGTGCACTGGCCGAAATGCGCAACCCGAGTCTGATCGCTCCGGTCGAGGGCAGTGCGGTCGCCATCGCCTCCATCGATCCGAACCAGATAAATCCCGCCCTCGATGCGATCGAGGGCATGGGCATTGCACCCGTACCCGCAACGCCCAGCAAGATGCTGGCCTATGCGCGCGAAACCGGCGACCTGTCTTCACTCCCCGTATTGGGTTCGGACGGCAAGCAGGTGTCGGACAAGGAAATCTGGTGCCTCGCCACGGCGATCTATTTCGAGGCCCGCGGCGAGACTTACCGCGGCCAGGTCGCAGTGGGACAGGTCGTGATGAACCGCGTCGCCCATCGTCTTTACCCCGACACCATCTGCGGCGTCGTGTTCCAGAACCAGAGCATGCGCAACGCCTGCCAGTTCTCGTTCGCCTGCGACGGCATTCCGGAAACGGTCACGGACAAGAAGTCGTGGGAGCAGGCCGACAAGATCGCGCGTGGCGTGATCGATGGCACGCTCTATCTGCCAGAGGTGGAAAAGGCGACGCACTACCACGCCACCTATGTCTATCCGGATTGGGCGCCCAAGCTGAAAAAGGTGACCAAGATCGGCCACCACGTCTTCTACAAGTTCAAGAAGGCCTGAGCGCGCGGTTGGACCAGCGGATGGAGCGCGGCACGCGCGCAACCGCTGGGACAGAGCTAAGGGACAACCTGACGCAGACCTAAACGTCGCCGTGCGCCAGCAGCACCACGAAGGATCCAGCATACACCGCGTCGAAGCCGCTGAGCCCGAGTTCTTCGAGCGTCTTCATGATTGGCTTCTTGCTCACTTCCACGCCAGGATACTGGACGTAGGGCGAGACGATCGCATCGCTGGAATAGGTGCCGCTCGGCGTCTTGACGATGGTCACGTTTGAAACCCGGCCGTACCCGATCTTCTTGATCGTCTGCGTGCTCAGCACCTTGGTCGACACCGTCGCATCGAACACGACATCGTACTTGGCCAGTGTGGTCGTATCGAACGGCTGCGGGAACAGTTCCATCTTGCTGCTCAGCAGCGTACGCGCCGGCTCTTCATTGGCGATCGCGGCCGGAAGGAAAGCGGGGATCGCGAACAGGCCGGCGACGACGGCACCGGCCAAGCCCGTCAGGGCAATCGTACGCACGTAATCCGACATTTCGCCCGCCTCCGGCTGAGTTTGTTAACTCGCCATCAACCATACGGGTCCTGCCTGCGTCAAAACGGAACAGCCGTTTACGTTAACTTAACGATGATCTGTGGATGAGTGACTCGACCTCGGCGACGAGCCGGTCATAAGCCTCCCGCGTCGGCCATGGCCGGATGAGCTGGTCAAAACCATCAAGATCGAAGCCAGCCTGCGCCGGCTCGCCAAAAAACCGCCGCGCTTCTTCAAGTTCGAATCCGGCGAGATGGACGGCCTCATAGAAGGCCGCTTCCTTGTCGGCTTTCTTGATCTGTTTGGCGATCGCGGCCGGCGCCGCCGCCGCCAGCGAGAAATGCAAATAGATCGCCCCGAGCAGCCGGTTCTCGACTTCCTTGTAGTTGCCGCCCATCGCCGCCTTGAATGGGGAAATGATGTCGCCCATCACATATTCGGGCGCGTCATGCAGCAGCGCGTAGAGCTCCGCCTTGGCGTTAGGCTCTGTC
>JBEBHC010000350.1:0-1537 GCA_040081185.1 Devosia sp. | reverse complement strand
GTGTTTCATAAAACGTAATCGTCGCGGTCGAGAGAAAAGGATTTGTCAATAGTGTTGACTGCGGCGAGCATAAGCCGCGTCAGGCTTTCGAGATCGGCAAGATCGCAGACCTCGGCGGCGGAATGGGTGTAACGGGCCGGGAAACCCATGTCGATGCAGGCAACACCGCCGCCGACCAGCTGCACATAGGACGTTTCGGTGAGCGCGCCGATGTGGACGCTCCTTTGCAGGTTGATCTTCTCGGCCGCCGCCGCGCGCTCCATGAGCTGGGTGAGCGCCGGATGCGGAATGCAGCCGTTGAGGGTGCCACGCCCGTGGAAACTGTAAAGCCCCATGACCGGTCCGGCCCCAAGCCGCACGTCACCGCGCGCGGCCATGTCAGGCGTGTCGGTGGCAAGGCCCAGGTCAAGCTGGATGCAGATATCTGGCTGCAGGACATTGGCCGCCGTCACCGCGCCGCGGAGGTTGAACTCCTCGAGCACCGAGAAGACCAGGTGCAGCGTAGGTCGCTTGGCGCTGTCCTTCGCGGCGCGAGCAATCTCCAGCATCACGGCGCAAGCCGCGCGGTCATCGACCGACGTGCCGCCAATGCGCCCGCCGGCAAGCTCGACGAAGTTCGGCGCATAAACGATCGGAGTTCCAACATTCACGCCCGCCGCCAACGCTTCCTCGGCGTCGTGGAATCCGCAATCGATGTAGAGTTCCTGATAAGGAGTGACACGATACTTCTCTTCCGGCGTCGTGGCATGGTGGCTCTTGTTGGCGATGACGCCCGAAACCGTTCGGCCATTACCGACCGACAGCAGCACTTCCTGGGCGGGCAAGGCCTTCTCGGGCACACCGCCGACCCGCTCGACCCGCAGGAGTCCGGAGGCCTCGATCTTCCGCACCATCAGGCCCAGCTGATCCATGTGGGCAATGAACATCACCGAGGGCAGGGTGGCGTCTCCCGCCAGCGTGGCGATGAGATTGCCGAGCCGGTCCGTGCGCGTGGCGATGCCAAGGCTTGCAAGCTCCGACTTGATGTAGCGCCGGACGTTGCCCTCGAACCCTGAAAGTCCGGGGATCAGCATCAACTCCTTCGTCCAGTTCTTCAGGCGTTCGCGCATCATCATTCTCCCCGCGCCTTGCGGGCCCTGGCCATGAAGTCCCTGGCGCGTTCGGGGTCTACGGCCTTCCAGGTATCGCCATCGATTTTCAACGACGAACCCACCACGCACCCGTCGGCAATCTTGAGGACATCGGCCACGGTTGCATGTTTGACCCCGGTGTTGGCGAGGGCCGGCGTCGACGGCAGCACCTTCTTGACGGCCTCAAGCTCGGAGAGCGCCGCTGCTTCGCCAGTGATGACGCCCGACACCAGCACCGCATCGGGGATCGACGAGAACACCGCACTCCGCGCCCGGTCGGCGAGGCTCCGCTGATCAAGCGACCAGGCGAATTCGGCCGAGATATTGTACATCAGCGCCAGGTCGGAGCGGCCCAGCCTGTTGCGATAGCGCATCGCGGCCCCCGCATCGGGCGCCCACAATCCCAT
>JBEBHC010000177.1:0-5992 GCA_040081185.1 Devosia sp. | reverse complement strand
GGTGATCCGCACCTCCGGAGCCGCGCCCGCCACCGTCGCCATCCTCGATGGACGCTTTCGTGTCGGCCTCGACGGTGCCGACCTCGAGACACTCGCGCAGACCGGCCTTGCCGCCGCCAAGGCCTCGCGCCGCGACGTCGCCGCCCTGCTCAACTCGGGCGCGACCGCCGGCACGACAGTTGCCACCACCATGCAGGCCGCCGAAATGGCCGGCATCCAGCTTTTCGCCACCGGCGGCATCGGCGGCGTGCATCACGGCGCCGAACTGAGCTTCGATATCTCCGCCGACCTCGAGGAGCTGAGCCGTACGCCGGTCGCCGTCGTCTGCGCCGGCGCCAAGTCCATTCTCGACATCGCCAAGACCCTCGAAGTGCTGGAGAGCAAGGGCGTGCCGGTGATCGGCTACGGCACCGACGATTTCCCCGCCTTCTGGGCCCGCGCTTCCGGCCACCGGGTCGACACGCGGATTGATGGCCCGGACGCGATGGCGCGCCTGCTCAACACGCAGTTCACCCTCGGCATGGGTGGCGTGCTGATTGCCAATCCCATCCCTGCTGGCGACGAGATCGCCGCCGCGGTGATGGAAGGCTACATCACCGCCGCCCTCGCCGATGCCGGTAAGGCCGGCGTCAAGGGCAAGGCCGTGACCCCATATCTGCTGAAGCGCATCTTCGAACTCACCGAAGGCCGCAGCCTCAAGGCCAATATCGCGCTGGTGCGCAACAATGCGCGTGTCGCCGCCGAAATCGCCGTGGCTCTGGCCGGGATGGCGCAGGCGTGAGCCGCGGACCCATCCTCGTTGTCGGTGACACCATGACCGACGTCATCGTGATGCCCGAAGGACCGATGGTGCGCGGCTCGGACCGTCGTGCCGCCATCACCTCGCGTCCAGGGGGCTCCGGCGCCAACCAGGCCGTGTGGCTCGCAAGCTTTGGCGCCCCCGTTGCCTTTGCCTCCCGCGTTGCGGCGGCCGACCACAAGACGCGCCGCGCCTATTTCCGCGAACGCGGCGTCGAGCCTCTTCTCGCACCAGATTCCGTCGCCGCCTCCGGCGTCCTCGTCACCATCGTCGACATCGACGGCGAGCGTAGCTTCCTCACCGATCGCGGCGCGAACCTGAACCTCAGCGCCGACGATCTCCCGCCGGGCCTGCTCGACGGCAAGAGCCTCTTGCTGGTCTCGGGCTACTGCTTTTTCAGTCCCGGCCCCCGCGCCGCGGTCATCGCGCTGCTGAAGGAAGCCAGGGCGCGCAACATCCCGACCGCCGTCGATCCAGCTTCGGTCGGCTTCCTGCGCGAAGTCGGCGCGGGCCAGTTTCTCAAATGGGCCATGGGCACCGGCACGATCTTCGCCAATCTCGATGAAGCGCTCGAACTCACCGGCTCGGTGGACCTCAACCTGCAGATGCAGACGCTCGGCCGCTTCTTCGGTCGGGTCGTGATCAAGCGCGGCGAGCAGGGCGGCGCCATCGGGGGACGCGGCGGGATTGCTGCGACCCTGCCGGCGCCGCATCGCGATGTCGTCGACACCACCGGCGCCGGCGACGCCTTCGCCGCCGCCTTCCTCTGCGCGGAGTGGCGCGGCGAGCCCGAAGCCGCCGCGCTCAAGGCCGGCGTCGAAGCCGGCGCCAATGCCGTCACCCTGATCGGGGGCCAGCCGACCTAGGCCCGGCCTACTCGCTAGTGGTGAGCGGCACCAATGTCGCCGTCACCCGGCCGTTGTCGCCGGACAGCACCGCTGTGCGCAGCCCCGACAGGAACTGACGATCGGCTTCGCTATCCGGCCGCGCCGTATCGAACAGCGGCTGCTCCGAGGCCACCACCAGCAGCATCTCCTCGCCCACAGGCGGCGCCACCTTTATACCGAACTTGCCCGGCTCGCCGGTGCCGAAGGTCAGCGCCGTATGCGGCGCCCGCGGCTTTAGCTGATCGCCACTCGGTTGCGCCAAGGTGATGACATTGCCGTCGGCGCTAAAGTAGGCCGCGTAGAGGTAGCTCGCAAAGCCCGGCGTCTTGATACCGATTGCGAGTTGATCGCCCACCACCGGTGCTTCCGGTCGCACCAGCACGCGTGGCGTGTCGGTTTCCGCAAGCTGGCCCTGCAGCGTCTGCATCACTTCGCATTTCGGCCACGGCGCGACGACGATCTGGTTATCTTCGTCGGTGAGGAGCGCACTCACTCGCTCGTAGTCGGCTTCGCTCGAAACGAACCCGGTCGCGACCGGATTGCCAAGCAGGTCCGCCGTCACCTGTACCGCACCGCACTGCAGCTCACCGAAATCGATCGGTGCATCGCCCAGTGCACGCGACACATCCGGCGAGTCTTCATCGTCGCCTTTGAGCTTCTTGAAGAAATCCGGGAGGTCGTTGTTCGGGGGCGCCACCGGCACATCGAGCAGGTTGGCGCCGCGGAAATCCGCCTCCGCCAGCGTGATCTCGGGATCACCCTGCATCACCATCACCCAGCCTTCGCCGAAATGGGAGAGGAACGTGTCGTAGCTCACGAACCCGTAGCCATCGGTCCCCCACACCGTGTCCCACGAATTGATGAACTTGAAGACCTGCTTGGCATCGTCATAGCCCACCAGCGTGATGGCATGGCCACCCAGCACGGTCGTGGAAATGTCCGAGGTCCAGACCTGCTTGCCCGGAGCGTTGGTAAGGTCCATGAACGCATCGTCGACGAACGCCATCGAGACAACCGGGTTGCCCTTCGCCAATTCACCCTTGGCCTGGTCGAGTGCCTCCGGCTTTAACGGCTCGGTTGGCTTGTCCCAGTCGATCGAATAGACCAGCTTGTAATCCTCGATGCGAAAATCCGTCGCCGCACTGCGCTCGGTGGCGCTCGGTTCGGGGCACTTGGTGTCGTCGTACGGATATGCCGCCAGCGACTTCGCACCCGCCTTCAGCACCGCAAGCGCGTCGGGAATATAGGCTCCGCCGTCGCAGCCATCGCCGATGCCGATAAGGTTGAAGACCCAGGCCGGGCTCGGAATATTCTGCGGCACTCGATTGTCGCGATCGTCCGTCTGCATCGCGTAGTAAGCGCGCGCCGCATAGGCGCTGGCCCAGCCTACGCACGAGCCCTGCTGCTTCTGGTTGCCGACCGGCGGCATGTAGTTGGACAAGTCCACCGCCTCAGGCAGGAAATCGCGATAGATCTCGACCTCGGGAGCCGATTGCAACACCGCGCGCGGCGACTGCGTGGCGCCCAAAGTGAATTGCTGAGCCGAAACCTCCGCCGCGCTCAACAGCAGCGGCAAAGCCACAAATCCGGCCAGCAAAAAGCGCCCGCGTATCGTCATCCAAAATCCCTCAATCCCGTTTTCGACAAGGACGCTAGCACGCAGTCGCGGGCAGTAGAATGGCCCGCCTGTGGCCGCGCCGGGGCGCTCGACAAGTCCGGCGCGCCTCACTATCCCTCCGCACCGGAGGACCACGAGCATGACCGACACCAAACCCGTCCGCTGGGGCATCATCGGCGCCGGCGGCATCGCCAGGGCCTTTCTTCTCGGCCTCGACGATTCCCGCACCGGGCGTCTCGTGGCGATTGGCTCGCGCAATCCCGGCAAACCGGAGCTGGCAGTCGATTTTCCCGGCGCGCGCATCCATGACGGCTATGCCTCCCTCCTCGCCGATCCCGATGTTGACGCGGTTTACATTGCGACACCGCATCCCGGTCACGCCGAATGGGGCATCAAGGCCGCAGAGGCCGGCAAGCACGCGCTGATCGAAAAGCCCATCGGCCTCACCGCCTTCGAAGCCGACGCAATGTTCAATGCCGCCCGCAAGGCCGGCACCTTCATGGCCGAAGCCTTCATGTATCGCCTGCACCCGCAGACGCAGTTGCTGGTCGAGGTAATCCGGTCCGGCGTCATCGGCGACGTGCGCATGATCAAGTCGAGCTTCGGCTTCGCCATGCCCGCCTTCGACCCCAAGCACCGGCTCTACGCCAACGATCTCGCAGGCGGCGGCATTCTCGATGTCGGCGGCTATCCCATGTCGATGTCCCGCCTCATCGCCGGTGCAGCAACGGGCAAGCCCTTCCTCGATCCCACAATCGTCCACGGTGTCGCCCATCTCGGCCTCGAAGGGACCGACGAATGGGCCTCCGCCGTTCTCAAGTTCGAGAACGACATCGTTGCCGAGATCAGCTGCTCGGTCTCGGTTCAGCAGGAAAACGTGCTGCGCATCCTCGGCACAAAGGGCCGCATCGAAGTGCAGGACTTCTGGTTCGTCAGCGGTCCGCGCGACGGCGCCGCCGGCACGTTCGACATCATCATGCGAGACGGAACGCGCACGACCAAAGGCGGCGAACCGGGCCGCAAACTCTACGCCTACGAGGCCGACGCGGTGGGTGACGCCATCGCCGCCGGCAAACAGGAATTCGCCGCGCCCGGCATGAGCTGGGCTGACTCGCTCGGCAATTTGCGTGCGCTGGACAAGTGGCGCGCCGATGCCGGCCTCCACTACGAGATCGAGAAGCCGGCCCGTAAGACGCTGACCATCCGCGGCGACAAACTGGCCCAGGGCAACGATATCCCGAGACGCGCCATCCACGGTCTCTCGCAGCCCGCATCGCTCGTCGGTCTCGGCTTCGAATTCTTCCCCAATTTCGCCGCGAGCTCGGTGACGCTCGATGCCTTCTACGAGCGCGGTGGCAATCTCTTCGACACGGCGTTTGTTTACGGCGCAGGAAAGACCGAGACGCAGTTCGGCGAGTGGCACACCAGCCGCGGCCTGAAGCGCGACAGTCTGCTGGTGATCGGCAAGGGCGCGCACTCCCCGCTCTGCTATCCCGATGTCATTGGCAGGCAGCTCACGCAGTCGCTCGATCGGCTGCAGACCGATTACGTCGACGTCTATCTCATGCATCGCGACAATCTCGATGTGCCGGTCGGCGAGTTCGTCGACGCACTCGATGCCGAGGTGAAGGCCGGGCGCATTCGCGGCCCGTTCGGCGGCTCCAACTGGAGCAGGGCGCGTATGGACGAGGCGATTGCCTACGCGAACAAGGCCGGCAAGACGGCGCCCGGTGCGCTGTCGAACAATTTCTCGCTGGCTGAAATGCAGAAGCCGATCTGGGACGGGTGCATTCACGCCTCAGATGAGGCATGGAAAGCCTGGTTGGCCGACCGCAACATTCCGAACTTCGCCTGGTCGAGTCAGGGCCGCGGCTTCTTCACTGACGCCGCGGGGCGCGACAAGCGCAATAACCCGGAACTCGTCGACACTTGGTACTCGGAGCGCAATTTCGTCCGTCGTGACCGTGCCATCGAACTTGCACAAGAGCTCGGCCGCAAGCCCATCCACGTCGCCCTCGCCTATGTGCTGGCTCAACCCTTCGAGGTCGTACCGCTCATCGGGCCACGCACGATCGGTGAACTCGAGGACTCGTTGTCTGCGCTCGACATCGAGCTGACGCCGAAGCAGGTGCGCTTGCTCGAAGCCTGAGCTATTCGAGGAAGACGTTGACCTTGTCCGACCGGCCCTCGGCATCGAGCACGGTCAGCGTCACGAAGCCGGGCCCGTCCGGCGTCCAGCTGCCCTGACGCGCAAACGCCGAGCGACCGAACGGCGCGCCGTTTGCGAGGAAAGTGAACGGCGGCGCGCCGTTACGCACCTTGATGATCAGTGGCTGACCGCCCCCTGTCGCGAGGCCGAGATCGAGATCGAGATCGGTGCCATCGGCCGGGAATGCGATCTCGGGCGCCGCATCGCGTTTGACTATCTGCTCGTCCGGATGCCGGAAGCGGCGCAACGGCAGCGGCAAATCGGCATTGGATGCAAAGATCACGCCCGACGGCGCGGCGCGAAATGGTGCCGTTACCCCGAGCCGGTCGAAGCTCTCGAACAACACCGGCGCCGCGGCGGTGATCCCGGATATGCCCGGCACCGGCGTCCCGTCGACGTCATGGGTTCGCGTACTGGCCGAGTGCAGCCAGCGGCCAGCCAGAAAGGGACGGAGGTTCAGGCCGACCCCCTGTGTCAGC
>JBEBHC010000176.1:0-6011 GCA_040081185.1 Devosia sp. | reverse complement strand
CGCCCCGCCAATACGCTCCACCCCGATCACCCCGATGCCGGCGAACGCGACCGCAGCGCCCCCGAGTTGCCACCATCCCGGCCGCTCGCCGAGAAACAGCACCGCTAGCGCGATTGTGAAGAACACCTGCAGCTGCATCACCAGCGAGCTCAGGCCCGCCGGCATGCCGAGCTTGATCGCCGTGAACAGCAGGCTGAACTGCCCGACGCCGACGGCAAAGCCATAGGCCACGAGAATGCCGAGGGCGACCTTCGGACGGCGGACGAAAAAGATCGCCGGCAGCACCGCCACGACATAGCGCAGCGACGTCAGCAGCAGCGGCGGCACTTCGTTCACACCCCAGCGGATGGCGACGAAATTGGCGCCCCATACCACCACGACAGCAAGAACGAGGAAGGTGTCGCGCAGCGACATGGCTGCGTTCCCGTGCCTTAAGCGGCTTTGCGCTCGACCAGCTTGCGCTCGACCAGCGTCTCGAGGATCTGCACCGTGTTGAGCGCTGCGCCCTTGCGCAGATTGTCCGACACAACCCAGAGTGACAGGCCGTTCTCCACCGTCACATCCTCGCGGATGCGCGACACGAACGTGTCGTATTCGCCCACCGACTCGATCGGCGTGGCGTAACCACCGGGCTCGCGCTTGTCGATCACCGCCACACCCGGCGCATCGCGCAGGATGTCGCGCGCCTCATCGGGGCTGATCGGCTTTTCGAACTCGATATTGACCGCTTCCGAATGCCCGACGAACACCGGCACGCGCACGCAGGTGGCGCTGAGCTTGATCTTGGGATCGAGGATCTTCTTGGTCTCGACTACCATCTTCCACTCTTCCTTGGTCGAGCCGTCTTCCATGAAGACGTCGATATGGGGAATGACGTTGAAGGCAATCTGCTTCGAGAACTTCTTTGGCGTCGGGCTGTCGTTGACGAAAATGCCCTTGGTCTGCGTCCACAATTCGTCGCGGCCTTCCTGGCCGGCACCGGACACAGACTGGTAGGTCGCGACCACCACGCGCTTGATGGTCGCAAAATCGTGTAGCGGCTTCAGTGCGACCACAAGTTGCGCCGTGGAACAGTTAGGATTGGCGATGATGTTCTTGCGATCGTTGCGCGCCATATAGGCGTCGAGCACCTGCGCATTGACCTCGGGCACAACCAGCGGCACGTCGGCGTGGTAGCGCCAGAAGCTCGAATTATCGACCACGATGCAGCCGGTCGCGCCGATCTTCTCGCCATACTCCTTGGCGACCGACGAGCCCGCCGACATCAGCGCGAAATCGACGCCGGTGAAGTCGAAGTTCTCGAGATTCCGCACCTTCAGAATCTTGTCGCCGAAGCTGATCTCCTGGCCTTGCGAACGCGACGAGGCCAGCGGAATGACTTCGCTGGCCGGAAACTTGCGCTCGCTCAGGATATTGAGCATTTCGCGGCCAACCGCACCCGTGGCCCCGACGACTGCAACGCGATAACTCATCTGGAAGTCCTTTGACCCGTTCCCCCGCGCCGGCTGACCGGCGGCTCAACTGGCTTCGGCCTCTCCCCGGCGGGAGGTGGCCCGGGGAAAAGCGCTAGCGGGTTTTGGTGGTTTTGGTGTTCCGGCAGAACGGCACATCGAGACGCACGATATCGCTGATATCGATCAGAACGATCGGTTCTCCGCAGATGTCGTAGCGCATGGCTCGGGCCCTTGCCGGAAGCAATGCCGGGCTTTTACGCCGAAATGCCAAAGAGTCAATGAATCCGGCGGCCGGGCGGGGTAAAGGGCGCGCATGACAAGTTCGGTTGACGTTCTGATCCTTGGCGCCGGCGCGGCCGGCATGATGGCTGCCATCGAGGCGGGGAAACGCGGCCGCTCGGTGCTGGTTGTCGACCACGCCAAGGCGCCGGGCGAAAAGATCCGCATTTCGGGCGGCGGCCGATGCAATTTCACCAATGTGAATGCGACGTCGAAGCTGGTGCGCGAGCGCTTCCTCGGGGCCAACCCCAAATTCGCCCTGTCGGCGCTGAGCCGCTACACGCCTGAGCACTTCATCGCCCTGGTCAGGCGCTACAACATCGCCTTCCACGAAAAGACACTGGGCCAGCTGTTCTGCGACGGCTCGGCGCAACAGATCATCAACCTGCTGACCAGCGAAATGGCCAAGGCCGGCGCTGCGCTGCAGCTCGAAACCAATGTCGAGTCCGTGGACAAGACCGACGCCGGCTTTGCCGTCCGACTCTCGACCGGCGAAATCGCCGCGCAATCGCTGGTTCTCGCCACAGGCGGCAAGTCTATCCCCAAGATGGGCGCCAGCGGTCTTGCCTACCAGCTCGCGACCCAGTTCGGTCTTGCGGTCACCGACACCCGTCCGGCGCTCGTGCCATTGACCTTCGCGCCCCATCTGCTCGAACAGATCGCGCCGCTTTCGGGCGTTTCGACCGAGGCGATCGTCACCGCCAATGGCAGAAGCTTCCGCGAGGCCCTGCTGTTCACCCATCGCGGGCTGAGCGGCCCGGCGATCCTGCAGGCCTCGTCCTACTGGCGTGAGGGCGATGCGATCACAATTGACCTGCTGCCGGGGCAAAACGTGACGGCGGTGCTCAAGGCGGCGCGAACCGTGACACCCAAGCTGCGCCTGCAATCCGTGCTCGGCGCTCACCTGCCGCATCGCCTGGCCCAGATGCTCGCCGAAGACATTGCCATTCCCAATATGCTGGGCGACTTCTCCGACAAGAAGATCGAGTCCGCCGCGGCAAGCATCAGCCGATGGGCACTCAAACCCACCGGCTCCGAAGGCTACCGCACCGCCGAAGTCACGCTGGGCGGCATCGACACCGCGGGGCTCGATTCAGCGACGATGGGTGCTCGCACTGTACCCGGCCTCTACGCTATCGGCGAAGCGGTGGACGTCACCGGCTGGCTCGGCGGCTACAATTTCCAATGGGCCTGGGCCAGCGGCTGGGCGGCAGGACAGGTCGCCTAGCCCTGCCACGGCGCGAGGCGCGGAATCCAGCGGCGGACATTGGCGCGATAGCGGTCGTATTGTTCGCCGAAGCTCTGGCTGAGCGTGGGCTCTTCGTAGCCCAGCACGAACAGGTGCACCGTGAGCCAGACGATCGCACCCCAGCCCAGCACCGCTGCGTTGCCGAACGCGAGCCCCTGCCCGAGGATCAACGACACCACCGCGACGTACATCGGGTTGCGCACGAACCGGTAAGAGCCGGTGACCACCAGCTCTTTCGTCGGCGCAATCGGCGCCGGCGTCCCACGCCCCTGAAGCGCGAACCGCGAAAACGTCTCGATCAGCAGCACTGCGCCGAGGCTTAGCAGCAGGTAACCGAGCCAGCATAGCGGCTCGTAACCGAGTAGCGCCGGACTTAGCCGATATTGCGAGATCATCCACGGGATGGCGCCGGTGACGATGCCGGGTGCGACGAACAGGAAGATGATCGCCCCCACAACCGCCCTGATCCGCTCGTCCATCGGTCTCCTCCAGGTGACGACACTGTTGCCACTATGCATCGCCCGGTGCCCAACTGGACTTCCCCTCTTGGCGGCTCCTCCGGCTGAGCAGATGCTTCGCCAATATTTGATGCTTTGCTGACCGCCTACTATTGCTGGGGGAATGAATGTTTAGATCGCTGGCACTGCCGGTTTTTGCACTTGCTGCGCTTTGCGCGTCGAGCGCCTTCGCTCAGGATGGCTCTGCTTGGGACGGCTTTTACGCCGGGGTTTACGGCGGCTACTGGGCCGGCAACGAGACCATAACCGGCAGCCTGGCTCCCGATCCAGGCTTCCCTTCATCCGGCGACCTTCCAGCTGAGGCCGATCTGGCTGGTTACACTGCCGGCGGGCAGGCCGGCTACAACTGGACGGCTGGCGGCGTCGTCATCGGCGCCGAACTCGACATCGGCTTTGGCAATGCCGGCTATGTCCTGGACAGCACAGGCGGGCTGACCAACCACCGCGAGATGCAGCTCAACATGACCGGCGCGGCGACCGTCAAGGTGGGTATCGCCGCCGGCTCGCTGATGCCCTACGTGCTGGGTGGTCTTGCCGTCGCGCGGACCACCACGACCGCCTGGGGCGACGTGATTGGCGTGCTCGAGGAACGGCCCCTTTCCGCGACCGCCACCCACTACGGCTACGTCTTGGGCCTGGGCGCGGCGGCACGGGTGGGCGATGCCGCATCGATCTTCATCGAAGGCCGCTACGAGCAATATGCACCGACCGAACTCGATATCGGCGACGGCGGAACCTCGACGCTGACCGGCGCCAGCATCCGCGCCGGCATAAACTTCGACCTCTAGTCGAACCTCCCGCGTCGGCGATTCCGCGCTCCGCCCACGCGCGCAAGCCTTGCCGCCTCGGCAGGGCTTCGCTATAGCTCGGCCAGTCGACACCAACCGAGGGAGGCGCGTCATGCACTATTGTTCATCCCGCCGCTCCGGCGGAGTCCCGGCGAAGCCCTGATTTCGCCCCTGGCGTCCGCATAACGGCGCCCGTCTTCCCACCTAAGTCCGTTTCGCCGCGTCAGCGGCTTTGTCATTTCTCCGATATTGGAGCCGGCAGCCATCCTGCCGGATCGCATCATGGCCCGGTTCAAGATCGACCTGCAGGGCGAGTCCTATCGCAAGGTCCTCGGCTTCATCTTCCGTCACTGGCGCAACCAGCCGTGGCGCGTCACCGGCATGTTCGTGCTGTTCCTGTGCGCGACGCTGCTCGATGTGCTGACGCCGCTTTACGCGGGCCTGGTCGTCGATGCCGTCAGCAAGGGCGGGCCGGATGCCCTCAACTCGGTGCTCTGGTCATTCTCGGTCCTGATCGGGCTCGGGCTCGGCGCGGTGGTCCTGCGCCAGTTCGGCTTCATGTCCATCATCGTCTTCACGCTCAAGATCATGGCCGACGTGGCGCAGGATGCATTCCATCGCGTTCAGCGCTTTTCGACCGACTGGCATGCCAATACCTTCGCCGGCTCCACCGTGCGCAAAGTGACGCGCGGCATGTGGGGCATCGATTCGCTGAACGACGTGCTGATCGTCTTCCTGTTCCCGTCTCTTGTCATGCTCATCGGTACCTCGATCCTGCTCGGCTTCATCTGGCCGCTGATGGGCATCGCCATCGCCATTGGATCGGCCCTCTACATCGCGCTCACCGTGTTCATGTCGGTGAGCTTCGTGTCGCCCGCCGCAACGCTCGCCAATATGTGGGACACCCGCATGGGCGGCGCGCTCGCCGATGCCATTTCGTGCAATGCGGTGGTCAAGGGCTTCGGCGCCGAGGACCGCGAGGAACAGCGGCTGCTGGGCGTCGTTGGCAAGTGGCGCTCGCGCACGGCGCGCACCTGGCGACGCGGCACGCTCAATGGTGGCATCCAAGGCGCGACGATGATCCTGCTGCGCACCGTCGTGATCGCGCTCGCCATCCTGTTCTGGCAACAGGGCGTGGCGGAGGCGGGCGACATCGCACTGGTGCTCACCTCGTTCTTCGTGCTGCAGGGCTATCTGCGCGATATCGGCCAGCACATCCGCAACCTCCAGCGGTCGGTCAACGACATGGAAGAGCTGGTGGACGTGCAATTCACCCCGCTCGGCATCGCCGACCGGCCGGCCGCGAAGGCGGAGATCATCCACGAGGGCCGCATCGACTACGATAACGTGACCTTCCAGTACGGCAGCCACGCAACGCCGCTCTACAAGGATTTCACCCTCACCATACCGGCCGGGCAGAAGGTCGGCCTCGTCGGCCATTCGGGCAGCGGCAAGACCACGTTCGTCAAGCTGATCCAGCGGCTTTACGACGTGACCGGCGGCGCCATCCGCATCGACGGCCACGACATTCGCGACATGACGCAGGCCTCGCTCCGCGCCCAGATCGCCATCGTGGCGCAGGAGCCGATCCTGTTCCACCGCTCGCTGGCCGAAAACATCGCCTATGCTCGCCCCGGCGCCACCCGCGCCGAGATCATCGAGGCGGCCAAGCTCGCCAGCGCCCATGATTTCATCATGGCGCTGCCCAAGGGCTACGAGACCA
>JBEBHC010000349.1:0-1547 GCA_040081185.1 Devosia sp. | reverse complement strand
GGGTGGGCGACCTTGTATTCAGACTCACCAGCCCCTGCGGTACTACCTTCCTTTTTGACAGGCCGGGTGTGCCTCCCGGAGCAGCAGGTAACTCTGATAACCTGGGTACCACCAATGCAACCACACCACCTCCTGCGGTTTACACATTTGATTTAGCAGGTGCTACAGTCATTCCGGAAACCAATGTCGGACCAGGCTTTATAGCTGCTGGTACTTACAGACCTTCTAATACTGCAGGCACTGCACATACATGGGCAGGCCTTACCTTCCCTTGTAACGGAGCTGGCACCTGGACGTTGAATATGTCAGATAATGCCGGTGCCGACGTTGGGGTACTGGTTGACTGGCAAATACTTGGCGTTACAGCAGGAAACTATACGCATTCTTTGGCAGGCCCCGGTACCATCGTACAAAATGCGGCTACTGGTCCTAATAATTCAACCGGCAACTTTACTGTTAGCAACCTTGCTGCCGGTACGCATAATTTCACTTTAACATCCACAGATGTTACAGGATGTTCTGTATCATCTCCGCTTACCGTAACTGTTAACCCGATCCCGGCTGTAAGTATCATCCCCGGCGGTGCAGTAACCACGGTAAGTTATACCGGCCCTGCAGTAGCTGTACCAGATAATACACCGGCTGGTGTAAACATACCATTGAGCGTAAGCGGAATCGCCGGTACTATCATTGATGTAAACTTCAGGTTTGACACAGACCCTGCAGGTACTTGTAATGCCACAGTTGGCAATACCAGCTCAGCAATGAACCATACATTTATCGGCGATCTTATATTCAGGCTTACTTCTCCCACTGCCACTACTGTAAACGTTATGAACAGAAGAGGCGGTACCAGGGAGAATATCTGCGCCACCCTGCTGGATGATGATGGCGGTTTCCCTGCCTTATCAACCGTTACAAGTACAACAGGCCAGTTCCTTTCAGGAAACTTTGCACCAGACAATGCATTGTCTGCCTTTGATGGTGTAAGCCCCAATGGAAACTGGAATCTGAACGTAAGTGATAATGCAGGTATAGATGTGGGTTCAATGCGCCGTTTCTCTTTGGTCATATCTACGGCAAGCCCGACCACTATCTGTGCTGGCCAAATTCTTCAGCTTACTTCAAGTGTAAGCCCTGCTGGCCTGGTGGTGTTCACTCCTGCCACTGATCTTTATACTGATAACCTGGCTACCGTTCCTTATATAGCAGGTACACCTGTTACCACAGTTTGGGCCAAACCCACCGTTACCAGAACCTATACCGCCACTAACACAAGTGGTGCCGGTTGTGTGGGAAGTTCAAACATCACTATTACAGTAAATCAGTTACCTGCTATCGCTACACAGCCTGCAGCCCTGGCTGCACCGGTTTGTCCCGGGTTTAATGTAACCTACACAGTAGGAGCAACAGGTGCTGGTCTTACATATCAATGGCAATTAAGCACAGATGGCGGTACCATATACAATGACCTGCTGAATAACCCGCCGTACTCTGGCGTTACCACTCCGTCATTGGTGATAAGCAATGTTACTACTGCAATGACT
>JBEBHC010000175.1:0-6063 GCA_040081185.1 Devosia sp. | reverse complement strand
CGCAGGCATCCTCCATCCCGACGAGGGCGCGGTGACCTCTGATACGACCGAAACGCCAGACCTGCACGTGCTGGGCCACGGCTCGGCCGTCAAAGCCCGCCTCACCGTGCGTGAGAACCTCGATTTCTGGCGCATCCTCTACGGCCCGACCGGCATGGACACTGCGGCGGCGCTGGACCGGGTGGGCCTCGCTCATGCGGCGGGTTTCGATGCCGAGATCCTGTCGGCCGGCCAGACCCGCCGCCTGGCGCTGGCCCGCCTCCTCGTCAGCCGCCGCGCCGTCTGGCTGCTCGACGAGCCGACCGCCGCGCTCGACAGCGAGGGCAGCCGCCTCGTCGGCGAGATGATCGATGCCCATGCGCAAAGCGGCGGCGCAGTGATCGTCGCGACGCATGAGCGTCTCGCACTGACCGTCCCCCATCGCTCGCTCCGGCTGGGGTCGCCCGCGCCATGACCGCACTTCTTGCCGTCATTGCCCGCGACCTGCGCCTCGCCGCCCGCTCCGGCGGTGATGCCCTCACCCTGGTGCTGTTCTTCGTCATGGTTGGGGTGGTCGTGCCCTTCGCCATCGGCCCGGACAAACCGCTGCTCGCCGCCCTCGCCCCCGGCATCGTCTGGATCGCGGCCTTCCTCGCCATGCTGCTCGGCCTCGACCGGCTGTTCCGCGCCGACGAGGACGACGGCTCGCTGCTCCTCTTCCGCCATTCCGCCGTTCCGCTCGAACTGGTGATTGCCGGAAAAGTGATTGCCCACTGGCTGCTCACCGCTCTGCCGCTGATCGTCGCCTCGCCGGTGCTGGCGGTCCTGCTGGCGATGGATTGGAGCGACTGGTGGCGGGCCGTACTCGCCCTCCTGCTCGGCACGCCGGCCCTGACCGCACTCGGCACGGTCGGCGCTGCCGCCACGGTTTCGCTGAAGCGCGGCGGCCTGCTGGCGCCCGTGCTGATCCTGCCGCTCGCCATTCCGGTCCTGATCTTCGGCACCGGAGCCATCGGCGCCGCCGACGGTTCGAGCCAGGCGCTGCTGTTTCTCGGCGCGTTCAGCCTGGTGAGCGTGGCCTTTTGTCCCTTCGCGGCGAGCCTTGCGCTCAAAATCAGCGCGGACTAGAGCCAAGCCATGAGCACCGACAGCGCCACCCGCGCGCCCAAGCAGAACTGGTTCTCGCGCCTCGCGCATCCCGGCGCCTTCATGGGCTGGAGCCGCCATCTCGTTGCGCCGCTCGCCATCGTCACCGCGCTCTGCTTTGCCATCGGGCTCTATCTCGGCTTCTTCGTCGCGCCGCTCTCGACCGACAATGTCGGCACGACGCTGCCCATCCTCTACATTCATGTGCCGAACGCCTGGCTCAGCCAGTTCGTCTATGGCGTGATGGCGGTGGCCGCGCTCGGCACCCTCGTGTGGCGCCACCCGCTCGCCGATGTCGCAGCGAAAGCTGCTGCCCCGCTCGGCGCCACCTTCACGGCGCTGGCCCTCTATACCGGCGCGCTGTGGGGACGACCCGCCTGGGGTACCTTCTGGGAATGGGACGGGCGCATGACCTCGACCCTGCTGCTGCTCTTCATCTATCTCGGCATCATCGCGCTCTGGCGCGCCTTCGACGACCAGCTGCGCGCCGCCCGCATCGTCGCCGTGGTGACACTGGTCGGCGCGCTGAACATCCCGGTGATCAAGTTCTCCGTCGATTGGTGGAACACGCTGCACCAGCGCTCGACCATCCTCGTGCCCGGCGGCCCGCGCATGGCATCGAGCATCCTCACCCCGCTGCTGCTGATGGTGCTCGGCTTCACCCTGCTGTTCCTCGTCCTCCACATCGTGTCGATGCGCACCGAGGTCAGCCGCCGCCGCGTCCTCAACCTCGAGCGCCAGGCCGCCATGGGAGCCGGCGCATGATCGACTTAGGTCCGCACGCCACCTACATCCTCTGGGCCTATGCCGGCGCCGGGCTGACGACTCTCGCCATCACCGCCTGGGTCATCGCCGGCGCCCGCCGCGTCCGGTCCCGGCTCGCCGCGCTCGATGCCGCCGGCATCCGCCGCCGTTCGGACAAAGCCGCTTGAACCGCTCTCGCCTCGTCCTCGCCGTCCTGCCGCTCGTGCTGCTGGTCGGCCTGCTGGCGGTGTTTGCCGTCAGCCTCAACCGCGACCCCACGCTCGTGCAGTCGGTGCTGATCGACAAGCCCGCCCCGGACTTCGCGCTCGCCCAGGTCCCCGGCCTCGATGTGCCGGGCTTCGACAGCGCGAGCCTCAAGGGCGAAGTCACCGTGGTCAACGTCTTTGCCAGCTGGTGTATCCCCTGCCGCGACGAGCATCCGGTGCTCGAACTGCTCAAGGCCAATACCGGCGTGCGCCTCTACGGCATCAACCAGAAGGACGCGCCGGAGAACGCCGGCACCTTCCTCAAGACTCTCGGCAATCCCTATGACGCCGTGGGCGGCGACACCAATGGCCGCGTCTCGATCGACTGGGGCGTCTATGGCGTGCCGGAGACCTTCATCGTCGACGCCAGGGGCATCATCCGCTTCAAGCATATCGGGCCTATGAGCGAAGCCGATCTCGCCCGCGAAATCGTTCCCGCCATCGAAAAAGCCCGCGGCAACTAAGCCGGCCCCCATCCGTTTTCCCCTCAATCGCAATCCTGAGGAGGATCAAATGGACGCCCTTCCGAACACCATCAAGGTCGGCATGAAGGTCTATGACGCCCACCATCATGCCATCGGCAAGATCAAGGATTTCAAGCTGGCTGAAAATGCCACCGATCCCGACCTGCCGCCCGCCGACTACGACAAGAGCACCGACGCGACGGTGAACCCAGTGGCCGAAACCGTCTCGAATATCTTCGGCCGCGAGTCGCTCCCGGACGCCGTGCGCAGCCGCATGCTGACCGAGGGCTATATCGAAATCGATACGGCGGGCCTCTTCACCGGGGACCGCTATGCGCTCCCCGAACACATAGCCTCGGCCAATGGCGACGAGGTGATGCTCAATGTCGACAAGGACGAACTGATCAAGCGCCCGAACTGATCCGCTACGGCAGCGGATCCATCGGCGGGACGATCTCGACCGGCTTGCTTGGATCGGGTGCGTATTTCGTCAGGATCGGCACCTGCCATGCCGCAAAGATCAGCGTCAGCGGCATAGTCGCCCATACCTTGAAGGCCACCCACACATCGGTGGCCTCCTTGGGCGGCAGGTAGGACGCAGTGCCGCGCCAAACTACTTCGTTGAGGATGGCCAGCACGAAAAAGAACAGGCCCCAGCGCAGCGTGAGGATCGTCCAGCCTTCGGGCTTCAGCTTGTAGACATCGCCGAACACGTAGCGCAGCAGCCCCTGCTTGAAGAACAGCAGGCCGCCAAGCAGTGCGAAGCCGAACAGCGAATTGACGATCGTTGGCTTCATCTTGATGAAGGTGTCGTCGCGCAGCCAGAGCGTCAGCCCGCCGAAGATCAGCACCACGATACCAGTGACCAGTGGCATCACCGCGATCTTGCGCAGCAGCACCCAGCTCAGCACCAGCGCCACCACCATCGCGCCCATGAACCAGGCTGTGGCGGCAAAGATATCGGCACGGCCGTTGACGACGAAGAAAACCACCAGCGGCCCAAGTTCGAGGCCCATCTTGAGCAGCTGCGGCCGCAGTTCGGCCCAGCTCGGCTCGGCGGTCTTTGCCTCTTCGCTCATTGCACGTCTCCTACGATCGCCCGGGCGAAATCATGCGCCGCGAAGGCTTCGATATTGTCCACGCCTTCGCCCACGCCGATGAAGTGGACGGGCAGGCCGAATTTGCGCGCGATGGCGACGAGGATGCCACCCCGCGCCGTTCCGTCGAGCTTGGTCATCACGAGCCCCGTGACACCGGCCCGCTTGCCGAAGATCTCGACCTGGTTGAGGGCGTTCTGCCCCGTCGTCGCATCGAGCGTCAGCAGCGTTGCATGCGGCGCCGACGGATCGACCTTCTTGATGACCCGGATGATCTTTTCGAGTTCACCCATCAGCTCGTCGCGGTTCTGCAGCCGCCCGGCCGTATCGATGATGAGCACATCGGTGCCCTCGGCCTTCGCCCGCGTCACCGCCTCGAAGGCGAGGCCCGATGCATCCGAGCCCGGCGCGTTGGCAACCACCGGCGCACCGGTGCGCTGGCCCCAGACCTGCAACTGCTCGATCGCCGCCGCACGAAAGGTATCGCCTGCCGCCAGCAGCACCGACTTGCCTTCGCCGCGCAGCCGCGAGGCGAGCTTGCCGATGGTCGTGGTCTTGCCCGACCCGTTGACCCCCACCATCAGGATCACGAAGGGCCTGCTCGATCCATCGATGGCCAGCGGCTGTGCGACGGGGCCGAGAACCTTCTCGACTTCGCTCGCAAGAATCGCCCGCACCTCACCGGCATCGATGGTCCGGTCGAAGCGGTCGCGGCGCAGCACGTCGGTGACCGAAGTCGCCATGTCGATGCCGAAATCGGCCTGGATCAGGATATCCTCGAGTTCGTCGAGCATGGCGCCGTCGAGCTTCTTCTTGGTGAAGACCGCCGCGATCCCGCCGGTCAACTGGTCCGACGAGCGCTTGAGTCCGGATGTAAGGCGGGAGAACCAGCCTTGCCGCGGCTGCGCCTCGACCTGCTCGACGAATTCCGGCGTGGCCTCCGGCGGACCGGGGGCCGGCTCCTGCTGCGGTGCTGCGGGTGCCTCACCGCCGAATATGCGCTTGAACAGTCCCGGCTTGTCCGCCATCACGCCGCATCCCGGATGGCTTCGCCGATCAGACCGTCGACGCTGAGGCCTGTCACCCGCACCGCCACCAGCTCGCCCGCGCCGCGACCAAGCACGGCGACAGGCACGAACTGCTCGGTGCGTCCCACGCCGTCGCGCTCGACCAGTACCGACTCGATCATGCCGACGCGACTCTCGCGCAATGTCTGGAACCGCGTTTCACCAATGGCACGAAGTTGCGTCGCGCGCCTCTTTGCCACCGTACGCGAAACCTGCGGCATGCGCGCCGCCGGCGTGCCCTCGCGCGGCGAGTAGGGAAAGACATGCAGGTAAGTGAGGGCGGCTTCCGTCACGATGCGCAGCGTGTTCTCGAACATCGCGTCGGTCTCGGTGGGAAAGCCCGCAATGATGTCGGCGCCGAACACCATGTCGGGGCGCAACGCGCGCAGCCGTGCCACCACCGCCAGTGCATCGTCGCGCGTATGCCGCCGCTTCATGCGCTTCAGGATCATGTCGTCGCCCGATTGCAGCGACAGATGCAGATGCGGCATGAGCCGTCGATCGGAAGCCACCGCGTCATAGAGCGCATCGTCGGCCTCGATCGAGTCGATCGATGAAATCCGCAGGCGCGGCAGGTCCGGCACATGCTTGAGGATGGCCTGCACCAGCTTGCCCAGCGTCGGCTGTCCGGGCAAATCCGCGCCGTAGGACGTGGTGTCGACGCCGGTCAGCACGAGTTCGCGATAGCCGTTGCCGACCAGCCGCTTGACCTGCTCCACCACTGCACCCATCGGCACCGATCGTGACGGACCGCGGCCATAGGGAATGATGCAGAAGGTGCAGCGATGGTCGCAGCCGTTCTGCACCTGGACGAAAGCCCGCGTCCGCCCGTCCATCGCCTCAATGAGATGGCCGGCGGTCTCCCTCACCGACATGATGTCGTTGACCTGCACCTTGTCGTTGAGCTTCACGCCGAAGGCGAAGGCCTCGTAGCTCTTGGCCTGCATCTTGTCGGCATTGCCGATCACGAGATCGACCTCGTCCATGTCGCCGAACGAGCGTGCCTCGGTCTGCGCCGCGCAGCCGGTGACGATGATGCGGTGGCCCGGATTGTCGCGCTTGGCCTTGCGGATGGCCTGCTTCGCCTGTTTCACCGCTTCCGCGGTGACCGCGCAGGTATTGACGATCAGCGCATCGCCCAGCCCGGCCTTTTCGGCCTCGGCCTTCATCACCGCCGATTCATAGGTGTTGAGGCGGCAGCCGAAGGTGAGCGTCTCGACGCTCATCAGGCGACCTGCTTGTCGCGCGACCAGATGCCGGTCTTGGGATCGAGCGACCCCGAGAACTCGTATTCCGCCGG
>JBEBHC010000348.1:0-1560 GCA_040081185.1 Devosia sp. | reverse complement strand
CTCTCATACTTGATCATCCATGATTCTTTTTTGAGATGTGTACTCATCCTAGACCGTGGAATACCATACCTAGTGAAGAACGAGAAACAGCTTTTAAAAGAAGAAATATATGATCTTTTCGTGCATCACTCTCCTACAATGAAGCATTTGAGGTACTGGAACGAATTGATCATATATTACAAAATGAAAGCTATGATGGACAAAGAATTCTCAATAATTTTTTTCAAAATGCACATCCAAAGGATACCGAC
Organism: Devosia sp.; assembly: GCA_040081185.1. Classification (GTDB taxonomy): domain Bacteria; phylum Pseudomonadota; class Alphaproteobacteria; order Rhizobiales; family Devosiaceae; genus Devosia_A. Next base: position 1,309 of record JBEBHC010000348.1, on the reverse strand, counting down.
AAAAGAGCTTTGTATGGGCTTTTTGCAAGGTACATAGATAAGGATAAAATCACGGAGTATATGTATCGTATGATGATTCGGATGGATTTTTTTGGGCAATATTTAAATCGTAGTCTTCAGAAAAAGAAGTGATGAGCATGCTCTCTCAAACATTTGAGTGACTTTCATGAAGATAAACTTTTGGAATTATTTCTCCACCGTACAGAAGGCCAAATAACATCACTAGAGATACGAATATTCCGAGAAAAAAAAGCAAAAATAAATATACCGCAGGTGGTATCTGAAATATGCCAAAAAATAGCACGTATTATTCAGAGAAGCAAAACAAGGGGAGAATTTCCTCTCGATGTACCTCATTTTATTGACCATTCTCTAGCCCCACTTATACTCGGAACTCTTCATACCTTCCCCTCTATCAGGCACGATCAAAAAAACACTACGAATTTTCACCACGAATCCGGAAGGACACCATGCCCCAATAATCACGATATCAATGTTTCTCTCGATGCAGAAAAATCACAACTATCCTCAGCTATAGTCGCAATGAAACAAAGAAATGAACGGCCTATTCTCATCCTCGACATGGGAGAATGCCTAACCAATATATGGCTTCAAGAACAGGTCTGAGAACTCGTATGATCAGAAAATGTACAGGTAATGCAATGTCATGGAATGGATACAATAGGAAATGTCGAAAAATCTATAGCATTGCATGTGGAAAAAGGTGGAATTATTATTATAGGAGGAAGCCATGAAAATGCATTTGATGAATTTGGAACAACATTTTCTGCTAGAATTATCAAAAGAATATACGAATGTATAGCATCAAAAAAAGATCTCGGTGTTCTCGGCACATGTTTTGGCTATCAATCTCTCATGCAGGGTGGATGATTATGAAAAGTTGAAAGTGGAATGTTGGAAATGGGATCTTTTGGTATCAATAATCTCCATCCATGTATCTCTGATTTTGGCGATGCTGTCTCAGTTGCTCTTTCTCATACAGGACATGTCGTATCAGATAGTGAACAAATTGCTTCAAAATGATTCCAGCCCTTATGAACAAACATGCTCACACAGCAGCCAATCTGATATGTCTGAGAAGGTGGTCGCGTCATAGGCTTCCACTTCCATACAGAACTACCAACAGATGAAGTTACGAGAATTGCAGAATTTATCGATTCTTATGCACCGAGCCACTGGAATGCTTTGAGGTCAAATTTTGGAGTTGGGAAAACACGAATTACTCATAACTACATGACAGCGGAACATCAAGGAAGAATAATAGCACCAAAAAACATAGGGCCTCTCC
>JBEBHC010000174.1:0-6080 GCA_040081185.1 Devosia sp. | reverse complement strand
ACTCGTTGTCTTCCTGCGTCTTGGCCGCTTGGTCGGTCAGCTGCGTGATTGTGAACTGCAGCTTCTCGATCTCGCCGGTCAGGAACCGGACGCGATCCTCAAGCTCCTGCATGCGTACGAGCAGTTGCGCCTCGCTCTGGCTTTGCGCCACCACGAGTTCGGGTGAGAAAATTCCGGCGATCACAACCAGGACGGCAAGGCCCGGCAATCGCCCGTTTCGGATGGGAAGACGCAAGATTTTCTCCGGCTTCTGCGGAAGAGAATGGATGAGCCTGACGTAACCCTGAATCTAGTCAAAAAGAAAGCGCCGGGCTCTGCTCTCGCAGGCGCCCGGCGCTTATGCCTCCGCTTCGGGTCTTGCGGACCCTCGGCGCTACTGTACGACCGTAACGGCGCGGCGGTTTTGTGACCAGCACGAGATGTCGTTGCAGATCGCCACCGGGCGTTCCTTGCCGAACGACTTGGATGTGATGCGCTGCGAACTGACGCCGCGGCTGACGAGGTAGTTCACCACCACGGAAGCGCGGCGGGCGCCCAGCGCGATGTTGTACTCGCGGGTGCCGCGCTCGTCGGCATGGCCCTCGATGAGGATACGGTAGTTGCTGTACTTGTTGAGCCAGGCCGACTGCTTGTTGAGCGTCGCCTGTGCGTCGGCTGTAAGCGCCGAGGAATCGGTCTCGAAGAACACGCGGTCGCCTACGGTGACGAGGAATTCCTGCGCCGAACCGGGCGCACCCTGCCCCGGCCCGAGATTGCCGACGCCGGTACCGCTGCGGGAACACGCCGCGACCGCGACGACGAGGACGACGAGCAGCGCGGTGCGCAACAGGCCGATGATGGGCGTCATGGAACGCATCCGGTTAGTCTCCTAAGTCGAGAAATTTGCTCCCCGCCTTTTAGGCTCGGTTACCTTAAGGGGGCGTATTTGGTCATGGTTAATTTACGGTCAAAGGGGCCCAAATGTGGCGGAAATCCGGCACTTTCGCTGGTGTTGCACAGGCGCCTCACTCGCGGGCTTGATCGGCTTCCCAAACCAGCGTTCCGGCCGCGATTGCCGCTTCCAATCCGTCCACCGCCTCGCCCAGCTTCACGTCGATGATACCGAGATACTGCGTCCAGTCGGTGATCGCCCCGAGTTCCCGGTCACCATCGGAAATGCCGCGCAATGCCACCAGCGGCAGCCCGAACCGGTGGGCCGCGCGGAACACAGCGTATGTTTCCATGTCCACCATGTCCTCGACGATCCCGTCATAGGCGCGCCCTGAAACGATGTTGCCGCCGGTCGACAGGCTCGCCATCGGAATTCCCGGCACGAACGGGCCGAGCGCGATCGTCGCGGGCTGGTCGAGATAGGGCACGACGCCGCGCTCGAACCCCAGCGCGCTCGCATCCATGTCGCGCCACGCAACGCTTGCCGCCTGATAGAGGCCGCACTGCTCGAGCCGCTCCGAACCGGCCGAGCCGAGCGACACGACCAGCATCGGCAACCGGTCCCCGATCTCGAGCCGCGTCAGCTTCTCGGTGACCGCAGCCGCGGCCTCGATTGGACCGACCCCCGTGATAAGCGGCGTGATGCGGCTGCGCAGCGCCGGCCCGTATTCGAGTTCGCTCGCCATGACATAGAGGATGTCGGAGATGCCGGCCCGGCGCTTCGCGAAGGGCACGCCTCAGGTCCTCAGCGAACCCCAAGCCGGATCGGACGCGTAGCTCTGCGTCTGGACCTGCTGCTCGTTGCGGCCCCAGATGTCGACGGTCCACAGACCCGGTCCCGAGTCGCCACCCGGATCACGGAAGAACATGATGACGCGGCCATTGGGGCAGAAGGTCGGGCCCTCGGCGTGGAAAGAGTTGACGAGGATGCGCTCGCCCGTCCCGTCGGGCCTCATGATGCCGATCTGGAAGTTGCCGCCGGACTGGCGCGTGTATGCGATGACGTCACCTTTGGGAGCCCACACCGGCGTCGAGTAGCTGCCGTCACCGAACGAAATGCGGTTGGCGCCGCCACCGCCGGCGCTCATCACATAAAGCTGCGGTTGCCCGCCACGATCGCTCTCGAACACGATCTGCGAGCCATCGGGTGAGTAGGACGGCGACGTATCGATCGCCGCGCCGGATGTGAGCTGGTTCGCCTTCCCGGCATTGACGCCGGCCGAATAGATATTGGTCACGCCGCCGTTGGACACCGAGAACACCACGGTGCCGCCGTCCGGCGAGAAGCGCGGCGCGAACGACATCGGCGCATTGTTGATCAGCTTCTTCGACTTCCCGCCCATGTTCGCGACATAGACCTGCGGGTTGCCGTCCTCGTAGCCGGTGTAGGTGTAGAGCTGATTGTCCAGCGACAGGCGCGGGGTGAGGAGCAACGTGTTGCCCGAACTCAGCGTCTGCGCATTGGCGCCGTCCTGGTCCATGATCGCGAGTTGCTTCTTGCGATTGGCCTTGGGGCCGCTCTCGGACACGAACAGGATCTGGGTATCGAAATAGCCCTTGTCGCCGGCGAGCGAGGCGTAGATCGCATCGGACACGATGTGCGCGATGCGGCGATAGGTCCGCGGATCGGCCGCGTAATTGTTCCCCACGACCTGCTGTGCCGCCTGCGTGTCCCACACGCGCACCGCCGACTGCACCTGCCCGCCGCGTTCCACCTGTCCCATCACCAGCGCATCGACATTGATCGCGCGCCAGTCGGCAAACTGCGGCTCGTTGTTCACATCGCCAACGCGCGCCGGCAGCGAGTTGGGGTCGAGTGGCGCAAACAATCCCGAGCGCTTGAGATTGGCGCGCACGATGTCGGCAATCTCCTTTCCGAAGGCCGGGTCGGACGAAGCGAAATCGGGGATGGCGATCGGCAGCGGCACGAAGTTGCCGCCCTCGACCACGATCTCGACCAGCGCTCGCGCCGGCGACGCGGCGAGCAGCGCAGCGCTCGCAAGGCCGAACTTCAGCAAATGCCGGCGGGTGATCTGATGCATCGAAGTCTCCGTCTGGATTGGTCCTGCCGTTCCGGGCGCGTGCGCCATGTTAGAACGACTCATTGGCTTTGAATGTGACTTTCACGGTGTTCCACCCGCCGGCGCCATCATATTTCGCGGCCGGGAGCATGGCGTAGCCATTCTGGCCGCAGCGCTGTACGGCGCGGACGGCGGCACTGCCGGTGGCTTGCCCGGTCGTCGGGCCGGTGACGGCCAGCACCTGGGTGCCGGCGACGAAACCCTCGCGCGTGAGCTTCACCTCGACCTGCGCCGTGGCGTCTTCCTCTGTAGAGCCAGGCGGCGGGCTGAAGCAGGCTTTCATCGCGGCGGCAAGCGCGCCGATTTCGCTCTGGCTCAGCGTTGCCGACGTGCCCGTATTCTTGCCCAGCGTCGGCGTGCCGCCCTGCCCGGTTGTCGCGCCACGCGAGTCTTCGTTGTTGATGAGCGCGGCAACCTGGTCCGCTTCCCGCGCCTGCTTGTCGGCCGCGGCTTTCGCCTGCGCCACGCGTTTGGCCTCGTCTTCCTTCTTCTTCTTCTCCGCCGCGATCTTGGCGTCGGCGACCTTCTTCTTTTCTTCTTCCGCCTTCTTCTTTTTGTCGGCGAGTTCCTTCTTGTAGTCGGCCCGCATCTGGTCGAGCGCCGCCGTGCGCATTGCCGGCGCGGGCGCAACTTCGGTCGGCTCAGGCGTCACGACGGGCGTTGCAAGTTCGGGCGGGGGCGTGACCTCTTCCGGTACCGGTGTCGGTTCCACTGGCGTCGGCTCCGGCGCCGCGACGGGCTCGGGTTCCGGTGTCGGCTCCTTCACCGGCTCGGGCTCCGGCTCGGGTTGCGGCTCGGGCACAGGTTCGGGCGCTGTGTTGATTACTGGCGCAGGAGTGACTTTCGCGGTCTCCTGCGGTGTCACCTGATCTTCCTGCGTATTGCCGGTGGGCTGCGCTATCTCGGGCGGCGTTTCGCTTTCGGCGACGGCCGGCGTTTCGGTCTCTACCACTTGGCTGTCGAGCGAACCGGCACGAATATTGGTGAACTCCGACAGCGGCACGAGATCCACCGCGATCGACTCGATCACCTCCGGCTCGAACGGCTTGGCCGTTCCCAGCCCGACCATCGCGACGACGATGATTACGGCATGGGCGACAACCGAAGTGGTGACGCCGGCTTTCATCCGCCTACCTGACCTGGTCCTGCGCGGTGATCAGGCCGATTTTGGTGTACCCGGCGGCTGACAGCACGCCCATCACCTTCATGACCTCGCCGTAGTTGGCGTTCTGGTCGCCGCGCACATAGACGCGCTCATCCGTACCGTTGGGCGCTGCAGCAGCCAGCCGGTCGACCAGTTCCTCGATCGGCACGACGTCCTCGAGCAGATAGATCTGCCCTTCGGGCGTGACCGTCACGGTCATCGGCTTGCTATCGGTATTGAGCTCCTTCGCCGCCGTCTCCGGCAGGTCGATCGGCACGCCCACTGTCAGCAGCGGCGCTGCGACCATGAATACGATCAGCAGCACGAGCATCACGTCGACCAGCGGTGTGACGTTGATTTCGGAAATCGGTCCGCCACGGCCGCCACCGCGTCCGCGGCGCCGCCCGCCTCCACCACCCTTGCGTGCAACCGCCATTGCCATGGCTAGCGGCCCCGGGATTCGAGCTGGCGGGACAGGATCGTGGCGAACTCGTCGGCAAAGCCTTCAAGCCGGCTCACCAGCTTGTTGGAGTCGCTCGAAAGCTTGTTGTAGGCGATCGTCGCCGGGATGGCGGCGAGCAGCCCGAGCGCCGTCGCGAACAGCGCTTCGGCAATACCCGGCGCCACCACCGCAAGGTTCGTGCTTTTTGACGCAGCGATCGACGTGAACGAATTCATGATGCCCCATACCGTGCCAAAAAGGCCGATGAAGGGCGATGCGGAGGCGACGGTCGCAAGGAAGCCGAGCCGCTTCTCCAGAGACTCGCTTTCGCGCGAAATGGCGACGTCGAGTACCTTTTCGAGCCGCGACTGCACACCGAGATAGGACGCTGCGTTCTGCTCGTGACTACGCTTCCACTCTTTCATCGCGGCGAGGAACACCGCCCCCAGCCCCATCGAGGGTTTCTCGGCCATCTGCTGATAGAGTTCCTCGAGCGACTGGCCCGACCAGAAGATGCGCTCGAAGCGGTTCATCTCGCGCCCGGCACGGCCGTAGAGCATCGACTTGTCCACGATGATCGCCCAGCACCAGACCGAGGCCATCAGCAGCCCGATCATCACGATCTTGACGATCCAGTCGGCGTGAAGAAACAGACCCACAAGCGAGAAGTCGACCACGTCCTGCGTGGCGACGACTGCGGCAGCAGCGTCCATGGTGGATCCTTTCGTCTCGGTCCCCCGGACCGCCCCACTGCATTCGAACCCTCGTCTCGCCTGAGGATTCACGCAGCCAGCAACGGGTCGGCCAATGCGGGCACAATTTGTCAATTTTAAGAGAAAGCCCCGGAATTCCGGACCTTTCAGGGCGCTCGCCACGCCCACCACGCTTATGGTCAATGAATGGTTAACAAACCGATTCCGCCGCGGAACCGTGCGCGGCAGGCGACGTTGCTGAAACACCTCGGCATCGCTTGCGTCAGTCCTGCCGTCTTCAGAACCCCGCGAGGTAAACTCATGAACATCGCCCTCAAGACGCTCGCTGTTGCGAGCATCGCGTCCTTGGCTCTCACCGCCGCTCCCGCGTTGGCCGACCAGATAAAATATACGGCGGCACTGACTGCTACCGACGAGACACCCGCCACGGACTCCAAGGCCACCGGCACGGTCGACGCCACTTACGATAGCGACACCATGACGCTCACCTGGACCATCGAGTACAAAGACTTAAGTGGCCCGGTGACCGCCGCTCACTTCCATGGCCCGGCAAAGCTCGGGGAAAAGGCCGACCCCGTCGTTCCGATCGACGCACCGTACGACAGCCCCATCAGTGGTTCGATGACGCTGACGGACGAGCAGTACTCCCAACTCTCGCAGCAGCTCTGGTACTTCAACCTGCACACCGAAAAGTATCCCGACGGCGAAATCCGCGGCCAAGTGGTGCCCGCCCACCCGTGAGGCACAGCCCTATCGCCCCTCCCGCGCGG
>JBEBHC010000347.1:0-1565 GCA_040081185.1 Devosia sp. | reverse complement strand
AGCTGATCGTCGCCATCGCTGTCGGTGACACGATAGAGGCCGCTCTGCATTTTGGATTCGTAGTCGTTGACGCTCACATAGAGCGCGCCGAAGGCGAACAGCAGGCCATTCGCCGCGCGGATTTTGGCGGGCACTTTTTCGACCTTCGCCGGAGCCAACGCCTGACCGAGGGGCGGCGGAGTGAAACGATAGAGTCCGCCGTGTTGGTCACTGGTGTAGATGCGACCTTTGTCGTCGGCGCAAAGATTGATCCACGACCCTTGTCCGCTCGGCACCGAATAGAGGAGTTCAACCTTGAAACCATCCGGCACCTTGAGACGCGTGACGGGCGTGGCGGTATTCTCGCCGATGGTTTTTCCCACCGAGGCCTGCTGGTTGGCGGTGTCCCAAAGCGTTGCCGGGGCCTGGGCCCGCGCCAGCATGGAGAGGAAAAGAAGAGACGCGAAAAAGGGGAGGAAAATTTTCATTCGTTCTGGGTTTGCTGCCGCGAAGATCGGTGTAACTGCTGGGCGGAAACACAAGGTTCGGTCACACGGCCTGAAAACGTTCGGGCGCGTCAGCGACGGCCGTCACGCCGGGGTTAGGGCGACGGAAAATCTTTGGCGGTCAGGATAGATGCCATGACTTTCGTCGTCCATTCCCCGTGATTCGCGCGGTAGCTGCCGCGAAACCAAACGAGTGCAGTGCGGGTGTCCTGCCAACGCGGGACGATGGGACGCAGGTTGTCCATCGTGGAATTCTCCGTGACCGGCAGCCATCGCCACGTGGCACCGCGGTCTTTGGTCTCACCGCGGAAGAGTTCATGGTGGCGGTTGCCGTCCGCCGAGCTGATGAGCGGTGCACCCGTTTGCGGGTCGGCGTCGGTAGAGATGTAGACGACGTCGGGATTTTGCGGGTCAATGGCACCCAGGCCGGTGTAGTCATCTTCGCCCGCGTAGAGCCGCTTGCCCGCATAGGCGATTTCCGATTCCCGCCAACGCCCGCCGTCCCAGCGGGCGAGATGAAAGCGATGATCGTAGCCACCCCGCCCGCTCGGGAGCCCGGCGCTGTTCATCTGCACGGTGAAAAGCACGACCGGATTTTTCTCCGGATCGAGTTCAATGTCGGTCATCCACGCGACGTGGTTCGGGCCGCCTTGGTAAATGCGGGTGAAGTCCCAAGGGCGCAGTGGAGAATTTGTGGTGGTGGATAGTGGGCCGAGCACGGCACCGTCGCTCCGATGCACCTGTCCGCCGCGGATGAACGCATGGTAGAGACTGTTGTCGTAGTTGTTCGGGTGATCTTCGGTGCAGACGACGTGGATCGTGGCTTTGCCATCGCTCACGTATTTGCAGTAGGGACTGTAGCCGTCCAAGCCGACAAAAAGTTTTCCCCCGTAGCGCCAACCGCGTCCGCCATCTTCCGAAATCAGGTAGTTCGGATCCAGCCCGACACCGCGATGACGTTCGGGGCCGGGATCTACGTCCACCCGATCGGGAAGAAGCTCGGGATCTCGCTCGCGTACGACTCCGGGGTCCGGCTGGACCACAGCGGCGACCTGACGATGGTGTTCCAGTGCCCGCCGG
>JBEBHC010000346.1:0-1579 GCA_040081185.1 Devosia sp. | reverse complement strand
TTTGAAGTCATGGAAACTACTGTCCGGCATGCGTGGAAAAGGAGCTCTGGATATAGACGCTCTTGCGGATGTCATTCGCAAAGTCTCTCGCATGCTGTCAGATTGTCCAAAAATCATAGAAATCGACCTCAACCCTGTTCTCGTCGGTAATGCAGGGGTTGTTGTCGCAGACACAAAGGTTGTTCTTGGCTAATACAAGACATTGGAGAGGTACTTGCTTTTTTAGTGATTAGTTTTATAATATCAACCTTTTTTACCATTCTTGTCACTCCTATGAAATTCCTCCGCATTCCTGCGTACCTCACGGTTCCGACTCTGTGTCTGGCCATTGCGCTGTCTGTTGGCTCATCGGTCAATGCAGATGGTATTGCGAGTAAAAATAAATCACGCATCCCGATGCAGCCAGGATTAGAAATTAATCAAGATTTACTTCGTCGCGCATTTCTTCTGACTTCAGCCGTACCGTCAAAGACTGAACGCGTTGTCATGAAAATGCGAAAAGACCAACGCGCTGCAGAACGCAGGGTCGTAAAAGTTGCAGAAGTTACCTCCGAAGCTGTCATGACTCCAACAGTTGTTGTGACCCCAGGAAGAGACAGGCTCGCAGTAAAAGGACCTGCCGTGCCATCTCACTGCAAAGCTCTGCATACTCACGAGCGCGCATCGTGCATCTATCATGCTCAGTTGAAGAAAACTGTTCGTGCGCAATACGTCAGCGCGAAGTAAGGGATCGAAGTGCTGTCGAACGTTTGCTACACTACAAGGTATGCGCGGACGAGTTCTTATCGTTGGCATAGTGATTACCCTTCTTTGTTGCGGACTTGCCGCTGCGGATTACGTACTCACAGAAAGCCCGCGCATGATCGCAGAAAATACAGTCGATACACTTCCTCCGGTTGTGTCGTCGTCTTCTTCCTCGCTGCCAACACTCAGCTCTTCATCTGTAGCTTTCACGTCCTCAAGTGCTGCGTCATCGGAAGCTCCTGCTATCCTGGAAAGTTCTTCCTCAAGCTCCAAATCTGGCGTTGTTAAAAAAGGAGTCTCGACGAAAAAAGCGAGTGGCATCAACGTAGAAGAGGTGCTGGCAAAGCTCCAGCTCGTGACACAGCAAACGAACGAGGCAAGCTTCGTTCAACTCACAGCGCCTGATGCATCAAAAGTAAAAACATACGTCTTACTACGCAATAACGATCGTGCATTCCTCTTCTCTTGGATGGAGAGTGATGATGTGAAGTCTATCTTCGCAGGATTAAAACAAGCGTTGCAGGAACAGTTCTCAGGAAAAGTCACTGACCTTATCGACGAAACACGCTCACAAGCCGGCGGACCACCTGTGGACTATCTCACCTTTAAAGATCCCGCTCTCAGCGCTGAACGCATCGTCTTTTTGAGAGTCAGGACAAGACTCTACGAAATACATATTGCAGCCAACGGAGAAGCCCTCGTAGACCAACTCGTCACTGAGCTCAGTAAATAGAACCAATAATCACTGTTGACGCACGACGAGCTTCTCTCTAAAGTAGCGCGGCTATGGCGAAAAAGATTATGAAAGTCATCAAAGTGCAGGCACGAGGCGGCC
>JBEBHC010000046.1:0-22157 GCA_040081185.1 Devosia sp. | reverse complement strand
TGTCCTTCGACGATATGCATGGGATGGAACGGCGGCTCGGTCTGGTTTGCTGGTTGCGCCAGGCGAAGGATGTAGCAACCCTCGATCGCCTGCTGGCTGCCGTCGGCGTTGATCGCATCGAGCCGCACCGGAACCGTCCAGTAGGTGCTGCCCGCCGCTCCCTCAGACGTCGATTCATCGATACTGACGGACACCGACTCGGTGTCCGAAAACCCCGCCGCGAATTCATCGAACGTCCCGCCCTGGGCCGCATCCTCGAAGTAGGACCACGCCCGGGCGAACTCGTGACGGTTAATCGCGCTGTAGAAGGATTGCACCACTGCCACCGGCGTCGACCGGTCATCGATATAGGCCGCTTGCTCCTGCGCCGGTGCGCTGGACGCCAGCAGGCCGAGCATCAATCCGCAAAGCACGCGCATCGCCGTTCTCCTTCGAATTGGCCACCGAGAAAGCGCAAAGGGCGCGGTGGAGTTCCACCGCGCCCTCGTATCCAGGTCCGTGACTGGGAAGTCTGGACCTTGAACTGTATCTCTTGGCGCCGGGACTTCCTTAGAAGTCCATGCCGCCCATGCCGCCCATACCACCGCCGCCACCACCCATTGCGGGGGCTGCGTCCTTGGGCATCTCGGCGATCATCGCCTCGGTCGTGATCAGCAGCGAAGCGACCGAAGCCGCATCCTGCAGAGCCGTACGAACCACCTTCACCGGGTCGACGATGCCCATCTGGATCATGTCGCCATAGGTCGAGGTCTGCGCGTCGTAACCGAAGGTCTGCGAAGCGTTCTCGAGGATCTTGCCGACCACCACCGAACCTTCGTCACCCGCATTCTGGGCGATCTGGCGCAGCGGCTCCTGCAGGGCACGGCGAACGAGATTGATGCCGGCCTGCTGGTCCGGGTTCGCACCCTTGACGGTGAGAGCCGACGAAGCACGGAGCAGGGCGACGCCGCCGCCCGGCACGATGCCTTCTTCAACCGCGGCACGGGTCGCGTTCAGCGCGTCGTCGACGCGGTCCTTGCGCTCCTTGACTTCGATTTCCGTCGAGCCGCCGACCTTGATCACCGCAACACCGCCGGCGAGCTTCGCGAGGCGTTCCTGCAGCTTCTCCTTGTCGTAGTCCGACGTGGTCTCTTCGATCTGCGCCTTGATCTGCGCAACGCGACCCTGGATGTCTTCCTTCTTGCCGGCGCCGTCGACGATCGTGGTGTTCTCCTTGGAGATCTCCACGCGCTTGGCGGTGCCCAGCATGTCGAGGCCGACATTCTCGAGCTTGATGCCGAGATCTTCGGAGATCACCTGGCCACCCGTCAGGGTGGCGATGTCTTCGAGCATGGCCTTGCGGCGATCGCCGAAGCCCGGGGCCTTCACGGCCGCGACCTTGAGGCCGCCGCGCAGGCGGTTGACGACGAGCGTCGGCAGGGCTTCGCCCTCGACGTCTTCGGCAATGATCAGCAGCGGACGCTGGCTCTGCACAACCGCTTCGAGGATCGGCAGCATGGCCTGGAGATTGCTGAGCTTCTTCTCGTGGAGAAGGATCAGCGGCTCTTCGAGAACGGCGGTCATCTTGTCCGCATTGGTCACGAAGTACGGCGACAGGTAGCCGCGGTCGAACTGCATGCCCTCGACGACGTCGAGTTCGGTCTCGGCGGTCTTGGCTTCCTCGACGGTGATGACACCCTCGTTGCCGACCTTCTGCATCGCGTTGGCGATCATCTCGCCGATCGAAGTCTCGCCGTTGGCCGAAATCGTGCCGACCTGAGCGACTTCCGAGTTCGACGAGATCGTCTTCTTGGCCTTGCCGAGATTCTCGACGACTTCGGCCACGGCAAGGTCGATGCCGCGCTTCAGATCCATCGGGTTCATGCCGGCCGCAACGAGCTTGACGCCTTCGTTGACGATAGCCTGCGCCAGAACGGTCGCGGTTGTGGTGCCGTCGCCGGCGATGTCGTTGGTCTTGGAAGCCACGGCACGCACCATCTGGGCGCCCATGTTCTCGAACTTGTCTTCGAGTTCGACTTCCTTGGCGACGGTCACGCCGTCCTTGGTGATGCGCGGGGCGCCGAACGACTTGTCGATCACGACGTTACGGCCCTTCGGACCGAGTGTGACCTTCACCGCATTGGCGAGGATGTTGACGCCGCGGACCATCTTGTCGCGGGCATCGGTGGAGAACTTTACGTCTTTGGCTGCCATGTGAGGCGCTCCTTAAATTGAGACGATCAGGTCGCTTCGGCTCAGCCGATCACGCCCATGATGTCGGTTTCCTTCATGATCAGCAGGTCCTTACCGTCGAGCTTGACCTCGGTGCCGCTCCACTTGCCGAACAGGATGCGGTCGCCGACCTTCACGTCGGGGGGCACGAGCTTGCCCGAGTCGTCGCGAGCACCGGGGCCGACGGCCTCGATCACGCCCTCGGAGGGCTTTTCCTTGGCGCTATCGGGGATGATGATGCCGCCAGCGGTTTTCTCTTCGCTGTCGACACGCCGGACGACCACGCGGTCGTGCAGGGGACGGAAAGCCATGTCTGCTCCTTAAAACTGAAATGATTTCATACGGTTAGCACTCAGGCCTATAGAGTGCTAAGGCGCGTGCCGGGGATATAGGTCGAGGCTCTTGGCGAGTCAAGCGGATGGAACGGTGGCGCCGCTTGCAGATTGATGCTGCGGCGCGATATTCCCGGCGTCGCAGCAAACGGATGCCCCATGACGATCGAACGCGACCAGCAGTCAACGGCAATGTCTCACATCTGGACGTCGCCGCAGCTGGCCGTCATCGTCCCCAGCTTCAACGAGCGCGACAACATCGTGTCGCTCTATGACAAGGTGACGAAGGCCCTAGGCGCCGTTCCATTCGAATTCATCGTCGTCGACGACAATTCGCCCGACGGTACGGCTGAAGTCGCCAAGGAACTCGCGCGCCGTCACTCGAACGTGCGCTGCATCCACCGCATCGGGCGGCGCGGTCTGAGCTCGGCCGTTGTCGAGGGGATTTCGGCCAGCGCCTCGCCTTACTTCGCGGTGATCGACGCCGACCACCAGCACGATGAAGCCATCCTCCCGCTGATGCTCGACAAGGCGCTCGCAGGCGACCACATCGTGGTGGGCACGCGCTACGCCGGAAGCGGCAGCGCAGGGGAGGGCTTCAGCAAAGCCCGCGAGACCGGTAGCCGCATCGCAACGCGCCTCGGCAACCTCGTCACCGGTGTCCCGCTGTCAGACCCGATGAGCGGCTTTTTCCTGATGCGCCGCAGTGTCTTCGACGAGATTGCTCCATCGCTCTCGAGCGAAGGCTTCAAGATTCTGCTCGATATCGTCGTCTCTGCAGGCCGCGCCCGTGCGCGCCGCGGCAAGGAACTGCGCGTCGGCGAAGTGCCCTACGACTTCAAGCCGCGCAATGCCGGCGAGAGCAAGATGAGCTCACTGGTCGTTGTGCAGTTTCTGGGCCTCGTCCTCAGCAAACTCACGGGCGGCCTGCTGCCCGCGACTTTCCTGATGTTCGCCTTTGTCGGCGGCTTCGGCGTCCTGATCCATATGACCGTGCTGACGCTCGCCGTGAACAACCTGCACTGGCAGTTCGCTGCCGCGCAGACCACCGCCACCATCGCCGCGATGACCTTCAACTTCGTGCTGAACAACGAGCTGACCTACGCCAACAAGAAGCTGCGCGGCTGGCGCTACTTCACCGGCCTGTTGAGCTTTTATGCGGTGTGTTCATTCGGCGCGATCGCCAACATTTCGGTCGCCAGCTGGATCTACGTTTACGACCAGTCCTACTGGATCGCCGGTCTTGCGGGCGTGCTGATGAGCGTGGTCTTCAACTACTCGGTGACGAAAGTCTTCACCTGGCGGTAGCTCACGCCCGCTTAGCCTCGCCCTCGGCCCAGGCCAGACGTTTGCGATAAATGGTCGACGGGCTCAGTTCCAGGGCTGCCGCTGCCAGTGTGATGTTTCCCGCAAACGTGCGGATCGCTTCCTCGATGATCCGCTGTTCCTGGCGCCACATCGGCAGGATTGCCGCCGCCGGTTCGGCAACTGACGGAGCCGCGCCTTCGACCCGCTCCCGCGCCGCGCGCTCGATCCCGTCGACGCCGAGTGCGCGTGGACGACCCAGACGTAGCGCCAATCCGCCGATCTTGAGGGCCAGCGCCTCGCCCGAAACCGGCTTCGACAGGCAATCATGCGCACCGGCGCGCATGGCGCCGAGAGCGGCCGAGACAGACGCGGCATCCAAGAAGACGATGATCAGCGATTCCGGCGCCAGTCGCGCGATCCGCGACACGGACTCGTCGGCCTTGGCCGACAGGTCCGACAAGGTGGCGAGGTCGGCGAGCACCACATCGTACTCGTTGGCCCGCAGCATCTCCATCGCCTGGCGGCCGGAGCGTGCTTCCACCAGCGGCTCCGCCGCCACCAGCCGCTCGGTGAGCGGGGCGGCGAGTACCTGCCCGGTCGCCGCATCGCGGTCGATCAAAAGCAACCGCGCTGGCGCGTCCGATCGGGCATCGATCGTCTGGGGCATGGGACCTCTGGTGACGTAAGACCTCTAGGCGTTCGATTGTTGATGCTTAGGGTAAATAAAGCGTTTGGAGCCGGTCGCGACGCACACTAATGCTTGCGTGTCGGCGTGCGTCGGGTTGGAGTGAGCTGCTGTGCAGGGCTTGGTCTATCTGTTCATCGCACTCGCCGCCCTTGGCGTAGCCGCCGCTGCCTATTTCGGTTTCACCTTCACCCCCATCGAAGCAGCGGTCACCGCGCTGGCCTTCGGCGTACTCGCCGTTCTCCTGCTCGAGCGCTCGTTGCGCCGCCGCGCCGAAGCGCGGCTCGAAAAGGGCATCGAGGATCTGTCCCGGCTGCTTTCGACCGATGCGCAGGCGGGCGCGGTCCTCAGCCAGCGAATCAATGCCTTGACCGACCTCAATGCCGGTCCGCGCCTCCAGGCACTCGAAGCCGATCTGTCTGTGCTCGGTTCCGTCACCCGACAGGTGGCCGAGGCTGTCACCGAACTCGAAGAGCGCAACCGCATCGCGCAACCCGTCGAGCAGCCGCTGCCACCGGCCAATCCGGACCACATGCCCGAGCCTGTCATCCCGCTCGAAATGCTCCGCCAGGCGGTGGAGGATCGCCGGCTGGTCTTCCACATCGAACCTATCGTCACGCTGCCGCAGCGCAAGGCGCACGGTTACGACCTCGTGCCCCGCCTCGTGCTCGAAGACGGCGACATGGCTGACCGCGCCGATTTCATCCCGACGCACGGCGGCGAAGATGTCATCGGGCGCATCGAATCGATGGGACTCGAGGAAGCCATCACCATCGCGCGCCGCTCGCGCACGTCTGGCTCGCCCATTACCCTCTACGTACCACTGTCGCGCGCCTCGCTCGCTGGCGCCAAGCCGGTCGAGACCATCCTCGCTTCGCTCGACGCCAATCGCGCCATCGCCGCGTCGCTTCTCTTCGCAGTCCCGCAGGCCGACCTGCGTGCACTGAGCGCCAAGGAAAAGGCCTCGCTCACCGCCATCGGCAAGATGGGCGTCGGCCTGTCGCTCGCCGGTGCCACCTCGCTTCGCTTCGACTACGCCGAATTGCAGGGCCTCGGCTTCAAGACGGTGCGCATCGATGCGACGCGCTTCCTCCGCCAGCCCGAAGCCTTCACCGATTTCCATGCCGCCGACATCGCTGCCTACGGCCGCCGGTTCGGCATCGAACTGATCGCGACCGGCATCCTCGATGAACAGCAACTGCTCGGTCTGTTCGAGGATGGCATCGCGCTCGCCCAGGGCCCGCACATCGCGCTGCCGGGGCCGGTGCGCCCGGACCTCTCCGTGCCGGATCTCCCAGAGAGCGCCCGCCGGGCTTGATCCCGAACTTTCGGCTTCCCCCGCTCCCGCGTCGCGGTTAAGCCACGGCCATGACCGCTTCCCGCCTCTCCGCGCTCGCCGCCGGCTACGATGCCATCCTGTCCGACGTCTGGGGCGTCGTGCACAACGGGGTCACGGCGCATCGCGAGGCGGTGGATGCTTTGCAGCATTTCCGGCGCGGCGGGGGCAGGGTGGTGCTCATCACCAACGCCCCGCGCGCCGCGGCGCCGATTGCGGCGATGCTCGACCGCCTCGGCGTCGGCCGCGACGCCTACGATGCCATCGTCACCTCCGGCGACGTCACCCGCACGATGATCGCCCCCTATCGCGGCAAGGTCGTGCACCACGTCGGCCCGCCCACCGAGGACGACAGTCTCTACGACGGCCTCGGCGTCACGCGCGGCTCGGCCGATGAAGCCGAGGCGATCGTCGTCACCGACCTCGATACCGATGACGACACGCCGGACATGTACGAGCGGCGCATCTCCCTTTGGCTCAAGCGCAAGCTGCCGCTGATCTGCGCCAACCCGGATCGCGTGGTCGAACATGGCGGCCGCATCGTCTATTGCGGCGGCGCGCTGGCCGATCTCTACGAGGCGCATGGCGGCCGCATCCTCATGGGCGGCAAGCCCTATCGGCCCATCTACGACGCCGCGCTGAAATCCGCCCAGGCCGCCGCCGGCCGCCAGCTCGATCATGGCCGCATCCTCGCTATCGGCGACTCGGTCCGGACCGATGCCATTGGCGCCGCCAATGCCGGGCTGGACCTGCTGTTCGTCACCGGGTCGATCCATGCCGAGGAGCTCGACGCCTTCGGCACGCCCGAACCGGCGGCCATCGAAGCGCTGGTTGCCCCCAGCGGCGCCCGGATGGTCGGCGCCATGCCGCGCCTTGCGTGGTAGCGGCCCGCTTGCCATATAGCCGCCAGTTCCACACCAGCCGGCGCTGACATGCCTGCCTTCCACCGCCTCGACAACCTCAACGCCGTGCCCGACGCCGTCAAAGGCGCCATGGTGGCCATCGGCTCGTTCGACGGCGTGCATCGCGGGCATCAATCGGTGCTGGCGCGCCTCAAGGCGCAGGCTGCAGCGCGCGGCGTTCCGGCGCTGATGCTGACCTTCGAGCCGCATCCGCGCGACGTCTTCGCGCCGACTCCAGGCATCTTCCGGCTTACCCCGCCCGATGCCAAGGCGCGGCTCTGCGAAGCACTCGGCCTCGATGGCATCGTGCTGATGCCGTTCAACCGCGACCTCAGCCTCGTCGAGCCCGAGGACTTCGTCGCCAACTATCTGGTGAAAGCGCTCCGCGCATCGGGCGTCGTCGTCGGTGCCGATTTCCAGTTCGGCCACAACCGTCGCGGCACGCCGGACTTCCTGCGCGCTTCCGGGAATATCCACGGCTTCTCCGTCGATATCCTCGACCTGCTGCCGCAAGGCGAGGAGGCCGTGAGTTCGTCGCGCATCCGCGCCGCGCTCGGCCGTGGCGATGTGCCCGAGGCCAATGGATTGCTCGGCTACCACTGGTTCTTTTCCGGTGACGTGGTGAAGGGTGACCAGCGCGGCCGAGAGCTCGGCTTCCCCACGGCCAATCTCGCGACCACATCGAGCTTCGGTCTCGCCCAGGGCGTCTATGCGGTGCGCGCCCGCCTGGGCACGCGCCTGCTAGACGGCGTCGCCAGCTTCGGCAAGCCGATGTTCAACAACCAGCTGCCGCCGTTCGAGACCTACCTGTTCGATTTCGACGAGGACATTTACGGCCGCCGATTGGAGATCGCCATGATCGGCCACGTCCGCGGCCAGGAAATCTTCAAGAGCCTCGACGAGCTGATTTCGGCCATGACCAGGGATAGCGGCCGGGCGAAAGGGGCAATCGCCGGGTGCGGACCGCTGGGCGAGCTCGACCGGGCACTGGGCTTCTTTCCCGGCTGACCGGGCGCCATTTGCCCGATCTCGCCTTTCCCGCTAAAAGCCCGCCGACCCCTCATCCCAAGCCGATTGATATGACCGACACCCCTAAGGCCGCGGCCGAAAACGACTATACCGCGACCCTGTTCCTGCCCGAAACACAGTTCCCGATGCGCGCCGGCCTGCCCGAGCGCGAACCCGGCTGGCTGAAGCGCTGGGAGGACATGGATCTCTACGCTATGCAGCGGAAGCAGGCGCACGGCCGCCCGCTGTTCACGCTGCATGATGGCCCGCCCTACGCCAACGGCAACATCCATATCGGCCACGCGCTCAACAAGATCCTCAAGGACCTCGTGTCGCGCGCTTCGGGCATGCTCGGCTTCAACTCGGCCTACGTCCCCGGCTGGGATTGCCACGGCCTGCCGATCGAATGGAAGATCGAGGAACAATACCGCGCCAAGGGCAAGGACAAGAACGACGTTCCGATCAACGAGTTCCGAGCCGAGTGCCGCACCTTCGCTCAGTACTGGGTCGATACCCAGCGCGAAGAGTTCAAGCGCCTCGGCGTCATCGGTGACTGGGGCAACCCCTATCTCACCATGAGCTTCGATGCCGAAGCGCAGATCGCCCGCGAGCTCATGAAGGTCGCCGCGTCGGGCCAGCTCTATCGCGGCAGCAAGCCCGTGATGTGGAGCGTGGTCGAGCGCACCGCGCTCGCCGAGGCCGAGATCGAATATCAGGACTACGAGTCCGACGCGATCTGGGTGAAGTTCCCGGTCATCAAGTTTGGCGGCACCGAGGGCAGCAAGGCGGTTCGTCCCTATGTCGTCATCTGGACCACGACGCCGTGGACCATCCCGGCGAACCGCGCCATCTCGTTCTCGAGCAGGATAGCCTACAGCCTGTACCGCGTAACCAAGGCTCCCGAGGGCAATTGGGCGGGCGTAGGGGAGCAGTACATCCTCGCCGACAAGCTGGCCGAAGAGGTGATGCAGAAAGCAAAGGTCGAATCCTACGAGCGCGTCTTCGGCGTCACCGCAGACATGCTTGGCGGAGCCGTCACCGAGCATCCGCTGCGCGGCCTCGCCGGTGGCTACGACTTCGACGTCCCGCTGCTCGACGGTGAACACGTCACCGACGACGCCGGCACCGGCTTCGTCCACACCGCGCCCGGCCACGGTCTCGACGACTTCGGTATCTGGATGGACTCGACCCGCAGGATCGCTGCACTCGGCATCGACACGTCGATCCCCTATCTGGTCGACGACGCCGGCTACTACACCAAGGACGCACCCGGCTTCGACGGCGCGCGCATCCTCGACGATTCCGGCAAGAAGGGTGACGCCAACCAGCGAGTCATCACCGCTCTCGCCGAGCGTGGCGCGATGGTCGCGCGCGGGCGGCTGAAGCACCAGTATCCACACAGCTGGCGCAGTAAGAAGCCGATCATCTACCGCAACACCCCCCAGTGGTTTGTCTATATGGACCGGCCTATCGCGTCCCCCGGTCAGTTGGATGATCATGGCCGCAGTGTCGTCGCCGGGCTGAAACGCCGTGGACAGGACGACACGCTGCGAAACCGGACGCTCGCAGCAATCGATGCGACCAAGTTCTACCCGCCCGCCGGCCAGAACCGCCTCCGCGCCATGATCGCCGAGCGTCCCGATTGGGTGCTGTCGCGCCAGCGCGCCTGGGGCGTGCCGATCTGTGTGTTCTTCAACGAGCAGACCGGCGAAATCCTGCGCGACGACGCTACCGATCATCGCATCGCACAGGCCTTCGAGACCGAAGGCGCCGATGCCTGGTTCAAGCCGGGCGCCAAGGATCGTTTCCTCGCCGGCGCTACGCACAACGGAAAGCCGGTCGTCGCCGATGAGTGGCTGAAGATCGACGACATCCTCGATGTCTGGTTCGAAAGCGGCACCACCCACAGCTGGGTGCTGCGCAACAAGCAGAAGTGGCCGGACCTGCAGTTCCCGGCGGGCATGTATCTCGAAGGCAGCGACCAGCATCGCGGCTGGTTCCATTCCTCGCTGCTCGAAAGCTGCGCCACCAACGGCTTTGCGCCTTACGCCAGCGTGCTGACCCACGGCTTCACCCTCGACGGCGAGGGCAAGAAGATGAGCAAGTCGCTCGGCAACACCACCGCGCCGCAGGACGTCATCAAGCAGTTCGGCGCAGATATCCTCCGCCTCTGGGTGGCACAGTCCGACTACGCCGACGATCTGCGCATCGGCAAGGACATCATCAACTCGACCGTTGATTCCTATCGCAAGCTGCGCAACACCATCAAATGGCTGCTCGGCACGCTGGCGCACTTCTCGCCGTCGGATCGCGTCCCAACCAAGGACATGCCGGAACTCGAACGTCTCATCCTTGCGCGGCTCAGCGAAGTCGGCACCACTGTGAAGGCGGCCTACGAGGCCTACGACTACAAGCGCGTCGTCTCGACCCTTTCCAACTTCATGAACGTCGATCTCAGCGCGTTCTACTTCGATATCCGCAAGGACGCGCTCTATTGCGACCCGATCTCCTCGATCAAGCGCAAGGCGAGCTTGACGGTTCTGGACTCGGTGTTCGATTGCCTCACGGCATGGCTCGCGCCGATCCTCGTGTTCACGATGGAAGAGGCCTGGCTCGAGCGCAATCCGGGGACGGACTCCTCCGTCCACCTCCGCCTGTTCCCCGATCTGCCGGCCGAGTGGCACGATGCCGCGCTGCTCGCGAAGTGGGAGAAGGTGCGCGAGGTTCGCAAGGTTGTGAACGGCGCGCTCGAGGTCGCTCGCCGCGACAAGGTCATCGGTTCGTCCCTCGAAGCCGCGCCGAAAGTCTTCGTCGCCGATGCCGATCTGCGCGCGGCGTTGAAGGGCGTCGATCTCGCCGAAATCAGCATCACCTCCTTCGTGACCCTCAGTGAAGCAACGGCTCCCTCTGGGGCCTTTGCGCTGCCTGAGGTTGCCGGTGTCGGCGTCGTCTTCGACCGTGCCGAAACTTACGGCCGCCAGTGCCTGCGTTCGCGCCGCTACTTCGCCGACGCCGACATGGATGGCGCCGTCAGCAAGCGCGACGCCGAAGCCCTGCGCGAACGCAAGGCAGCGGGGCTCGCCGCGTGAACGCCGCGCGTTCCGGCCTCGGCCTATCGCTGGTTCTCGGGCTCGTCGCCTTCGGCCTCGACCGGCTGCACAAAGACATCCAGGTCGATGCGATGGCCTGGCCGGTTGGCCCCTTCCGCGAGGTGACGCCGTTCTTCGATGTCGGCCTCGTGTTCAACAGCGGCATTTCCTACGGCCTGCTCGGCGACGTTCCGCTCTGGGCGATTTCGATTCTCGTCGGCATCGCTTTGCTGGCACTGGCGGTCTGGTGGTTCCGCTCGCGCGATCCGCTGGTCCGCGCCGGACTCGCCCTCTGCATCGGCGGGGCTCTGTCCAACGGCTTGGATCGGGTCATCTACGGCGCCGTTGCCGATTTCTTCCACTTCCATTGGGGCGACTGGAGCTTTTACATCTTCAACATCGCCGACGCCGCAATCACCCTCGGAGTGTTGCTGCTGATCCTCGATTTCCTGGGAATCGGACGCACCCGCGCCGCAAAACCGGCCTGAACCAATTGCCGCCAGAATCTGGCGTTAGGCGGCTCGTTGGGCTATAAGCCCGTCGCGCGGGGACAAAGGGAAGTTTCATGTCGTTTGGTTTGACCGGCGGGCGGTCGTTGATGCTGGCCGCAATCCTTGTCGTCTCGACGGGACTTTCTGCCTGCACCACTACCGAAGGCACCAGCGCCTTCACCAGCTTCCAGACCTTCGAAGACGAAGTCCTGAACTCCACCGCGACCGGCCTCGGCCTGATCGGCAAGGAAGAAAAGCCCGACCCTGAGGGCAAGCGCGGCCCGCTCGTACTGCCCAAGGACACTGCGACGCTGCCGGCTCCCGAAGACGAGGAGGCCGTCAATGCGGCGCTGCCCAAGGACTCCAACAGCGTCAAGATCGACACCACCGGCCTGACCCAGGCCGATATCAGCGCTATCCGCAATGCGCGCGTCGTCGTCGACCCGACCACGCTGGGCGGCCGTCCGCTCACCGAGGCCGAACTGCGCAAGCTGACGGTCCGCATGAAGGCGTTCCGGGTCCAGAAGGAACGCTCGATCTTCCTGCCGCCCGCCGAATATTACGACACGGCTCCGGCAGCCGCCCAGAATCTCGTCTGCCTCGCGGCCAACGGCGACCTCGTCGCCGTCAACGATCCGGCCTGTCCGCCGGAAATCCAGAAGGCGCTGCTCAAGAAGGGCTGACGCCACTTTCACTCATGATGCGCCGACTCATGTGAGTCCCGCAGGAGTATCAAAATGTCCGATACATTCGCCGGCGACAGGCTCGCCAAGGTTATTGCCCGCGCCGGTCTCTGTTCCCGCCGCGATGCCGAAGGCTGGATCAAGGACGGGCGCGTGTCCGTCAACGGCAAGCCCATCCGTACCCCGGCCTTCAACGTAACCGCCAAGGACCGCATCACTGTCGATGGCGCGCCGCTCACCGCTCGTGAGGGTACTCGCGTCTGGCTCTATCACAAGCCGCCGGGGCTCGTGGTCACCGAAAAGGATCCTGAGGGTCGTGAAACGGTGTTCCAGACGCTCGAAGCGCAGGGTTTGCCGCGCGTCGTCTCCGTCGGCCGTCTCGATATCAATACCGAGGGCCTGCTGCTGCTCACCAACGATGGTGGGCTGAAGCGTGTCCTCGAACTGCCCGCCACTGGCTGGCTGCGCCGCTATCGCGTGCGCGCCTTCGGCGCCATTACCCAGCCCCAGCTCGATGCGCTCAAGGAGGGTATTGCGGTCGAAGGCGTCGACTACGGCCCCATCGAAGCCACGCTGGAGCGCCAGCAGGGCGGCAACGTCTGGCTGCAGATCGGCCTGCGCGAAGGCAAGAACCGCGAAATTAAGAACGTGCTCGCCGCCCTAGGCCTGCAGGTGAACCGCCTGATCCGCACCAGCTTCGGCCCCTTCCAGCTCAACGACCTGCCCATCGGCGGCGTCGAAGTGGTAAAGGCGCGCGTCCTGCGCGAGCAGCTCGGCAAGCGCCTCGCCGATGAGGCGGGCGTGGACTTCGACAGCGATCTGCCCGAACCGGCGGCGGTGAAACGCGCACGGGACGCAGCCAACCCGAAACTGCGCGTCGCCAAGCCCGGCGCCGAACCGGCCGTGCAGCGCAAAGGCGTCGCCGATCGTTTCCGCTTCGCGGAGCGTCCCAGCCGTGTCCGTGACTTCAAGCCCGAAGACGCCCCGATGCGCCGCGACCGCCCCGGCAGTCGCGACCCGCGCCGGCCTCCGCGCGAGGTGACCAAGCCGGTCGCCGAGGAAGGCCCCCCCCGCACCGTCTTCAACCCTGACGGCAGCCAGACCGAGTTCAAGGCCAAATCCTACGGCAAGAAGCCCAGGACCGACGGCAAGCCGATGGGCGACAAGCCGGCCTTCAAGCGCGACGGCGACCGTCCACCCCGCGGCGACTTCGGTGACCGCCCCAAGCGCAGCTACGGCGACAAGCCTAAAGGTGATTTCGGCGACCGTCCCAAACGCCCGTACTCAGGCCGCCCCGCGGCCGATGGTGCAGACCGTCCGAAGCGCAGCTACGGCGACGAGCCGAGGGGTGACTTTGGTGATCGCCCCAAGCGCCCCTACTCTGGTCGACCCGCTGCCGATGGCGCGGATCGTCCCAAGCGCGCCTACGGCGACAAGCCGAGGGGCGATTTCGGCGACAAGCCCAAGCGCAGTTTCGGTGACAAACCGAAGGGCGATTTCGGTGATCGCCCGAAGCGTCCCTATGCGCCGCGCACGCCGGGCGCGTCGACGGGCCCGAAGCGCCCTTACTCCGGTCGCCCGGCAGCTGACGGGGCCGAGCGCCCGAAGCGCGCTTACAGGGACAGGCCAAAGGGCGATTTCGGCGACAAGCCCAAGCGCTCGTTCGGCGACAAGCCGCGTGGTCCGCGTCCCGCCGGTGGCGCGCCCAAGCGGCCACGCGGTTCCGGCCCCGGCGGGGATCGTCCGCGCCGTCCGCGTCCACCCAGCGCGAGCTAGTCCGGCATGCGGATCGTCGGGGGCAAGTTCCGCGGCAGGCAACTGCTGTCGCCTGAGGACGACCAGATTCGTCCCACCGCCGATCGCGTGCGCGTATCGGTATTCAACATCCTCGGCTCGCGCCTCGGCCCGAGCTTCGACGGCCTGCATGTGCTCGATCTCTTCGCCGGCACCGGCGCACTCGGCCTCGAGGCCCTGTCGCGCGGCGCTGCGACGGCCGTGTTCGTCGACACCAGTGCCGAAGCGCGCGGCCTCATCCGCGATCACATCGAGGCCTTCGGCGCCGGCGGCATTGCCAAGCTCCTGCGCCGCGATGCGACCGCACTCGGCGATGCCGGAACGATGGGCCCGGTCGACCTCGTCTTCCTCGATCCGCCCTATGGCAAAGGGCTGGGCGAACAGGCTCTGCTGTCCCTGCGCGCCGGTGGCTGGCTACAGCCGACGACACTGCTCGTGCTCGAGGAGAGTGCGGAAATAGCGGTCACGCTCCCCGAGGGCTTCGCGCTGGAGGACCGGCGTGAATACGGCGCCGCCGCGATCCACATCCTGTCCGTAACCTAGCGCGTCCGCCCGAACATCCGCTCGAGGTCAGCCTTCTTCAGTTCCACATAGGTCGGCCGGCCGTGGATGCACTGGCCGGAACGCGGCGTCCGTTCCATCTCGCGCAGCAGCGCATTCATCTCGTCCACGCGCAGTACGCGGCCGGAGCGGACTGACCCGTGACAGGCCATGCGCGCGATGATGGCGTCGAGCCGGTCGCCCAAGACCTCCGTATTGTCCCATTCAGCCAGCCCGTCGGCGAGATCGCGGACCAGCCCATCGATGTCTGCTTGTCCCAGCAGCGCGGGCGTCTCGCGCACAGCCACGGCGCGCGGGCCGAACCGCTCAAGATGGAGGCCAAGCCGCTCCAGCGTCGGCCCGGCTTCGTCGAGCCGTCCGCAATCCTCTTCCGGCAGTTCGATGACCTGCGGGATCAGCTGCATCTGGCTGGCAACCGGACCATCGGCGAGTTGCGCCTTGAACCGCTCATAGACCAGGCGTTCATGCGCCGCGTGTTGATCCACCAGCACGAGTGAATCGCCGTTCTGGGCAACGATGAAGTTCTCGAACATCTGGGCCCGCGCCGTGCCGAGCGGATACTCGGCATCGGCGGGTTCCGGTGCAAACGCCTCGAAGCGCGCACTCGGCTCGGCAAATCCGGCAAGGCCCGCGAAGACCTCGGCTTGGCTTCCACCCTGCGCAAAGCGCGAGGTAGGGGAACTGCCGAAAGCGCTGGCCGGGGCCGCCGTCTGCATCAATGCTGCACTGGCCATTTCCGGCGCGCGGAACGCCGACAGAACGTCATCTGCGACAGTTGAAGACGCCCGATAGCCCGCCGCGTCCAGCGCCTCGCCAATGGCGCGGATGACGGCCGACCGCACACCTCCCGCATCGCGGAAGCGCAGCTCCGCTTTGGCCGGATGAACATTCACATCCACCGAGTCGGGCTGGACCGACAGAAACAGCGCAATCGCCGGGTAGCGATCGCGGAAGATGAAGTCGGAATAGGCCGCGCGAACGGCCGACAGCAGCACCTTGTCGCGCACCGCACGGCCGTTGACGAAGTAGAACTGGCTTAGCGAATTGGCGCGCGAATAGGTCGGCAGGCCCGCAAGACCCGCCACCACAACTCCGTGCCGCGTCGTCCCCAGCGGCACCGCGTTCTCGGTGAAGTCGGCGCCCATCACCTGTGCCACGCGCGCCGCGAGCGCACCCTGGCCCTCCGCGCCCGGCCAGTTGGTTGGCGAGCGGTCCGTCCCGTCGAGCACGAAATGCACCTGCGGGTTCGCCATCGCGAGCCGCTTGACGACATCGCTCACCGCAGCGCCTTCGCCACGATCGGACTTGAGGAACTTGAGCCGCGCCGGCACGCCGGCAAACAAGTCGCGGACCTCCACGATCGTGCCGCGGTTCATCGCCTGCGGCATCACTCCCGATTTGCGCGAACGGTTGACCTCGATGCGAAGTCCCGTTGCCGCATCGGCAGTGCGCGTCGAGATCGACAACTCCGCCACCGAGCCGATGGAGGCCAGCGCCTCGCCGCGAAAACCGAGCGTGCGGATATCGTCCAGCCCGTCATCGGCGAGCTTCGAAGTCGCGTGTCGCTGGACCGACAGGATCAGGTCGTCCCGGTCCATGCCGCAACCGTCGTCCTCGACCCGGATCAGGCTGCGCCCACCACCCGCCGTCGTAACGATCACCCGGCTGGCACCCGCGTCGATGGCGTTTTCCACCAGCTCCTTCACGACGCTCGCAGGCCGCTCCACCACTTCGCCGGCCGCGATGCGGTTGATCAGATCCTCGGGCAGCTGGCGGATGGGCACGTCGGTGATTCTCCCCGGAGCGCGGCCAGGAAAGTGGCTACCGGTTTCCCGGTTCGGCCGCGCGACCGATTCTGTAAGCGCGCAGTTTAGCGTCCGGCTCGAACCTGCTACCACCCGGAAATGCCCGCTTCCCCGCAATCCCCGATGGATATGGCCCTGAATCTGGCCGCCGAAGCCGCTGCCGCGGGCGAAGCGCCGGTCGGCGCCGTCGTCATGGACGGCGACACCGTTCTCGCGGCCGAGCCCAATCGGATGCGGGCCCTAAACGACCCCACGGCGCATGCCGAACTGCTGGCCGTCCGCGCCGCTCTGGCGAAGCGCGGTACAGGTCGCCTCGATGGCTGCGATCTCTACGTCACGCTCGAGCCTTGCGCCATGTGCGCAGGTGCCATTGCCCATGCGCGGCTGCGGCGTGTCGTCTATGGCGCGGAGGATTCGAAGGCGGGCGCGGTCGACAATGGCGTTCGGCTCTTCGCCAGTCCGAATTGCCACCACCGGCCCGAAGTGGTCTCGGGCATCGGTGCGGCGAAATCGTCGGAACTGCTGAAGGCGTTCTTCGCGGAGCGGCGCTAGGCTCGCATCGTATCGTCGGACTTGCTGAGATACGCCTCGACCTTGCGTGTCAGCTGACGCTTGAAATTGTCCTTCTCGAGATCGGCCACCGCGAGGATTTCCCGCACGCGCCAGAACTCCATCGCTCCGATGACCGAAAGGTGTGGGCGGACGTACACGTCTGGCGGATAGGCGCCCATCATTTGCGCCGTCAGCGAATGCATCATGATCTGCGCCGAGCCGAACCACAGGTCGAGCGCGCGGAAATCAGTTCGGCTAAGCGCCGACGACGGGTCCCCGTTGACGTCGATGCCGACGAGGATATCGCAATCGCTCGCCTGGTCGAGCGGCAGCGGATTGACCACACCGCCATCGACCAGCAGATGGTTCGAATAGTTCACCGGCTTGAAGAACGACGGGATGGCGATCGACCCGGCAATCGCCGGCCTGATGGCGCCCGAGTGGAACACCACCTGGTGCCAGGACTGGAAATCGGTAGCCACCACATAGAACGGAATCTTGAGCGCCGAGAAATCCTCCGGGAAGCTTTCGGGCAAGAAAGCGTTCACGACCCGGTGCGCGTCGAGCTGCACGTTGAAGCCGTTCTGCAGCAGCCCGCCGAGATTGCGGATCTGCGCGCCCCACAGCCGTCCTGCGATGATGCGCAGCGTGCCGAGCACGCTGATCGCATGTTCGCGCAGTTCCTTGCCGCTCATGCCATTGGCCCAGCCCGAACCGATCAGCGCACCGATCGAGGTGCCGGCGATAATCGATGGGGTCAGTCCCAGCTCATCCATCGCCTCGATGAACGGAATATGGGTCAGGCCGCGTGCCGAACCGCCACCCAGGGCGACGCCGATACGCGGCAGACTGCTGTTTCTCTCGGGGGGCGGCGGCAGGTAGGGGACGAGCGGTTCGCCCGACAGCATACGGTCAATATGCTCCTGTCCCCGGCGCTCGATTGGGGTGCGATCGTCATCCATGCTCGGATCGCGTTCCATTCTCGGAATGTATGCCTGTGCACCCGGCTTGGTAAGTGCCGCGCACCGACATGACTAACGATCAAGCACGGCGTTTCGTTCACGAATGATTTCACGCCATCCGATGTCGGACCGGCAGAAGCCCTCAGGCCAGTCGATTTCCCGGATGGCGGCGTAGGCTTTGGTCTGCGCCTCGGCAACCGTTTGGCCGAGCGCCGTCACGTTCAGCACTCGCCCGCCATTCGCAACCAGCCGGTTGCCGTCACGGGCCGTGCCTGCATGAAATACCATCAGATCGTCACGGTCGGCGGGCAGGGCAGCGATGCGGCTGCCCTTTTCGTAGTGCCCCGGATACCCCTTGTTGGCGACCACCACCGTCAGCGCCACCTCGTCGCGCCAGGCCGTGCTGCGGCCCTTGAGCTGCCCTGTCGCGGTGGCGTGCAGCAGGTCAAGCAGGTCGGACTTGAGACGCGGCATCAGCACCTGCGTTTCGGGATCGCCGAAGCGCGCATTGTACTCGATGAGCTTGGGGCCATCGGCCGTCAGCATCAGGCCCGCATAAAGCACACCCTGGTACGGCGTGCCGCGCGCCGCCATGCCGCGCACCGTCGGCTCGATAATCTCGCGCAGCGTGCGGTCGATCAGGTCCGGCGTCATCACCGGCGCCGGACAATAGGCGCCCATGCCCCCGGTATTGGGGCCCAGGTCACCGTCGAACACCCGCTTGTGGTCCTGCGCTGTAGCCAGCGGCAGGATGGTCTCGCCGTCGCAGAGAACGAAGAAGCTCGCCTCCTCGCCGGTGAGGAATTCCTCGATCACCACTTCGGCGCCGGCCTCGCCGAACTGCCCGGCGAAGCACCCGGCAATGGCGCGCTCGGCTTCTTCGAGCGTCGTCGCCACGGTGACGCCTTTGCCGAGCGCCAAACCATCCGCCTTCACCACGATCGGCGCGCCGTGCTTGCGAACATAGGCAAGGGCAGGGGCCTCGGCGGTGAAGCGGCCGTACGCGGCGGTTGGTATCCCCATCTCGTCGCACAGCGCCTTGGTGAAGCTCTTCGACCCCTCGAGTTGTCCCGCAGCCTTGCTCGGTCCGAAGCAAGCGACGCCGGCTGTCCGCACGGCATCGCCCAACCCGGCGACCACCGGCGCGTCCGGGCCGATGACGACAAAATCGACGCCGTTGGCGCCAATGAAGGTCACGACCGCATCGTGATTGTCGGCGTTGAGTGGCACGTTCTGGCCCAGCGTGGCGGTGCCGCCGTTGCCGGGTGCAACCCACAGTTTGGTCAGCTCGGGCGACTGCGCCAACTTCCACGCCAGCGCATGTTCGCGACCACCTGATCCGATCAGCAAAACCTTCATTAAGCGCCCTCCGGCCGCTCACTTGACCGATCGGAACGCAAAGCGCAACAGGTGGAAATGATGGAGCTGCCCGCCACAAACGCTGCCGAATTTACCGTTTCCGAACTCGCGCTGGCGGTGAAACGCAGCGTCGAGGACGAGTTCCAGCATGTCCGCGTTCGCGGCGAGATTTCGGGCTTCCGCGGCGTCCATTCCTCGGGCCATGCCTACTTCACGCTAAAGGACGATCAGGCCTCGATCGATGCCGTGATCTGGAAGACCACCTGGCAGCGGCTGCGCTTCAAGCCCGAAGAAGGCCTCGAGGTCATCGCCACCGGACGGCTGACCACCTTCCCGCGCTCCTCGAAATACCAGATCGTCATCGACCAGATCGAACCGGCGGGCGCCGGCGCGCTGATGGCGCTGCTCGAAGAGCGGCGCAAGAAGCTTCAGGCAGAGGGCCTGTTCGCCACCGAGCGCAAGAAGCCGCTGCCGTACCTGCCGCGTGTCATTGGCGTGGTGACCTCGCCGACCGGCGCCGTCATCCGAGATATCCTGCATCGCCTCGAGGATCGCTTCCCGAGCCGCGTTCTCGTCTGGCCGGTGCGCGTGCAGGGCGAGACATCGGCGGCAGAAGTCACCGCTGCGATCAACGGTTTCAATGCGCTCGCCGAAGGCGGCCCCGTGCCGCGCCCGGATCTGCTGATCGTCGCTCGTGGCGGCGGCTCCATCGAGGACCTCTGGAGCTTCAATGAGGAAAGCGTCGTCCGCGCCGTCGCCGCAAGCCGCATCCCCATCATCTCCGCCGTCGGGCACGAAACCGACACCACGCTGGTCGATTACGCGTCCGACCTTCGCGCCCCCACGCCCACGGCTGCGGCGGAAGCGGCGGTGCCGGTCCGTGCCGAACTCATCGCCTATGTCGAAGACCAGGGCGCGCGTGCCCGCAACGCCGGGCGCAAGCGCTTCACCAACGACCGCGACCGGCTGCGCGCTGCGGCCGGGCATCTGCCGCGTCCGCTCGATCTGCTCAACATGGCGCGCCAGCGGCTCGATCTTGCAGCGACCAATCTTTCCGCCTCGCTGCGCCATCTCGCACAGTCCAAGCGCATCGCCCTCGGCAAGGCGTCGCCGCATCTGCGCCCCCAAATCCTGACCCAGCGCGCCGCCGATCTCTCGCGCCGCATCGGCGATTTCTCTCGTCGCGCCGATGCTGCGATGCTCGGCATCGTCGAACGTAAGCATGCGGCCTACGCGGCCAGTGCCCGCGTGCTCGACAGCGTCAGTTACAAGGCCGTGCTGGCGCGCGGCTTCGCGCTGATCAACAACGAAGCGGGCGATCTCGTGCGCTCGAAGGATGAAGTGAAGCCCGGCGCGATCCTCGGCGTCGAAGTTGCGGACGGTCGCTTCGGAGTCACCGTCGCCGGCGCGCCGCCGATGCGCAGGAAACGAAAACTGGCCCCCGATGACGGGAGCCAGGGGCGCCTGTTCTAGGCGAACTCAGTACTCGCTGTCGTCCAGCAGATACATCTTCACCGCGCCCCCAGCGCCCACCGTTGCGCACCACAGGTCGCCGCCGGTCTTTTTCATCGCGCAACCGGGCGCGGAGGTCATGCTAGCCCCAAGCTGGTCCCAATCGCCCCAGTCGCCATCCCAGGTTTTGACCCAGAGCTTATTACCGGGACCGCGAACGAACACGCGAAGCTCATCGCCGCCCGAACCGGTCGAGATGCCCGACACCTTGCCGTTCACCGCGCCGCCGATGTCGTCAGTTGTGAGAGCCGGACCGGCGGTCATCGTGACATTGGTGAGTTGCACCGCTGAGCCGCCCGAGCTGTCGTAGCAATGAGCGCCCCAGTTGAAGAGGTCGACACAGCTCAGCTTGTCGCCGACGACCTTGTCGAGGTCCTGCCAGTCGGTCCACGAACCGCTTTCGAGCGTATTCATGAACAGGTGGTTGGCCGGTCCGCGCACGAAGACGCCCAGCTTGGTCGCGCCGTCATTGGTCTTCACGATGCTCGGATCGGATGTTGCGAAGCCGCCCAGGGTCGCCCAGCCTGTCCAGGTGTTGGCGGCCGAGTCGTAGGTCGTCCAGTACACCTCGTTGGACGGCCCGACACCGACGCAGTCGATGCGGGTGTTGCTGCGCGCCACGCAATCCGGATCGCCCTTGAGCGCAAGCGTGCCGATCGGCGCCCAGCCGGTCCAGGTGCCGCCGTCCCACGAGCCGACCTGCGCATACATCAGGTCCGCCGGGCCACGCACGAAGACCGCGACATAGTCACTGCCGCCGAATTTGTAGACCACCGACGAAGGGTTGCCCTTGGCCGCACCGCCAAGGTTGAAACTGTCCATAGCGGACGCCGGCAGCGCACCGATCGCCAGCGCGGCAAGGCCGCAGAGGAGGGATTTGAGAGACATCTTCGGTTCTCCGTGAAGCGTTTCCCTGACGCACGATGCAGGCTGCTCCCGTTCATCTTAACGGCGCAAGTGTGGCGCCTTCATCTGGCGTTCATCGCCCGAACCCGTTTGCCTCGCTGTGAAATGGCCCCTATATCTCGTCGGCCATGAACATCTACGACAAGAACTTCACGCCCTCCGAGGCCACCATCCGTTACCTCGACGGCGACTATGTCGTGATCCGCCCGGGCAGCTTTGTTCGCTGTGCCATCACCGGCAAACCCATCCCCATCGACGAACTGATGTACTGGAACGTCGACCGGCAGGAGGCCTATGCTGACGCCAACGCCGCTCTCGAGGCCTTCAAGCGCCACGGGCTGTCCGGCAACTGATGGCAGTCACCCGGCGTCTGCTGTTCATTTCGAACGGCATCGGCGAGGACACCATCGCGGCGGCCATCATTCGTCGCCTCCCCTCGCACATAACGGCTGACGCCTATCCCACGCTCGGGCAGGGCCAGGCGTTCAAGGACATCGCGACGCTGGTCGGCCCGCGCGCCGAGCTTCCATCGAAGGGTTCGCGCGCGCATCGTGGCGCTCTGCTGCGCGACATCCGCGGCGGCGTCGTCGGCACCATCCCCGCAGCGATCGCATTCCTGCGCAAAGCGCGCGAGACTTATGACCGCATCGTCGTCGTCGGC
>JBEBHC010000173.1:0-6160 GCA_040081185.1 Devosia sp. | reverse complement strand
GGTGGTGCCGGTAGTCGCGCACGCGCGTGAGCGCGATCCAGGCGGCCGCCAGCTTCCTCGCGCGCTGTCTTTCGACCCACTTCACCGAGAAGATGCTCAGTTCGTAGAGCGCGTACATCGGCAGGCTGAGCCCGATCTGGCTGATCGGGTCCGGCGGCGTCAGGAAAGCTGCGGCAGCGAGGATGCCGACGATGGCGAATTTCCGCCCCTTGCCGAGCTGCGCCGATGTCACGAGTTCGATCCGAGCGAGCAACGTCAGGACCACCGGCAGCTGGAAGCAGATGCCGAAGGCGAGGATCAGGGTCATGATGAAGCCGAGATACTCGCTGACCCGGGTCTGCATCTCGATGGAGATGTCGTCGGGATTGATCTGCTGCATGCCGAGAAAGAAATGCAGCGCCATCGGCGCGACGGCGAAATAGACCATCAGCCCGCCGGCCACGAAGAACACCGGGGTCGCTACAAGATACGGCAGGAACGCCTTGCGCTCCTTCTTGTAGAGCCCAGGCGCCACAAAAGCGTAGATCTGCGTCGCGATGACAGGGAAGCCGAGGAACACAGCGCCGAACAGCGCCACGTTCATGTAGGTGAAGAACAGCTCCTGCGGCGCCGTGAAGATCAGCTTCACCGCGCTGTCGCCAGCCGCCCATTTGAAGGGCAGCAACAGCAGGTCATAGATCGGCCCTGCAAAGACGAAGCAGATTGCGAACAGGACCGCGATGGCGATGAGCGAGTAGATGAGCCGCTTGCGCAACTCGACCAGGTGATCGAGCAGCGGCGCCTCGCTCCCCTTGAGCTCGTCCTCGATCGGCGGTGGTGCCGGCGGCGCGAGTTTCTCTGCCATCACGCCTCCGGCTTCGCCTTGGCGGCAGGCTTCTTGCGCGGCGCCGCCGGCTTCTTGGCAGCGGCTGGCACCTTCGCAGGTTTGGCGGGAGCGGCGGTAGGCGTTGCGACGGTCTTGGCGACGCGCGGCTTACGAACAGGCTTGCTAACGGGCGCAATCGCTTCGACGGGCGCGGGACTTTCCACCGCCTTGGGCGCCGCGAGAGGCACCATGGCGGGCGGCGTCATGCCGACCTTTTCGTGGATTTCCTTGACCACGCTCTCGCTACCGGCAACCGCCGGCTTGATGGCGCCCGACGGCGCGAAGCCCCCGCCGGAGAGCGGCTTGTTGAACTCCCGCGTGATCTCGGCGGCAGTCTTCTTGAGCGGCTCGGTGATCGAACGGCGCAGGTCGGTGACCTGATCGAGCCCGGTGGTTTTGTTGATTTCGCGCTGGAACTCGCTGCCCATGCGCCGCACCGTAGCAACCATCTTGCCGAGGCGCGCCATCATGACGGGCAGATCCTTGGGGCCGATGACACTCAGCGCCGCGATGCCGACAACCAGCATCTCCGTCCAGCCGAGACCGAGCATGGTGTGTTCCTGGCCTTAAGGCCGAAGCCTCAAACGTCCTTGGACTTTTCAGTCTCGCGCATTTCGGCCGCTTCGGCGTTCAGCTGAGCCGGCGTCTTGTCTTCGTCCCGCATGCCCTTCTGGAAGGCTTTGATGCCGGAAGCGACTTCGCCCATCATGCCGGAGATCTTGCCGCGCCCGAACAGGAGGACCACCACCACGGCAACGATGATGATGCCCCAAAGACCCGGACCGTGCATTCTCTTCACTCCTACGACGCTGAATAACGCGTTGGCCCCAAAAATAGGTTCAATCGGCCTTGAAGACAAGGACGCCCTTGGGGTCGAGGGTCATAAACACGTCATTGCCAGGCACGAAATGGGGGTCCGAGCGCTGCCGGAGCGCGATCGGGTGATCCACTCCTTCGACCTTCACTTCGCACAGATCGATGCCGATTGCGTCGCGCTTGGCGATGATGCGGCCCGGCACGCCAGGGCCGGTTTGCGCCATTTCGAGCACGCCGACGGGCCGGATGGCGACCACGACCCGAGTGCCGTCCGCATATCCGGGAGCCGGCACCGGACCGAGCGGCGTCTCGGCCTGCCCGCCGCGCACCACTGCGGCAATTTCGCTCAAGGCGGAAAAGAAGCGCGCGGCGCTGAGATCGACAGGCTCGCGGTAAACCGACGGCGCACTGCCGACCTGCACGATTCTTCCCTGTCGAAGCAGCGCGACCCGGTCGCCCAGCAGCATGGCCTCCTCCGGGTCGTGCGTCACGAGGATGGTGGTCGCATTCGTTTCGCGCAGAACGGCGAGAGTTTCCGAGCGGACCGTCTCGCGCATCCGGGCATCGAGGCTCGAGAACGGCTCGTCGAGCATCAGGATTCCGGGTCGCGGCGCAATCGACCGTGCCAGCGCCAGCCGCTGCTGCTGGCCGCCCGAGAGGCGGTGCGGATAGTCGGCCTCGCGATCATCGAGCCCGACGCGCTTCAGCGCCTGCCGCGCCTGAACGAGCGCCGCAGCCCGCCCGAGCGCCTTCAGCCCGAACATGACATTGCCGAGCAGTGTCAGGTGCGGGAATAGAGCAAAGTCCTGGAACATGAGTCCAATGCCGCGCCTGTCGGGTGCGACGTGGACTCCGGGGCCGGAGACGATGCTGTTGTTGATGCGGATTGTGCCGGCGCTGATCGGCTGGATACCGGCCGCGGCACGCAGGATCGTCGACTTGCCCGAACCGGATTCGCCGAGCAGGCAGACGATCTCGCCGGGCACCAGGTCGATGCTCAGGCCGTTGAGAACACGGCGACCGCCGAGGTCGACCTCGACATCGGTGAAGCTGAGTGCGGCGGCAAAGCTGACGCCCGCCGTGCCGCGCGGACCCCATTGGCCGGGCTCCGTACTCTCGGCTCCGGCGCTCACGACTCCTCGTCCTGCCCCCCGGTATCGTCGGGATCGAGCGGGTCTTCATCCTCACGGAGGGGCCCATCGAACGGCAGCGGAATTTGCATGTTGGCCGGTAGCTGGCCGGAGAGCAGTCCGGCGCCCTTGAGCTCTTCGAGACCCGGCAGGTCGGCAAGCGCCTCGAGCCCAAAATGATCGAGGAAGGCCTCGGTCGTGCCGTAGGTTACGGGACGGCCCGGCGTCCGGCGGCGACCGCGCATGCGGATCCAGCCGGCTTCCATCAACAGGTCGAGCGTGCCCTTACCCGTCGCGACGCCGCGGACTTCTTCGACTTCGGCGCGGGTAGCAGGCTGGTGGTAGGCGATGATGGCCAGCGTCTCGAGCGCGGCGCGCGACAGCGGGCGCTGGTCGGTCTGCTCGCGGCTCAAAAGGAAGCTCAGGTCGGGCGCGGTGCGAAACGCCCACTTGTCGCCGCGCTTGACGAGATTGACGCCGCGCATCGCGTACTGCGCCTTGAGGGCCTCGAGGAGGCCGGGCACATCTGCCCCCTCCCCCAGATGCGGCGCGAATTCGGATGGCGCCAGCGGCTCCGCCGACGCGAACAGCAGCGCTTCGAGGATCCGAAGTTGCTTCTCGGCAACCTCCGGCGAACCCGGCGCGACGATCTCTTCGGCCGGGGATGCAATGTCGGGCGAACCCGTTTGGGTCTGGGTATCGTCGGTCATCAGGTTCCGGTGGACGGGCCGTCCGTCTTGCGGCGGCGTACATAAAGCGGCCCGAAGGCCAAGGATTGGCGGAGTTCTACCTGCCCCTGCCGGACAAGTTCAAGGCTGGAGGCAAAGGTCGAGGCAAGGGCCGTGACCCGGTCCTGCTCGGACTGCTCGGGGCCGGCAAGATAGTGCGCGAGATAGGCGTCCATCGGCACCCAGTCCATGTTGTCGCCGATGAGCCGGTTCAGGATGTCGCGCGCTTCCTGCAGCGACCATACGTTGCGCTCGTAGGGCGTATAGTCGTCCGGCACGCCGCGCTGGCGATTGGTGGCGTAGGCCTTGAGGAGGTCGAACAACGTCGCCTCCCAGATGCTTTTGCGATGCACGGTGATCGGCTCGGGCTCGCCGCGCGGCTTGACCCGGATGCCCATCAGCGGCCCGTTCATCAGCTTCTGCGCAGCCATGCGCATCGCCTCGAGCCGCTTCAGACGGAACTGCAGCAGCGCCGCCATCATCTCGCCGGTCGGCTCGTCGTCGCCACCCGCCTGGGGCACCATCAGGCGCGACTTGAGATAGGCGAGCCAGGCGGCCATAACGAGATAGTCGGCGGCGATCTCGATCCGCTTTTCGCGGACGGTCTCGATGAAGCCGAGATATTGCTCGGCCAGCGCGAGGACCGAAATCTGGCTGAGGTCGACCTTCTGACGCCGCGCCAGGTCGAGCAGGAGATCGAGCGGCCCCTCATAGCCGCCGACGTCGACATACATCACGTCGTCATCGGACGGCGGCGTGGGTTCCTGGAACCAGTCGGTGGGTTGGTCGGTCATCGGCTCGGGCGCGAACGGGCTGAAGGGCGCAGCAATCGGGCGGTTTTACACGAACTCTCGCCGCGGAAAGCCGAAATCTCGGCCTTTCGGCCGCAACCGCACAGAAAAAGCCCGGAGATCAGCCGCCGGTGATGCAGTCGCCGCCGTTGGCCTTGATGCTGGCGCAGATGGCATTGGCGTCGCTGAGCGAGCCAACCGGCAGCCGCACCCGATACCACACGCCCTTTTGGCCGAGATCGGCCGAAACGACCCGCAGGGTGTTGCCGCCAAACAGCGAACCGAAGCGAGACTGCATGCTGCGCGCCTGCGACGTGGCGTCGGACTCGCTCGGGCTGGAAGCGAGTTGGACATAGGCCCCGCCGCCGCCCGAATTGGTCACCGGTGCTGCGGCGGCTGGCGTCGCATCCGTCGCGAACAAATCCTGCGTATTCTCATCGGCAGCAGCAAGCGGCGCCGGGGCCGTGGTCGTGGCTTGGAAGGCTGCGAGCATCGCGCTGCGGTTCGGAGGACCGGCCGGCTTCGGTGCCACCTTGCTCGGGTCCAGGATGCCACCCGTCGCCACGGCCGCAGTCCCATCGAGCGCTGCCGTATTGACTGGCACAGTGCCGGTATCGATCGAAGCCAGGGGCTCTGCAGCGGTAACCGCAGCATCGGCTGTCGCGAGCGCCGTGCCATCAGCCCCTAGCAGATCGACGTTCTCGGTCGCACCGGGGAGTTCAGGCACGTTGGGACGATCAACCGGCAGTTCTTCGGCGCCAGCGACGGAATCCTCGCCGGAAACGATGGTGCCGTCGGGCCGCACGGTTACAGTGCGGACCTTGCGATTGGCGAGACCGCCCTCACTCTCGTCGGCTGGCGCGGCAGTTTCTGCGCCGACGACGCGGGCGACATCCTGCCCGGTGGTCTCGTCGGTAGAAACCAGCTGTTCGACGCTCGGCTCGGTGCTGGCGCCATCGAGTTGCTGCAGCACCGGCGAGGCCGGCGTAGCGTCCTCGGCCTGCACTTCAGGCACCGGCGCAACTTTGACGGGTGTGGCGTCGGCGGTGAGCACCGGCGCATCGGTACCGGCGCCGCTGCGACCCATATTCAGGACCCAGTAAAGACCAAGGCCCGCAGCCAGCAACAGAGTACCAGCTATCGCCATGCCCACATACTGGCGCATTCCGCCGGACATGAACGTCTGGCGCTGCGGCTTCACCTTGAGGCGGCGATAGGGGCTCTCCTCCGACACGGAGGGACCATCGAGGCGGCCGATATCCATGCCGCTATCGGCGCTGGCCGCGAGTATCGCTTCCTCGGCCGGATCGGACGACTGCTCGGCAATCGAGGCCCGGCGAGGCGCGAAATGGGTCAGCGGCGGCACTACGGGCGCATATTGTTGCGGCTGCACCACCGGCATCGGTTCGGGTTCAGGCTCATCCTGAGGCTCGGGCACATACTGCTGCTCGGAGCGGAACGACAGCGGCGGTGTCGCCTGAACTTTGACCGGTCCGGGCGGCGCGAGTTGCACGCGCACGGCTTCGCCGATCAGGCTCTCGATCTCCGCCATCGGGTCGGATTGCGGCTCCGGCTCTGGCGCACGCATCCGCTCGACAGGCTGCGGATTCAGTGCCTGGCGGCCATTGAAACCCATCCCCGGAGAAATCGCAAAACGATCGCTCTCGGCCGGTCGCGGCGGCGGATTGGCACGAAGCGGGACCGGCGCAGCACGCGTCGAAGCAAGCGGCGGCAGACTCGGCTTGCTGGGCGCGGCCATCGGCGTCGACATGCTGCGTGCAGCCGGGCTCGGCTCAGACTTGGGTGCTGGCGCCGGAAGCGGATCGAGCA
>JBEBHC010000172.1:0-6166 GCA_040081185.1 Devosia sp. | reverse complement strand
TGATGGGGGCGGCTTCGGCCGCGCTGCTGTCGATTACCTTGTGGTCGGCCGCGCTCTGGTACACGGCGCTGCGCATTGCCGGCGTCGACGTATCGATCCGCGCGCGGTTGCGGCGACCGGCCGCTGCGATGGTCGAGCAGGCGGCGGAGTAGGCCGCCGGCTTAGCGCCCGAGCGCGTTGCTCACGGTTTCGATAAAGCGTCCGAGACGGCCTGTTCCCATGCCGGTGTCGTAGCCCTCGGTCACCTTCGTGTAAGGCTTTTCCATCACGACATAGTCCTGACCGAAGATGTGGCTCTTCAGCAGGCCCGTCTGCTCGTAGCCGTAGCGGCGGAGCAGGGCCAGGGCGACTTCATTCTCCGGGCGAACGTAGGTGAACGCCTTGTGGAATTTGCCGTTGTCGAAGTGCTCATCGAAGGCGCGCATGCCGTGCATGCCGAGCCGGGTTTGGCGGAAGGCCGGGAAGATCCAGCTCCAGTAGCGGAACACCGAGCCGAATTCCGGGCCGGAGACGAGCGCACCACCCACCTTGCCCTCAGAAATCAACGCGATCACGTGCCACGGATCCTGCTTCTGCAAAGCGCGCAGGAAGCTCTTGGTCATGCGCGACTTTTCCCACGCTTTGAATGTATCGCTGTAATGGGGGCTTTCCTCGATCACGGCCTGCAGTTCGCGGTGGATCAGGTCGAGGTCGTCGGCCGTTGCGGCGCGCGTGGTGAAGCGCGGCGTCGCTTTGGCTTCGGCGAGGGGGGCTGTGCTGGTCAGAGTGGCATCGGTCATCATCGACCTCCCGGTATCGCCGGGAAGATACGCTTGTGCCCGCGAAAGCCTAAGCAATGCCGGGGTTTGCGGTTAATGGCCGCGCCGGACGGGGCTCGCCTTGCCCCTCAACAGGCCAATGGCTAGAACGGGTTAACGACTGTTCTGGGAGGAACCGATGAGCGAGACGCAGCTCTTTCAGCCAAGCGACGCGGCCAAAGCACGGACCCTGACAACACTTGCCCAGTACGAAGAAAAGTACGCGCGCTCGATCAGCGATCCCGATGGATTCTGGGCCGAGCAGGCCCGACGGATCGACTGGATCAAGTTCCCCACCAAGATCAAGAACACCACGTTCGAATACCCCAATGTGTCGATCAAGTGGTTCGAAGATGGGGTGCTGAACGTCTCCTACAATTGCCTCGACCGGCACCTGGCGACCCGCGGCGACCAAACGGCCATCATCTGGGAAGGCGATGCACCCGGCACCGACGGCAAGGCGACCTACCGCGAGTTGCACGCGCGCGTCTGCCGCTACGCCAACGTGCTCAAGGCGAATGGCGTCAAGAAAGGCGATCGCGTTACCATATACATGCCGATGGTCATCGACACCGCCGTCGCCATGCTCGCCTGTACGCGGATCGGCGCGGTGCATTCGGTGATCTTCGGCGGTTTCTCTCCGGACTCCATCGCTGGCCGCATCCTCGATTGCGACAGTCGCATCGTGCTTACAGCTGACGAGGGCAGGCGCGGCGGCAAGACCATCCCGCTCAAGCGCAACGTCGACGAAGCGCTCAAGAAGACGCCGAACGTGACGCGCGTGATTGTCACCAAGGTCACCGGCAATGCGGTGGAAATGGTCGAAGGGCGGGACGTCTGGTATGGCGAGGCCGCTGAGGGCGTAAGCGCCGACTGTCCGCCCGAGCCGATGAATGCGGAAGATCCGCTGTTCATCCTCTACACGTCCGGCTCGACTGGTAAGCCGAAGGGCGTGCTGCATACCACGGGGGGCTACCTAGTCTATGGCTCGCTGACGCACCAGCTGAGCTTCGATTACCGCGACGGCGAGGTCTATTGGTGCACGGCCGATGTCGGCTGGGTCACCGGCCACACCTACATCGTGTACGGCCCGCTCGCGAACGGCGCGACCACTCTGATGTTCGAGGGCATCCCGAGCTTCCCGGCGGCCGATCGGTTCTGGCAGGTGGTCGAAAAGCACAAGGTCAACATCTTCCACACCGCCCCGACGGCGATCCGCGCCCTGATGGGCGCTGGGCCCGAGTTCCCCGACAAGCATCCGATGCCGTCCCTGCGGCTGCTCGGCACCGTAGGCGAGCCGATCAATCCGGAAGCCTGGCTGTGGTACCGCAAGCATGTCGGAAAGGACCGCTGCGAGATCGTCGATGCCTGGTGGCAGACCGAGACGGGTGGGCACATGATCGCGCCGTTCCCCGGCGCGTTCCCGACGAAACCGGGTTCGGCGACGAGGCCCTTCTTCGGCGTGCAGCCGGTCGTGCTTTCGCCCGAGGGCAAGCTGCAGGAGCAGACCAAGGCCGAGGGTGTGCTCGCCATCAAGGACAGCTGGCCCGGCCAGATGCGCAGCGTCTATGGCGACCACCAGCGCTTCATCGATACCTACTTCACCCAGTACAAGGGCTACTACTTCACCGGTGACGGCTGCCGCCGGGATGCCGACGGCTACTACTGGATCACCGGCCGTGTCGACGACGTGCTCAACGTGTCGGGCCACCGCATCGGTACGGCCGAAGTGGAGAGCGCGCTGGTCGCGCATCCCAAGGTCGCAGAAGCCGCCGTGGTCGGTTATCCGCACGACATCAAGGGACAGGGTATTTACTGCTACGTAACGCTTATGGCGGGCGAGAAGGGCGACGACGCGCTCAAGACGGAGTTGCGCAACTGGGTCCGCAAGGAGATCGGCGCCATCGCGTCGCCCGACCTGATCCAGTTCTCGCCTGGGCTGCCCAAGACCCGTTCCGGCAAGATCATGCGCCGCATCCTGCGCAAGATCGCCGAGAACGACTACGGCGCGCTGGGCGATACGACCACGCTTGCCGATCCGGGCGTCGTCACCGACCTGATCGACAATCGGCAGAACCGGTAGCGATCCGTTTGCGGCCTTTAAGGATTCCGTTCACGTCGCCCGGGCTATTATGCAGTCTGGGATACTGTTTTGCGGGATGTTCTCGGCTTGCGGCTGGACAAACTGGCGTCTGCTTTCACTGCCCGTTTGGGCGGTCGGCGTGGCTCGGGGTGGACCGAGGCTGCGCTGGCACAGGTCGTGCGCGACAACTTCGCTGGCCTGCTGGTAGTCGACCGCCATGGCATGATCCTCGCGGCGAGCCGCGTCGCCGGCGAATTGCTCGGCCGGAGCGGCCCCATCGAAGGCCGCGATATCGATACGGTGCTGCCTCCCGAGATGAATCGCGCCGTGCGCGAGGTGCTGGGCGGACCGGTGGGGACGCAGGTGCCGCTATCCCTCGCCGTGCTGCGGCAGGGTGACGGCGAGACCGACCGGTTGGTCGTGCAATATGTCGCCACCTCGAGCAGCGTGGCACTTGGCGCGCGCGGCGAGCAGGTCGCGAGCCTCAACTTCTGGGATGTCACCGAGCGGCGCAGGGCCGAGGAGCGATTGTCCTTCCTCGCGACGCACGATCCCTTGACCGGGGCGCTATCGCGGACGGGCCTCGTCAATGCCATCAACGAGCGCTTCGACACCGAACGCGGGCGGACCGAGGGCGTCAGCGTCCTGGCGATCGACCTGGCGCGCTTCAAGCCCGTCAACGATGCGCTGGGGCACGAGCATGGCGATATGCTGCTCAAGCAGGTGGTCAGCCGTTTGCGTGCGACCGGTGCGGAATGTGTGGCGCGGCTCGCGGGCCACGGCTTTGCCGTCGCGCACCCCGGGTTTTCGCCTGCCGAGACATCCGAGTTCGCAGACCTCATCCTGGATCGTCTGACCGCGCCATATGAGCTCGGTCCGCATCGTGCCATCGTTGGTGCGGCGATCGGGATTGGGCATTCGCAAGTATCGGGTTTCGATGCCGACAAGCTGTTGAGCCACGCCGATATGGCGCTCAGCGTTGCGCGGCAGATCGCCGGCAGCGGGCAGGCATCGTTCTCGCCACAAATGGATGAGCGGCTGCGGCAAAGGCAGGAACTCGAGACAGACATGCAGCAGGCTATGGTGCGCGGCGAGATATCGCTGATGTTCCAGCCGCAGGTGTCGCTCGATGACGGCAGCATCGTCGGTGTCGAGGCTCTGATGCGCTGGATGCACCCGCAGCTTGGCGCGATTTCGCCGGAGCGTTTCATCCCGGTGGCGGAAGAGACGGGCCGTATCGTCGAACTCGGTCGCTGGATCCTGGCCGAGGCTTGCCGCGAGGTCGCGCAATGGCCGGGCCAGTTGCGCCTGTCGGTGAATGTGTCGCCCATCCAGTTCGAGTTGGTCGACGTGGTCGACGAAATCCGCACGGCCCTCGCGCATTCCGGCCTGCCGCCATATCGGCTCGACATCGAGATTACCGAAGGCATCTTCATGTCCAACGCCAAGGCGATGATCGACAAACTGCAGCAGTTGCGCAACCTTGGCGTTGCAATCGCACTCGACGATTTCGGAACCGGATATTCGTCGCTCAGCTATCTGGGCCGGCTGCCTGTCGACAAGATCAAGATCGACCAGAGCTTCGTAAAGCGTCTCCCTGGCGACCAGGAAGCGGGCGTGATCATCCGCGCGGTGATGATGTTGAGCGAAGCGCTGCGGAAAGTCGTCATCGCAGAGGGTATCGAGACCGCCGACCAGGCGTGGATGCTCAAGATGATGAACTGCAAGGTGGGCCAGGGATATCACTTCGGCCGCCCCAAAACCGCAGCCGAGATGCGCGAAGCGCTGGAGCCGATGGCCCGCGTTGCGACAGTGTGAAAATCGTTAGACGTTCAGGACAAAGATTAACGCGGCATTAGTCGCGCGGCTTAAGCCAATCCTATAGGGCCTCGCGCCAATCTTCCCCGAAGGGTGCGCCAACGGTCAAGGAGGCGGCAGGAGCCGCTCACATCATGCTGTCTGTCTACAAACTCGCCGCGGCGGCACTCGCGGTTCTCGCCCTGACAACGCTACCAGCCCTTGCCGACGACTGGGTCGCCGTGAAGCTGCGGGGCCTGGTCTATCAACTCGTGGACGGACAGTGGGAGCGCCTTGATCGGCGCGATGTCGTTCCCGATGATCGCGTCATCCGGACGGCGGCTAATGGCTCCGCGGTTTTCCAGCGTGGCGGGGAAAGCATCACGCTGTCAGGCAACACGCAGATCCAGATTTTCGACAAGGCCGGTGCGCAGAATTACACCACCGTCCATGAGCATTTCGGAACCGTAGCCATCGAGGCCGAAGTGCAGAACGTGCAGCATTTCGAAGTCGATACGCCCTATCTGGCCGCCGTCGTGAAGGGCACGAAGTTCATCGTGACGTCCGGCGAAGACGGTGCGTCGGTGGAGGTTACACGCGGCAAGGTTCAGGTCACCGACAGGCACACCCAGGAGATGGTGCTGGTGAAGGTCGGAGAGACGGCGACCGTGGTTCCGGAGGGAAGCACTACCGTCCTTACGCTCGTGGACGGCGCCGGAGTTGCAACCGTGATCGAAGCGGTCGCTTCGACCCCAGTTCTGACAACCGTTCCCAATGCGGGCGGCGTTGTCGGTGAAACCGGCGCCCTCGTCAACAACGTGCTCACCAACACCGTCAACGGCACGGGCAACGTCGTGAACAACACCGTCAACAATGTCGGCGGCGTTGTGAACGGACTGCTCGGCGGCGACGACAACGAAGACGAGGACGACGAAGGCGACGACGACGACCAGGGCAGCGGGTCGAGCGGCCGTGGGTCGAGCAGTTCCGGGAGCAACGGGAGTGGTCACGGCTCCGGTCGTGGAGGGCTCGGCGGGCTGATCGGCGGCTTGCTCTAGCGCACTCACCGGGGGGGATATGCGGGCTCGGCTCCCGATCGTTGGTGTAGTTTTCGCCTGGGCTGCGCTGCTCCTTGCAGCGTGGCTCGGCGCGTTGCAGCCGCTCGACAACCTGCTGCGCGATTGGCGCTTCAGCGCCCAGACGCGTGCGGCAACAGGCAGCGCAATTTTCGTC
Source organism: Devosia sp. (assembly GCA_040081185.1). Classification (GTDB taxonomy): domain Bacteria; phylum Pseudomonadota; class Alphaproteobacteria; order Rhizobiales; family Devosiaceae; genus Devosia_A. The sequence continues at coordinate 256 of JBEBHC010000172.1, read as the reverse complement.
GACATCGACGCCCGGAGCCTGGAGCAGATCGGCGTCTGGCCGTGGCCGCGCACCATTCATGCCCGCATCCTCGACGCGTTGATGGCTGCCGGTGCCACCGAGACGGTCTTCGATATCGACTTCAGCGTTGCATCCAACGATACCGACGACACGGCCTTTGCGCGTTCGCTGTCCGACGCCGGCGGCTTCGCCTCGCTGGCGGCCTTCCTGCAGCAGAACGACGCGTTCAACCTGCCGCTCCCGCGCTTTCGCCAGT
>JBEBHC010000171.1:0-6172 GCA_040081185.1 Devosia sp. | reverse complement strand
GTCGATAGGGTGCGAGGTCGTGCGGCAGCGTGCCCAACGAATTGAGTTGATAAGGCTTGTAGGTCTTCGCGTCCCAGTAGAGGAACGAGACCATGCCGGCATGGCTGGTGAGGTGCGGCTCCACCGCCGCCTGCACTAAGGCGCCGGCGATGGCCGCATCTGCGGCGTTGCCGCCATCGCGAAGAACGCCGATCACCGTCTCGGTGACGATGGGGTTACCGGTGCTGGCGACGGCGCGCCCGTGCGCAAGCGACTTGGGACCCTGGTCGACGATGTAGGGACTGCTCAATCGCGCGGCTCCATCGCGTCGCGCAGTCCGTCGCCGACGAAATTGACCGACAGAACGGTGATCAGGATGGCAAGGCCGGGCGCCACGGCAAGCCACGGCGCTTGCCCGAGCCACGGGCTGGCAGCGTTCAGCAGATTGCCCCAGGTGGGCACCGGTGGCTGGATGCCGAAGCCGAGAAACGAAAGAGCGGACTCGAGTAGGATGGCGCTGCCCACGGCGAGAGTTGCAGCGACCGTGATCGGGCCGACGGCGTTCGGCAGGATGTGGCGGAGGATGAGCCGCGGACCGCTGGCGCCGAGGGCACGAGCGGCCTCCACGAACTCGCGCTCACGCAGGGCAAGAAACTGGCTGCGCACGAGCCGCGCCGTTCCCATCCAGATGAGCGCGCCGACGATTCCAACAAGCAGCGGTGGGCTTGGTCGGAACAATCCGGATAGCAGAAGCACCAGCGGGAGCGTGGGGATCGAGAGCATGATGTCGGTGAAGCGCATCAGGATGGTGTCGACCCAGCCGCGATAGAACCCGGCGAGCGCTCCGATCAACGTGCCGAGCAGCGTCGAGATCACCGCGCCTGCAAGGCCGACGACCAGCGAGACACGCCCGCCATAGATCAGGCGAGTTGTGGCATCGCGGCCGAGCTCGTCGGTGCCGAACCAGTGCTCCCCCGTCATCGGCCCGGGAGAGCCGATCAGGTTGAAGTCCTGTCCGTCGAATGTGTAGGGCGTGAGGTACGGCCCGAAAATAACGATAAGACCTTCGAAGGCGAGAAGGATCAGGCCCAGCACCGCCAGCTTGTGGCGCAGGAAGCGCCGCAGCACACGGCGGCCGAAGCTGTCGGGCGGACGATCGAGGGTGGCGGCGGGCAATGTCGTCTCAGCCATAGCGTATCCTCGGATCGAGGGCGGCATAGGCGAGGTCGGCGACGATGTTGGCGACGATGATGCCAACCGACCCCATCATCATCAGGCCCATCAGCATCGGATAATCGCGGCCATTCATGCTCTCCATGAACAGCCGCCCGATGCCCGGCCATGCGAACACCGTCTCGGTGATGACGGCTCCGGAGATGATGCTGGCGAAATCGACCGCGATGACGGTGACGGCCGGAATGAGCGCGTTACGCAGCGCATGGCGCAGGATCACGCCCGTCTCGCTCCGGCCCTTGGCATAGGCGGTGCGTATATAATCCTGGTTGAGCACGTCCATCATCCCCGAGCGCACGAAGCGGCTCCAGCTCGCGATGGTGGCGAGCGAGAGCACGGCGGCGGGCATGATGAGATGCGCCAGCCGATCGACGAACGATCCGTTGCCGATCGATTGGTATCCCGCCGAAGGGAGCCAGCCGAGTTCGACGCTGAACAGAAGTTGCAGCAGCAAGGCCAGCCAGAACACCGGCGTCGAAATGCCGGCGAAGGACGCGAGCGTCAGGCCGGTATCCAGCTTGCTGCCGCGCCGGGCGGCGCTGATGATGCCGACGGGTATGGCGATGATCAGCGAAATCAGCAGCGACACGCCGCCCAGTTCGAGCGTCGGGCGCAGGCGCCCCACGATCTCGTTGATCACCGGCTGGCCGGTGCGGATCGAAAAACCCCAGTCGCCGGTGAGCATCGCCTTGAGCCAGAGGACGTATTGGACCGGGACCGGCTGATCGAGGCCGAAGCGCTTGGCCATCTGCTCCAGCGCTTCGGGCGAGACGGAAGGATTGTCGGCATAGACATCGAGCGGACCGCCGGGCGCGAAATGCACGATCGTGAACAGGATCAGCGAGATCCCGAGCAGGAGCGGGATGGCCCCAAGGATGCGGCGCAGGATGAAGCCTAAACTCATGCCGTCTCCCGGCTGAAGAAAAAGGTCCCCGGCAGACTACGCCGGGCACCAAGTCAGGGACAGGGAGGTCAGGACTCGATGTACCAGGCGCTCGTATCGACGAAGTTAGTCATGTTCGTCGGGTTGGGCACGAAGTTCTTCAGCGCCTTGAGCTTGGCGATCAGCGCGACGTTGGTGGTCAGGGAGACCGTGGGGACGTCCTCCGCGATGATCTTCTGGAACTCCGAAGCTGCGGCCTTGCGTTCCGCCGGATCGAGCGTGTTCTCGAACTTCTGGAAAGCCGCATCGAGCGCCGGGTTGGAGTAGCTCTGGCCGTTGTTGGGACCACCGGTCCCCCAGAACACCGAGTAGACAGGATCGGCAGACGTGATCCAGCGGCCATAGATGAAGTCGTAGCCGCCCTTGTAGCGGGCTTCGCGATAGGCAACGCCGGTCTGGTTGTCGGCGACGGCTTCGATACCGATCGCCTTGAGCTGGGTGATGATCACCTGCTGCACCAGTTCGTCGTCGGCCCTGCCGGCCTGCACCATGAACTTGTAGGAGAGACGCACGTCGCCCTTGGCGCGGACACCGTCGCCGCCCATCACGTATCCGGCATCGTCGAGGGCCTTGTTGGCCGCCGCGACATCGAAGGCGATCTCAGGCGTGTTCGGATCGTAGAACTCGAACACCGGCACCACAGGTGACTTGATCGGCTGCGGATAGCCGCCCTGCGCCTTGCTGAGCACGTTCCGGTCGATCGCCATGGCGACGGCCTTGCGGACAACGAGGTCGTCGAGGCCGGGGCTTTTGAAGTTGAAGTCGAAGTGCTGCCAGCTGAGCAGCGGCCCGGTGATCAGCTCGATACGATCGACGCCTGCAAGCTGCTGCGCCTGATTGTACGGTGTCTGCGCCACGAGATCGACTTCACCGGACTTCAGCTGGGTGATCAGCGTGTTGCTGTCCGGGATCATCTTGAAGACGATGCCGTCGAGGTAGGGCAGCGCATCGCCGTTCTCGGCCTTCCGCCAATAGCCATCGTAGCGCTCAAGCGCGACGTACTGGCCGGCGACGAATTCCTTGACCTTGAACGGACCTGTGCCGACCGGCGTCTGGTTGTAGCTCGACGTATTGAGGTCGGTGCCTTCGAGCAGGTGCTTGGGCATGATGCCGAAGGTGAACAGCGTCGAGGCGAAGGTCGGCAGGATGGTGTTGTAGTTGACCACCGCCGTGAGGTCGTCGGGCAGATCGATCGACTCCACCTCAGCGGAACCGTCCTTGGATTCAGCGATGAATTTCTCGTCCTTGACGGCTTCCCACGTGTATTTCACATCGGCAGAGGTGAACGGCTTGCCGTCGTGCCAGGTCACGCCGGGGCGGAGCTTGTAGGTGATCTTCATCGTCTTGCCGTCGGCCGCGACGACGATGCCGCCGTTCTCTATCGTCGGCACTTCGGTCGCCAGCACCGGCACGTACCTGGCGTCCTTATCGGGGGCCAGCAGACCTTCGACCACAGCCGCCTGGGCATCGCCCAGGAAGCCGGTGGAATAGACGTTCATGGTGTCGATCTCATAGGTGAGGCCGACGGTCAGCGTACCGCCCTTGGTCTGCGCCCACGCGGGCACACCATGCATCACGGTAGCAACGGCAGTGGATGCAAGCATGGCCTGGATGGCCGTGCGTCGAGTCATCTTCAATGTCATGGCGGTCGTCCCTTTTCCCTGTTTGGCCCTTGCGGGGGTATGCGTCGTCAGAACGCCAATCGTGCGTGGTTCAGTAACCCAGCTTTCGATTGACGACATGGTTGAGTGCTTCTCCGCGCTCGAAGCGCCGGATGTTCTCGGCCATCTCCTTGACCGCGGTGTGGGCGTGCGTCGGCGCGGCCACATGCGGTGAAATCATGATCTTGGGGTGCCGCCAGAACGGATGATCCGCCGGCAAAGGTTCGGTGCGGAATACGTCGAGCGCGGCGCCCGACAACTGGCCGCTGTCCAGCGCGGCGATAAGGTCCGCGTCGACGATGTGGCCACCACGCGCGCCGTTGATCAGGAAGCCGCCCGTGGCGACGGCGCCGAGCACGTTGGCGTCGATGAGGTTCTCGGTTTCGGCGGTCAGCGGCAGCAGGTTGACGAGAATATCGGCACCTGTGACCGCGGCCACGAGCTGCTCCTTGCCGGCGAAACTCTCTGCGCCGTCCACCGCGCGGCCCGAGCGGCTCCACACCCGCGTGGTGAACCCGAAGCGCGCGAAGTGCTGCGCCACCGGCGTGCCGAGCGCCCCTGCCCCGAGAACCGTGACGATCCCCTCGCGGGCGAGCTTTTCCTGCTGCGGAGCCCACTCGCCTTTGGCCTGCAACTCGCGGTACAGCCCGAAATTCCGGTGCCACGCGAGGGCATGTCCGAGCACCCAATCGGCCATGCCATCGGCGAGCCCGTCATCAACCAGTCGCACGATCGGCAGATGGTCGGGCACCTCGCCGCTGGCAAGCAGGTGCTCGATGCCGGCATTCAGGCTTAGGACCAGCTCGAGGCCGGGCACCGCACGGATGACGCCGGGCGTCGGTCGGCCCACGACGATATAGGGTACTGCGGCATCGTTCGGAGCCGGTTGAGCGGTGAGCACTTCGTGGTCCGGCAACTCGTCGCGAAACAGCGACGCCAGATGCTCAGGATTGCCGCGCGAGGCGATGAAGATGCGTCCCATGGCAGGCAGGATGATGTCGCGACACGAGGGCGCGCAACGCCAGAAATAATCCGCTTTGTGCGCACTTCAACTCATATCGCGCAATTGTTGAGCGCCGTGCCAAAAGTCTCATCGACAAGCACCGGCGCCAGCATTCTCTAAGCTGAGCGCTGAGCGCGGCAAAAATGGGCTTGGAAGTCGATCTATTCGGAAAAGGTGAGTTCACCGCTCCGGATGCAGGCAACCGAATGGTCGGTCCCGACGCTCTCGAGCGGTGGCACGACCTCCGCGCATTTATCGATGACAAACGGGCATCTGGTGCGGAAGACACAACCGGACGGCGGGTTGATCGGGCTCGGTATGTCGCCCTTCAGCATGACTCGATCACGCCGCAGCGTCGGGTCCGGTACCGGAGCCGCATCCAGCAGCGCCCGCGTGTAGGGATGACGGGGTTTGGTGTAGAGGTCGGCGGCCGATGCGGTTTCCATCACCCGGCCCAGATAGAGCACCACGACCCTGTCGCACAGGAACTCGATTACGCTCAGGTCGTGACCGATAAACAGGATCGAAAGCCCCATCTCCTTGCGCAGATCCTGCAGCAGATTGATGATCTGCGCCTGGATCGACACGTCGAGCGCCGAGACCGGCTCGTCGGCGACGATGAACTTTGGGTTCACCGCCAGTGCGCGCGCTATCCCGATGCGCTGCCGTTGGCCACCCGAGAACTCGTGCGGATAGCGCGCCGCGGCCGCAGCGGGCAGACCCACCTTTTCGAGCAGTTCGGCCACCCGTTGCCTGCGATCGCGGCTTGTTCCGATGCCGTGCAGCAAAAGCGCCTCGCCGAGAGTGTCGCCCACGCTCATGCGCGGATTGAGGCTCGCATAGGGGTCCTGGAAGATGATCTGCATCTCGCTGCGCAGGTCCTTGAGGTCCTTGCCGTCGAGGGTGGTGACCTCCCTGCCCTCGAACCGCACTGACCCGGACGTCGGCTCGACGAGACGAAGCACCGCACGTCCCAGACTTGTCTTGCCAGAGCCGCTCTCACCGACCAGGCCCACGACTTCGCCACGGCGCACGCTGAACGACACACCGTCGACCGCCTTCACCAGCACACCCGCGTTGAACAGCGACTTGCCCACCGGAAAGTGCACTTTGAGATCGGCAATATCGAGGAGCGCGTCAGCCATCGAGTTCGGCCCACCGGATGCAACGGGCGCCGTGCGACGGCTCGACTTCGAACATGGGCGGCACGGCGGTGCGGCAGGCGTCGATTACGTAAGCGCAGCGGGGATTGAAGTCGCAGCCCGGCGGCGGCCGGCGCGGATCGACGACGCTGCCCGGAATGGCCTTGAGCCGGGCTTCCTCGCCGCGTGCGCGGGCCGCATGGTCCATCAC
>JBEBHC010000170.1:0-6173 GCA_040081185.1 Devosia sp. | reverse complement strand
CAGCCAGCAGGCGATCGAGGGTTGCTACATCCTTCGCCTGGCGCAACCAGCAAACCAGACCGAGCCGCCGTTCCATCCCATGCATATCGTCGAAGGACACCTGCAGGAGACCGGCAAAGGCCCGCTTCCGGAGGCCTGCGGCGACATGACCCTTCCACCTGCCGCCTAGCGGAAGAACAGAAGCTTGATCGCCAGGGCGACCGAGACGACGATCACGATGGGGCGGATGATCTTCGCGCCGAAACGGATGCCGGTGCGGGCGCCGAGATAGCCGCCGATGATCTGCCCGACCGCCATAATGGCGGCGACGCCCCAGTACACATCCCCCGACGGAATGAAGAGCGCCAGCGCGCCGAGATTCGAGGCGAGGTTCAACACCTTGGTGTGGCCGGATGCGCGCAGGACCCCGAGGCCGAACAGGGCGACGAAGCCCATGGTGAAGAACGAGCCGGTGCCGGGTCCGAACAGTCCGTCGTAGAAACCGACAATCGCGCCCATGACGGGCACGAAGGTTTCAAAGCGCAGACGCGCGTGGCGATCGTCATCGCTGAGTTTGGGCGCGAAGAGGAAGTAAGCCGCGATCAGGATGAGGGCGATGGGCACCGCTACGAGGAGCAGGCTCGTGTCGATCTGCTTGATCGACCAGGCTCCGAGCATCGAGGCTGCAAAGGTGACCGGGATGGCGACCAGCAGGCTTCTTAAGGACACGTAGCCGCCGCGCCAATAGGTTGCGACGGCCATGGTGGTGCCGATGACGGACTGCACCTTGTTGGTGCCGAGCGCGGCGATGGGCGGCACACCTGCGGCGAGCAGCGCCGGGACGCCGATGATGCCGCCCCCTCCCCCGATGGCGTCGACAAAGCCCGCCAGCATGCCGACGAAGCCGAGGGCGACGAGAACCAGTGGATCGAGCATTACGAGCGGCGCACCATGTGGTCGTCGCGCGGGACTTCGACGCGATGCTCGGTCAACGGGATGTCGATCATCGAAGCCATGAAGGCGGACATGGCGAGCTGCAGGCCGGCGACGAGGGTCGTCACCGCGACAATCATCGCGCGCATGGTGGACGAAAGCGGCAGTGGGCCGAAGCCGCGGCTGGCCCATTCGCCGAAGCCCCAGATCAGCGCGATGGTGCCACCGGCGGTGAAGATCAGCGCGGCGATGAGGACGCGTTCGAGGGTCAGCCACTCGAGCACGCGATCGAACGTGCCCGAGCGCGGGATGAAGCCGTAGCGCGACGCGAACCGACGGCCGATAATGGCGAAGCTCACCGCCTGTAGGCCGACGAGGATGCACATGGCGGCGATCAGGAAGCTGTGCAGGTCGAGCACGACGGTCGGGGAAAAGCTCACGGGACCGCGGATCAGCAGCGCGCCGAGGAACAGGCCGATGCCGAGCAGCGTCAGCCCCGGATAGAGGAACAACCAGCGCGGCGAGAACAGCAGCAGGAAGCGCAGGTGGCGCCAGCCGTCACGGAACGACCGCAGATGCGGCGCGCGGCTGCGGCCATCCGGCTTCAGCGTGGTCGGGACCTCCTCTATGCGCAGGCCGGACAGCGTGGCCTTGACCAGCATCTCGGAGGCGAATTCCATTCCAGTGGTGCGCAGGTGAAGGCGGCGAACGGCATCGCGCGAGAACCCGCGCAGGCCGCAATGGAAATCGCGCGCCTTGGTCTTGAAGAACAGGCGGCCGGCGAAACTCAGGACCGGGTTGCCGATGTAGCGGTGATGCCAGGGCATTGCACCGGGCAGGATGCCGCCGGCGAAGCGGTTGCCCATCACGAGGTCGCTGCCAGCGCGAAGCCGTTCGACGAAGGGATCAAGCGCCGAGAAATCGTAGCTGTCGTCGGCGTCGCCCATGATCACGAAGCGACCCCCTGCGGCCTCGATGCCGGCGGCGAGAGCGGCGCCGTAGCCCTTGACCGGCACGTCGACGACACGGGCTCCGGCGGCGCGGGCGATCTCCTGGCTGCCATCGGTCGAGCCGTTATCGGCTATGAGGATTTCGGCCGAGATGCCGCTGCGCTCGATATAGCCGCGCGCCTTGCGAATGCAGGTGCCCAGCGTCTCCGCCTCGTTGAGGCAGGGCATGAGGATGGTGAGATCGAGGTCGTCGGCCAAGCGAATCGCCCGGGAAATGTGAGGATTTCTTATAAGGCCGAAGACCTTGCGGCTCTGTTGACGGGTCAGAGCAGCGTCGAGGTGCCGGGGGCGATGCCGCCCATGATGGACAAAAGCGCCTCGAGCTGGGCCTTTTTCATCGGCGACCAGGGTGCGGTCTTGGACACCACCAGCGTCGCCTCGCTCCGCAGGACCAGTCCGTCTTCCAGCACGCGCAGGGCGTTGGCGGTGAGGGTTTCACCCGAAGAGGTTATGTCGACGATGAAGTCGGCTGCACCGGCAGCGGGTGCCGCTTCGGTGGCGCCGGCGCTTTCGACGATGCGGTATTCGGCGATGCCGTAGCTCGAAAAGAAGCGGCGCGTCAGGTGGGTGTACTTGGTCGCGACACGCAGCCAGCGGCCGTGCCGCGCCCGGAAGTCGGAGGCGACATCGGCGAGATCGCTCATATGCGTGACGTCGATCCACGCATCAGGGATGGCCACCACCACATCGGCATGGCCGAAGCCTAGGGGCTTGACGAAGATGACATTGTCGCCGCCGTTCTCGGCCGCTTCATGCACGAGGTCGGAGCCGGTGACGCCGATATCGACGGTGCCCATCACCAGCTCGCGGGCGATTTCGGCGGCGGGATAGAAGCGCACCGACACCTGCGGCTGGTTCTTGATGGTGCCGACATAGGAACGGGCGCCGCCGGGCCGCGCGATCGGCAGCTTGGCTTCGGTGAAGACGATGCGGGTCTGCTCCTCGAGGCGGCCCTTGGAGGGCACGGCGATGACGAGGTTGTTCTCGTTGCCGGGCATGTTCATCGCTTCATGGCCTCCTCTTCCAGCCGGTCGGTCCAGAGGGCGCAGCCGGATGCAGTGACCTGCATCGGCGCACCCAGCCGGTCGAACAGCCGGTCGTACTCGCCGCCCGAGGCGAGGATGTAGCCCTCCTCTGAGGTCATCTCGAATACGACGCCGGTGTAGTAGTCGAGGCGCGGCGAAAAGCTTGCATCGAAGACCACGTCGGCGTTCGGCGACAACGCTGCAAGCGCTGCGGCGTGGGTTCGCACCACCGCGAGCGGGCCTTCGAGATTGATGCCGTGCGAGCGGGTCAGCTTGTTGATGGTGTCGAGCGCGCGCTGGCCGCTTTCGTTGACGGCCAGATAGTCCACCAGCAGCTGCACGCGATCCTCGGGGATGGGCATGGCGTCGAGCGCCTGCTTTTCGAGATAGCGGTCGGCGATCTCTTCAGGGACGCGCGAGCCGACGAGGCTCAACCCCGCCGTCAGCATATTGTCGGTGACGATCTCGATGATGCTCTCGCGCGCATCGGGCGCGGTGCCGGCGATGCGTGCATCGTGCGAAGTCAGCCGCTCCATCAGCCGCGCCATAGCATTGGCGTGACCGAAGCGATGGCGGATGCGGCTCTGCCATTGCGGCGAGATATCCATGTTGGCGAGCAGCGCTTCGAACAGGCCGACACCGCCGAGACGAATGTGCGGATCGCTGATGTCGTAAATAGCGAGTGCCCAGCGCGCGAAGGTCAGCACCTGGTCGAGCGCGGCGCCGGCGTCGGGCTGGCCGAGCAGTTCGAGGCCCGCCTGCTCCGCTTCGACCGGGTAGCCGTCTTCCTGGCGGAATATCGGGCCGAGATAGGTATAGGCGCCGGGCGTGCCCACCATGCCCTCGTCGAGATAAGCCTTGGCGATGGGGAGGGTGAAATCGGGACGCAGGCAGTATTCGATGCCGTTATTGGCGGTGGAGAGCAGCAGGTTGCGACCGAACTCTTCACCGGCAAGATCGAGATACGGTCCCGCTGGCAGCAGCAGGCCGGGGGCAACGCGCGTGACCGTGCGCGACTCGACCAGACGGATCAGCGCGGCGCGGCGCTCGCTCGGCGACTTCTGCGCCATCAGACGGCCTTGCCCGTCTGGGCCGCGATCGAGGCGATCTTGTTGAGCTCGGCGACGAGGTCGGCGCGATCGGCGGTCCACTGGCCGACCTTGGCGGCCTTGTACTCGGCATTGTCCTTGATGCCCTTGGCGGCTTCGGCGCCGGCCACCAGATCCTTGATGGTGACCTTGCCTTCGGCGCGCTCGTTGGAGCCGACGATGACCACCGCGGGTGCGTTGCGGCGGTCGGCATATTTCATCTGCGCATTCATGCCGGAGGAGCCGAGATACATCTCGGCGCGGATGCCGGCGCGGCGCAGTTCGCTGGTCATCGCCTGGTAGTCGGCTATCGCTGCCGCATCGCGATCGAGCACGATGACGACGACGGGCCCGGACTTGGGTTCGGCCGAGAGATTGCCGGTGAGCTTCAGTGCCGTCGCGAGACGCGAGACGCCGATGGAGAAGCCGGTCGCCGGAACAGGCTCGGCGCGGAAGCGCGATACGAGGCCGTCGTAGCGGCCACCACCACCGACGGAGCCAAAGACCACCTGCTCGCCCTTCTCGTTGGTCACGGCGAAGGTGAGTTCGATCTCGAAGACGGGACCGGTGTAGTATTCGAGGCCGCGGACGACCGAGGGATCGATGCGGATGCGGTCGGGACCATAACCGGCAGACGAGAACATCGACTGCATCGCGTTGAGTTCAACCATGCCTTCGTTGTCACCGGGGGGATGACCCGCGACGTAACTCAGCACAACTTTACGTTGATTGTCGGTGAGACCAGCGCCCTTGGTGAAGTCGCCACTCTCGTCCTTGCGCCCCTCGCCGAGCAGCAGGTCGACGCCCTCTGGGCCAAACTTGTCGAGCTTGTCGATGGCGCGCAGGACCGAAAGCGTCTGCCCTGCCCCGTTCACGCCCGCTGCTACCAGCACGCCGTCCAACACCTTACGGTTGTTGACCTTCACCACGTATTTCCCGGCGAGGCCGAGGGCGTCCATGGTGTCGGCCATCATCATGCACATTTCGGCGTCGGCTTCCGGGCCGGCGGCGCCGACGGTGTCGGCATCGAATTGCATGAACTGGCGGAAGCGGCCCGGGCCGGGCTTTTCGTTCCGGAACACCCAGCCCTGGCGATAGGAGCGGAAGGGCTTGGGCAGCTTGTCGAAGTTTTCGGCGAAGTGGCGGGCGAGCGGCGCGGTGAGATCGTAGCGCAGGCTCATCCACTGCTCGTCATCGTCCTGCAGCGAGAACACACCGGCATTGGGCCGGTCGGTATCGGGCAGGAACTTGCCGAGGGTCTCGGTGTATTCGAAGAACGGCGTCTCGACCGGGTCGAATCCGTAGCGCTCGTACACCCCGCGGATGACGCTCACCATGCGGTCGACGGCAGCGATATCGGCAGGCGAACGGTCTTCGAAGCCGCGCGGCAGGCGGGCCGCGATCAGTGATTTCTGGTCAGCCATGCGGGTGAAGTCCCAAACGTGCGCCGTTCCTAGTGCAAAGCGATATTCGAGACAAGGAATTGCGAATTTGATGGTTTGCGGCGGCCATTGTTGCGGCGCAGCCACAGCGTGAAGGGGTGCGGCGGCCTGCCGCAGTTTTACCTTGTCAGGCGGAATCGCCTCCGGTATCAGCCGCACTGTTCGCAACGCAAACCACGAAGGAGTCGCACATGTTCTATCAGCTCTGTGTCTTCACACGTGGCCCTGTTGCTGCCGGGATGACTACCGCTCCATGAGCGTCCGGCCCTAGCGGCCATCCGTCACCGGCTCTGACCAGCCACTAAACCGCAACTCCAGCCAACGTCTCCGTCCGTTCGTCCGCGATTCCATTCGCGTCCGGCGCCGGAGCCGTCTCCTCCAACTCTCAACCAGGGAGCCGGAGCCTTTGCGCGTCCGGCAATGCAAAATGTCTCACTCTTCGATTTCGGTTCTGCCCAGCTTCGTTCCGTCCATCCCGCGCAAGGAGCGCAGCTTCGTGAAGCGGATGGTTTCAGCCGTTCTCTCGCAATGGCCCGAAAGGGTGCGAGGTTCGCCCGAACAATTGCCCAGCTATCTGCGGCGCGACGTCGGCCTGATGCCGGATGAGCCCAGCAGGAAATACTGGGACCATCAGTAAGTTGGCAGTCGGTCCCTCCCCTACGGCAACGCCGTGGGGGAGGTGGCGCCGTCAGGCGT
>JBEBHC010000345.1:0-1610 GCA_040081185.1 Devosia sp. | reverse complement strand
CTTCATATTCATTGTGGCCCTGGTGGCGTCCTGCTGCCATTTTTCCCGAGTCGCGTGAAAGTTGTTGTGACCGCAAATCATACGTACGCTGCCCAAAGCAGAATGCCTGGTCAGGCGTGGAAAAAAATTTTTGTCGCTCTCGAAAAAAAGACATATCAACGTGCAGATGCCATCATCGCAATTTCGGAAGATACGGCTGAGTCTCTTAGGAGTGAGTACGGTATTCCGGCGTCACGCATCACAGTTATTGGATGCGGATTCGATCTTGCTCCATGGCTCAGCTCTGACAGTGAGCTCAGAAAAAAGCACGCCTGCGTTTTCGTTGGTCGTCCGGATACTCGTAAGGGATGGGACCTGCTTCTCTCTGCATGGCCTGCTGTGCGTCGAGTTATTCCTGCTGCCACACTCTCAGTCGTCGGCTGGGAAGAAAATGCACGAGATGGCATGACATTTCTGGGTCGTCTTTCCGATACTGATCTTCACTCTCTTCTCGGTTCATCGCGTCTGACAATCTGCCCATCGCGCCTTGAAGGATTTGGCCTTGCAGCAGCGGAAAGTACTGCAGCAGGTACGCCTGTCCTTGGTACCCTTGCCCCCGGTTTGCAGTGTGTTGTTCAGCCTGGACGTACGGGTATTCTGGTTGATCTTCATCCTGCAAGTCTTTCACGCAGCATCATTGAACTTCTTCAGGATGACATGCTCTGGCAGCGGCTTCACGACGGATGTCGTGCACATCGATCGGTCTTTGATACGACGCATGAAATACAGGCTCACATGAAGCTTTTTCGTGCGCTATACTCCTAACCGATGCGAGAGATGCTTCCTAAGCGGCTGCTTCCTGTTTTTTCGGGGATCGTCGTTGTGCTTCTTGTCATTAAATATTTTTGGTCGATGTATGTGTTCCCCGATGTTCCATTTGGATATGACGCGGGTATTTATCGCTATCTCTTTCTTCGTCATTCCATTGGGCTTCCTCCATTTGATGCTTTGAATGTAGCCCCTTGGGCACGTGCACATGCACCCGGGCTCTTCTTTTTCTCGAGCATACTCATGCACCTCGGCATGCCAGTGGATGTGCTGATTGGTGCGCTCTGGAATATTTTCCCCGTGGTCTTGGCATGCGCACTCGCTCTCTGCTTCCGAAAAAGCCATGGAGAACTCACAGCGTTTTTTATTCTTCTTGCTGCACTACTTTCTACTGTGCAGTACGAGGGTTTTCTCATGATGTATGAGAAGACGCTCGTTGCACTACTCTGGTGCGCTCTCGCGTTCACAGCCTTTGAAAGAGGATCCATTGCGTGGGTCCCGCTCGGCATGTTCACCATCGCAACGCATCAGCAAATTGGACTTATTTTCACTGTCGCTATCGCAAGCTCCATTGCCTCCTCCGTTGTATTGCAGCATCGCACGGTGCCACTACGTCGTTGCGCCGAATTTTTCCTCACAATCGTCTTTGGTCTTCTGTGGTACCTGCCAACGTATCAACATTCACTCTATGACATTGCGCCCAAACTTCTTGAGTCTGGCACGCTGTTTGCACTTCTCGCTGCACTTCTCATTGTTGGAGGATTTAGCGCACTCATAGTGTGGTTGCCGCAGAAAAATAGGCG
>JBEBHC010000169.1:0-6263 GCA_040081185.1 Devosia sp. | reverse complement strand
GCGTATTCGACGCGGTGGGGCAGGTGGGCGGGCGCTACGTGCTGCTGAGCTCCGTGGACGTCTATTCCAACTATGCGGGCCTGCTTCGGAAGGAGCAGCCTCCGGTGCAGCAAGCGCCGGCCAAGGAAGACGATCCGCCGCGGTCGTTTCGTTATCCCTATCGCGGCAATCCGCACCGGCCGCAGGGCGTCGATGCGGCGCTGTTCGAGGACTACGACAAGATCGTGCTGGAGGACGCGGCGAAGGTGGACACCCGGTTCACGACCACCATCATTCGCGCGCCAATGATCTTCGGGCCGCGTGACAAGCAGCATCGTTTCGCCTGGGCGATCAAGGCCGTGCAGGCGGGAGGTGTGGTGAAGCTCGACGAGCGCGCGGCCAAATGGGGCAATTCGTACGGGTACGTCGACGACGTGGCCGAGGCGATGTTGATGGCGGCGCTCGATCCGAGGGCGGCCGGCCGCATCTACAATGTCGGGCAGGATTTCGTCCGGACACCGATCGAGTGGCTGCTGAACTTCGCCGTGGTGCTCAACAAGTCGATCGAGGTGGAGACAGTGCCCGCCAGCGAAAAGGCGCTGCTGCATCAGCGGGCCGAGGCGACCGACCTCACCTATCCGCTCACGCTCGACACGGGCCGCATCCGGCAGGAACTGGGGTTCAGCGAGCCGACGCCACTGAGAGACGCGCTACTGGCTACAGTCGCATACGAATCAAGCGTCTGACGCGGTTGACACCGGCTTGGACGAGTTTAGTGTGACTAAAGAACAGGGCTCAACGCGCGACATGCATGCCGACGACATCCGCGAGATGTCCAACTCCTTTGTGACCTCGGGTGAAGACCTCGGGGCGCGGCTGAGAGCGCGCCGCAAGGCCATCGGCAAGACCATGCAGCAGGTCGCCGACGAGGCCTCGCTGACCATCGGCTTCATCTCGCAGATCGAGCGCGGGATTTCGACGCCGTCGCTGGCCTCGCTTTACAATGTCGCGAAGGCGCTGGATGCGTCCGTCGACATGTTCGTGACGAACGCGCCGCGGCGCTCGCACTCGGTAGTGAGCCATGCCGGGGAGCGCCCGACCTTCAAGGTGGATGGGACCGCGCGGTACTACGAGTTTCTCGAGCGCGGGTTCGCGGATGCCAAGCTCAATGCATGCTTGTCGCATGTGCCGCCGGGGCACGCGTCGGAAATGATGAGCCACGAGGGGGAGGACTTCGTCTATCTCGTCGGCGGCACGATGCTCTACGAGGTGGATGGCGCAGCCTACGAATTGCGGGCAGGGGACACGCTGCACTTCGACAGTCGCAAGCCGCATCGCGGCACCAACATTGGCGAGGACACGGCGATTGAGCTCTGGGTCGGCACAATGAGGCTGTTCCCCGAATGAGCATCATCGAGCTTCACAGATCGCGCGAAATTGCTGCGGCTCTGGCCGCCGGACCCGTGGAGTTGATGGCCTTTGTCGTCTCTCAGGCGATGGCTATGCCCGGCGTGCGTACCGTTACGATGCTCGCCACGGCACCGGATAAGTCGGTCACGCACCGGATCGGGACATCCGATACCGTCGCGTTTCCCATTGGCGGGTTCGATCCCCGGACAGACGATGCCTGGCATCGGCGCATCTTCGGCGACAAGCGCGCTGTCATTGCGGACAATCCTTCGCAACTTGCCGAATTCATTCCGGAGGCGGATCAACTGGTCGCTCTTGGCTACGGCTCTACGCTGTGCGCGCCGATCATCATTGCCGGGGAGGTTCGCGGGGTATTCTGCGCACTCGGTGATGCCGGCATTCTCACGCCGTCGCTGCTCGCAGCAGTCGACACACTTCTACCCATCGCTGCGCTGGTCTTCACCTTCGAGGGGATCAGCGAGAGATGACGACCCGAACCGGCATCCATCGCCGGACTCTACAAACCTTAACCAGGGAGACTGCCATGCGTTTGTACAAAGCGCTCGTCGCAGTGGCACTCGGCGCGGTAATGACCGCAACCGGCGCCATCGCGGCGACGCCACAGAATACGTTGGTGATCGCCGATGCCATCGACGACATCATCACGCTCGATCCGGCGGAAGTGTCGGAAGTGGGCGGCGTGCTGGCCAGCCAGCAGATTTATCAGCCGCTCGTGACGTTCGATCCGGTCGATGCGACCAAGCTCATTCCGGTTCTTGCCGAGAGCTGGACCGTGTCGGAAGACGGCAAGACCTTCACCTTTAAGATGAACCCGGCGGCCAAGTTCGCCTCCGGTAATCCGGTGACGGCCATCGACGCCGAATACTCGCTGCAGCGCGTCATCCTGCTCGACAGCCGCATCTCGTTCATCCTGACGCAGTTCGGGATCAACAAGGAAAACGTCGCCGAAAAGATCAAGGCGACGGATGACATGACGCTGGTCATCCAGGTCGACCAGAAGTACGCGCAGAGCTTTGTGCTCTACGTGCTGTCGTCCTATACGGGCGGCATCGTCGACTCCAAGGTGGTCAAGGAGCACGAGGCCAAGCGGGAAGACGGCAGCAACGACTACGGCAATGCCTGGCTCAAGGCCGACAATTCGGCAGGCTCGGGTCCGTATGTGCTGACCAAGTGGGACCCGAAAGTCTCGATCCTGATGACCCGCAACCCTAACTATTGGGGCACGGCACCGGGTGTGGAACGCTTGTTCCTGCAGCATATGCCGGAAAGCGCGACGCAGCGTCTCGCGCTCGAGAAGGGCGACATCGACATTGCCAACAAGCTCGGGCCGGACGACATCGGGGCGGTTACGGCCAACCCTGATGTGCAGGTGCTCGAGGGCGTGTCGTCGACCATCTACTACTTCGGCCTCAACGTCCGTAACCCAGCGCTGAGCAATCCGAAGGTCGTCGAGGCGATCAAGTATCTCGTCGACTACCAGGGCATCGCGGATACCATCGGCAAAGGCGCCATCAAGGTGCACCAGACGATGATCCCGGACGGGTTCCTGGGTGGTGGCATCGACTACAACCCCTACTCGCTGAACGTCGAGAAGGCCAAGCAGCTGATCGCCGAGTCCGGCGTTGCGACGCCTATCAAACTGTCGACGGTCGTGTGGAACGTGCCGCCTTATCCTGACTACGCCCAGGCGGTGCAGGCCACTGCGGCGCAGGCCGGGATCGATCTCGACTTGCAGGTGGTTGACGGCGGCCCGTGGCTCGACCGTTACCGCTCGCACGATCTCGACATCTGGTTTGGCCTGTGGGGACCGGACTATCCCGATCCGCACTCGAACGCCAAGGCGTTCGGCAACCACGACGCATCCGATCCGGACGGGCAGAAGGGCAACCTCGCCGACCGCTTCGGCTGGAACTCGGGCAAGGTATCCGACCTCGTGAACCTGGCCGTGCAGGAGCAGGACGTCAACAAGCGCAAGGCACTCTATGACGAAGCCCAGCGCCTTCACACGGACACTTCGCCGTTCGTGTTCATGTTCCAGGACAGCCGCAAGGTTGCCATGCGCAAGAACGTCAAGGGCGTGGTGCTCGGCATCACCTTCTCGGACGATCGCTATGGCGGCGTGACCAAGGAATAGTCAGAATGGGACCGGGGGCGTGCTCCCGGTCCCAACTTATCAGAGGCGATGTGAACGCGACCCTGCCCAGACCCATCCGGCTGCTGCTCGATCTCGGCACCTGGCTGCTGACCTTCGCGATCACCCTCATCGGGCTTTCGGCCCTCACATTTTTCATCGGCCGCGTGCTGCCCATCGATCCGGTTCTCTCGATCGTGGGCGAGAAGGCGACGCCTGAAGTCTATCAGCGCGTCTTCCTCGAACTCGGTCTCGACAAGCCGGTGCTGCAGCAGTTCGTCGAGTATGTCGGCAAGCTGCTGCGCGGCGATTTCGGCGTGTCGTTCTCGACCTCGCGGCCGGTGCTAACAGACTTGCTGGCGTTCTTTCCCGCCACGCTGGAGCTCGCCACCATCGGGCTGATCATCGGCGTCGTGCTCGGGGTGCCGATGGGCGTGGCGTCCGCATACTGGCACGAGAAGTGGCCGGACCATCTGATCCGCATCGTGGGGCTCGTGGGCTACTCGGTGCCGATCTTCTGGCTCGGCCTCGTTGGACTTTACGTGTTCTACTACAAGCTCGGCTGGGTCTCGGGACCGGGGCAGGTCGATGTTTTCTTCACAGGTGTCGTGACGCGGCGCACCGGCTCGATCCTCATCGACGCTTCGATGCAGGGGCAGTGGGATGTGTTCTGGAATGCCATCAGCCACATGGCACTACCGGCGATCCTCATTGGCTATTACAGCCTCGCCTACATCTCGCGCATGACGCGCTCGGTGATGCTCGATCAGCTCAGTCGCGAGTATGTCCTGACGGCACGGCTCAAGGGGGCGAACGAGTTGACGGTGGTGATGCGCCATGCGCTGGGCAATGCCGCCATACCGCTCGTGACCGTGATTGCGCTGAGCTATGGCGGGTTGCTCGAAGGCTCAGTGCTGGTCGAGACGATCTTTTCGTGGCCGGGTATTGGCAACTACATCTATTCGTCGCTGTTCGCGGCCGACATGAACGCTGTGCTGGGCGGCACGCTGCTGGTCGGCATCGTCTATGTGCTCATCAACATGCTCAGCGATGTGCTCTACAGCGTGCTCGACCCACGCTCGCGGCGGAGGACGGCATGAGCGACGCAACGCTTCCCGTGGGGGATACTCGAGCGGCCCTTCGTGCAGCGCAGATCAAAGAGCTTCGCAGCTTTGCCCGGCGCTTTGTCCGCAATCCGCTCGGCGTGGTCGGGTTGGTGATCGTCTTGGTGTTGTTGTTCTGCGCCGCGTTCGCCCCGTGGCTCGCGACGCACGATCCCTATGCGCCGACCCTAACGGATCGGTTGTCGGCGCCCAGTGCCGTTTACTGGTTCGGGGCGGACGAATTGGGGCGCGATATCTATTCCCGGCTCATCTACGGCTCCCGCCTCACGCTGCTCATCGTGGCGCTGGTGATCGTCAGTTCAGCGCCGATAGGGCTCATCATCGGGGCGGTTTCGGGCACGCTCGGCGGGTGGGTCGATGCCGTCTTCATGCGCATCACCGATGTGTTCCTCGCCGTGCCGAAGCTGCTGCTGGCGCTAGCTTTCGTTGCAGCGCTGGGGCCGGGCATCGTTAATGCAGCGCTGGCCATCACGCTGACGGCTTGGCCACCCTACGCGCGGCTGGCGCGTGCAGAGGCGTTGGTGGTGCGAAACTCGGACTACGTGGCCGCCATCCGCCTGGCCGGTGGCAGCGAGATGCGGATCATCTTTCTTCACGTGATCCCGATGTGCCTCAGCTCGGTGATCGTGCGCATGACGTTCGACATGGCCGGCATCATCCTGACGGCGGCAGGGCTAGGTTTCATCGGCCTCGGCGCGCAGCCGCCGCTGCCGGAATGGGGTGCGATGATCTCGACCGGCCGCAAGTTCATCTTCGACCAGTGGTGGGTGGCGACCATTCCGGGAGCCGCCATCTTTATCGTCAGCCTCGGCTTCAACCTTCTCGGCGACGCGTTGCGCGATCTGCTCGACCCGCATCTGAGGCAGCGCAATTGAGCGACCTGCTGAATGTACAGAACCTGCGTGTCGCCTTCCGATCGGAGGAGGGCGGCTATCGCGAAGCGGTGCGTGGCGTCTCGTTCTCGCTCGGCCGCGAGAAGCTGGGCATCGTGGGTGAGAGCGGTTCGGGCAAAAGCCTCACCGGCCGCTCGGTGCTCGGCGTGTTGCCGCCTTTCGCGCGGATGACGGCCGATCGCATGACGTTCGACGGCATCGACCTGCTGACGGCCAGCCCTCGCGTGAGGCGATCCCTGCGCGGTGGCCGGCTCGGGATGATTTTGCAGGACCCGAAGTTCTCGCTCAATCCGGTGATGCGGGTCGGGGCGCAGATCGTCGAAGCCATCCGTATCGGCGACCGCCGTATTTCGGGGCGCGATGCGCGCCGGAAGGCAATGGAGACGCTGGAGGCCGTGCATATCCGCGAGCCGGCTCGCGTCGCGGCTCTCTACCCGCACGAATTGTCTGGCGGCATGGGTCAGCGCGTGATGATCGCGATGATGGTGGTGCGCGAGCCGGACCTGCTGATCGCGGATGAACCCACCTCGGCCCTCGATGTTTCGGTTCGCGCACAGGTTCTCGGCATTCTCGACGAGTTGGTGACGCGGCGCGGCATGGGACTGATCTTTGTCAGCCACGATCTCAACCTGGTCAGCAAATTCTGCGACCGGGTCGTCGTCATGTATGCAGGGCACATCGTCGAAACGCTGGCTGCCGACCGGC
>JBEBHC010000344.1:0-1629 GCA_040081185.1 Devosia sp. | reverse complement strand
CACGCGCAACGCCCGTCCACAGTCGGCGCGTCCGCGCGGTCGGCCGCAGGGCATGGAAGATTTCCTTGAGCAATTCGGCAACGGCAACCAACCGCAGCGTCAACAGCGCGGCGAGGGATCCGGTTTCATTCTCTCGAGTGATGGCTACATCATCACCAACAATCATGTCGTTGCTGACGCCGATCAGGTGCAGATCCTGCTGAGCGATGGACGTTCGTTCAAGGCGCGTGTCATCGGCACGGATTCCACCACTGACGTCGCCGTCGTGAAGATCGACGCGAAGGGCTTGCCCACTCTGCCCGTGGGCAACGACGAAGCCACGCGCATCGGTGATTGGGTGCTTGCCGTGGGCAATCCGCTCGGTCTCGATTTCACGGTCACCGCTGGTATCATCTCGGCCAAAGGCCGTGGCAGCGAAATCCAGTTGCCGAACGCCGGCGGCTTCACGATTTCGGATTTCATCCAGACCGATGCCGCGATCAATCCCGGCAATTCGGGTGGACCGCTGGTGAACTTGCGCGGCGAAGTCATCGGCCTCAACAGCGCCATTGCCTCGCAAACCGGCTACTACTCCGGCTACGGCTTCGCGATTCCGATCACGCTTGTCAAGACCGTCGCCGACGCGCTGATCAAGGACGGACGCGTGCGTCTGCCGGTGATGGGTGTAAGGGTGTCAGCGCTCCAACCGGAAGATGCGGGCATCAACGGCCTGGCCAGGGTGGCCGGGGTGAAGATCGAAGCTTTCACACCTCCGCAGGGCGGCCCCGCGCATGACGCGGGCATCGAGATCGGCGACGTTGTTGTCGCCATCGACGGGAAGCCGGTCGAGCGCGTCAGTTCGCTGCAGCGCATTGTGCGCTCGCGGCAGGTGGGCGAGACGGTGAACGTTGACGTGTTGCGTTACGGCACGAAAAAGTCGTTCAAGGTCAAGCTGATCGCGGCCGAAGAGACGGCCCGTGTGTCCGTGGCACCGGTGTCAGCACCCGCCGAGGGCGCCGCCGCCGGCAAGCTCGGCATCTCGGTCGAGCCGCTCACGTCTGAGATGGCGAAGCAGATCGGCCTCTCGGGTGACCGCGGCGTTCGCGTGTCCCAAGTGGCGCAGGATGGACCGGCGCGCGATAAGCTGATTCCCGGAATCGACGTGGTGACTGAGGTGTTGCGCATCCGCTTGCAGAACGGACAGCTCGATCCGGCACCACGGCGCGCCATCAAGAGCGTCAGCGACCTCGACGCGATCGTCAAGGGGCTCAAGCCGGGTGACTACGTGAGTCTTATGGTGTTCGACGTCCGGCCGGGTGCGGGAAGCCGGGTGGTGAACCTGCTCATCGGAGAGTAGGCGTCTTCGGCGAGCACCGGTTCGCGACACGTTGAACTACGCTATCAAGGCGAAAGGTCATCAAGGCGATCGGCGAAACGCGGGCTGAATATCCGACGTTTCGCTGATGGCCCTGATGACCTTTCGGCTTGATGGCGTAGTTGATGTTCGGCCCCCACGTTGTGTCACTCGCTCATTGCCCTATCTTGGACCTGTCCCGCGGACGTGGCGAAATTGGTAGACGCGCCAGCCTTAGGAGCTGGTAGGGTAACCTGTCCCGGTTCGAGTCCGGGCGTTCGCACGGGGCGCGGTCG
>JBEBHC010000168.1:0-6370 GCA_040081185.1 Devosia sp. | reverse complement strand
TCCCGCCACCGTCCCACACGGTCTGGAACACCGTATTGGTGCTCGACTTGCCCTGCGATGCGCCGTCGATCGTCAGCTCCCCCGTCGAGGGGTTCCACTTGTAGGTGTTATTGCCGGCGTTCGAATTGTAGTTGGCACCATACATATACTGGAGCGCCGCAATGTCGGCGAGCATCGGGCCCGCAGCGTAGCTGCCCTGTGAGACGGTGTAGGCGCCGGTGCCACTCCCGACATAGGAACGGTAGGTCATGACCGAATATTCGATCGTGTCGTGGTCGTAGGGCAGGGCGTCGCGACCATCCTGGCCGTGATCGAGGCCCAGCGTGTGGCCGCTCTCGTGCACCAGCGTCATGTACGCATAGTTGCCCTTGGCGGGCGCGTTGTAGTCCTTGTGGTTCAGCCAGACGTCGCCGCCCTGATCGTTCGTACTCGGATAGTAGGCGAAGGCGGTGCCGGCGTCGTCTTCCTCGCCGAAGCGGATCGTGCCGTGAGTGGAGGTGGTCTCTTTTACCTCGGTAAAAGTGAGGTTTGCGACCGATGCATAGCTGGCGAGGATGGATTTGACCGCCGCCTGCTGCGTCGCGTTGAAGGCCTCGAAGCCGTTCCTCGAGTAGTTATACTGGGAGATGGAAGTGGGGAAACTGTAGGTCAGATTTCCCGAGGCCCATTTGGTCCCTTGAAGCACACCATCGATGTCAACGTTACCAGACCGACCAACTCCGGAGACTGCGGGCATTTGTTTCTCGTGATCTTTCGGCCCGATGGCCAATCCATCACGCTGACGGGCGGCAGATACGTCAATCAGGCTGACCGGTTTCACCACTAGGTGATTACCTGGTCAGCGCAGAATTTGATCAAAAGCGATGGAGCCTTGTTTCGCGGGCTACAATCACATCAGCCATGCGCTGAGCGATTGTCACCGCGGCAACAATGTCACAGCTACCGCGAGGACTCGTCTTAGTTGATGCGGAGGTTCTGCTGCACGACAGTGAGCATTTCCTGCGCCGAGGCGAATTCGACCGCTACGCCATCGGAGAAATGCCGCACCACACGCGCCCGCATACGGCCTAGTGTCACCGGCGTACCCATCGCAGGCCGCACGGAGAGTTCGATCGCCGCGCCGGACAGCGAGATATCGATGATCTTGCAGTTGTAGCGACGACCATCATCCAGAACGACGCTCGAGTGCCGGATGTCGGGCACGACACGCTCGTGCCGGCGATCCTCGGGCAGATTGAGGATGTCCTTGTTGGCGAGCCAGGTGAGCTGTGCCGCCATCTTGTCGCGCTTGCGCGGACTGGCCGCGACATCCATCACGAAGCCGCCATCGATCGACTCCGTTACGGTGCCCTCGATGCGTCCGATATGGTCGAGATAGGCGATGACTTTTTCGCCGACATTGCCAGACACCGGGGCGATGACCGCGGCATCGCCAGGTGACATTTCGAGGACCTGACACGGGAATTCGCGCCGATCCGCCAGCATGTAGCGGCCGAGCACGGAAACCTTCACCCGCTGGAAGCGCGGCAGCTGCACATAGTTGCGGCCGGCTCGGGTGTTGCGATGCGGGGTCGGGTCGTCGGTCAGCATCATGGGTGACTCTTGTCTCCCACAGACGCTAATCAGTTTTGGTTAACTGAACGTAAGAGTCGGTCGTCCGATTGCCGGAAACCCGCAGAAAATCAGATGCGACCGCCATCGATGACGGAAAGATGCGCGTAGCGGCGCGCACGCCGTCCGAACACCGTCGCCGACATCGGCTCTGGAGCGCCGGCGCGGGCGTAAACCACGTCCTGCGGAACGATGGCGGCAATATCGCGCGCCATCTCGGCTAGCGAGTTGTCATCCGGCCAGATCAGGCGGAGGCCGGTAATACGCTGTTCCACGACGGGTTGGACGCCGAACCAATAGGGCTCGTCAATTACCGTCATCGCGCCCAGCAGGCGCGACTCGGTGGACCCGTTGTGACGGACGGGCAGGAGGATGCACTCGACAGCGAGCCTGGAGCTGATCGCGGTTACCCCCTGGAAGGTAACAAGCGCGACGGCGTGATCCTCGGTGACGGCGCGGATCAGCGTCTCGAGTGCATCCCTGTCCTTGGGATGCCAAAGGCGGGTGAAGGAGCGACCTTTGAGCTCGCGCGAATAGGCGGTGCAAAGGTGCGAGCCGGCGAGGCGGAAATCGAACTCCCGCTGCTCGTTCAACTCGAGGATGAAGGTGTTGGCGAGCGCACCGCGAATACGGGTGGGGTCGATGTCTCTTCTGTCAGGGGCACTGCGCGAACCGCGGAGCGAGTTCCAGTAGTCATAGAGCGTTTTGGTGCTCTGTTTCTGCATCGACGCCAACCCTGACTCAAATAGCCCCCGGCTGCGCCCATATTTGGGTCGCCTCCGCCGCGGACAAACACTCTCAAAAGGCCGCGATAAAAGCGCGCTTAAACCTTTCTTAAGGTTAACCGGTACGGCGTGATGTGGATAAGTCTGTGATCAGGGCGGCAAACCCCGTCCAGCCTGGAGTTTCGATGAGCAGCGACGACAATAGCCAACAAAATCAAGCACAAGCGGCTGAACCATCTCGTCAGCCGATCTTTCTGCTCCCCGGCGCAGTCCTGCTGCTTTGCGGCATCCTTGTGGCGATCGAAGCCGCCAAATCGCTCGTTCTTAACGAAGCAGGGGTTGAGTCGCTGCTCGCCTGGTTCTCGTTCTTCCCGTACCGGCTGATCGAGCCGGAGGCTGTGGAAGGCGGCTGGCTGCCGATCCTCTGGACGCCTCTCACCCATGCTTTCCTCCACTCGGGTTGGGAGCATGTGCTGATGAATTCGGTCTGGCTGGCGATCTTCGCGACGCCGCTGACGAAGCGCTACGGCACCATACCGATGCTGCTGCTGTTCGCTATCGGAGCGATCGCCGGTGCCGCGGCGTTTGCGGCGACGACGCTCCCTAATCCAGCCGTTCTGGTCGGTGCTTCAGGCGGCGTCGCGGCGCTGACGGGAGCTGCGCTGCGTTTCATGTTCCAGCCCGTCGTGGTGGCCGTCGATCCCGAGACAGGCGAGCGGCGGGTGGTCGGCCGGCGGCTGGCGGGCATCCGGGAAGTAGCCATGCATCCGAGCGCGCGCACTTTCGCGATCGTCTGGATCATTGGCAATGCCATCGTCCCGCTGTTGCCGTTGCTGACCGGAATGAGTGTCGGAATCGCCTGGCAGGCCCATCTCGGCGGCTTCTTCGCTGGTTTCCTGCTCGTGCCGCTATTTGAAAGGAAATCCGATGCCTGACGATCTCGCCGCACGGATCGAGAAACTCGAGACTATGCTCGCCTACCAGGACCAGGCGATCGAGGACCTCAACAAGACCATCACCGAGCAATGGTCGGAGATCGCTGCGCTAAAGCGCCTGTGCGGCGATCTCGGCACACGGCTCCGCGAGATCGCGGACAATCCTGCTCTGGCGGAAGGGCCGGAGCCGCCGCCCCCGCACTACTGACGGACGTAGTGCAGCCGGTCGAAACCCTTGCGGAACGCTGCAGTCCGCGGCGCGACCGTTTCAGGGTCGTTCGATCGAAGGCCCTCCGCAATCAGCGCCGCCAGCTTCGGCATATCGCTCTCCGTCATGCCCCAGCGCACCAGTTCCGGCGTGCCCATGCGCAGCCCGTTCATGTCGCCTTCGACCGCGGGGCCGGGAAGGCCGATGCCGCAGGCGAGGAACCCGGCCTTTCGCAGTTTCTTGCTGGCGGTTTGACCGCCGCCGAACGGCGCTGCGTCGAGCGCGAACTGGTGCGACCGCGTGTAGCCGTCGCGGCCCTCGAACACGCGAAAACCCTCGGTGGCGAGCGCGTTGGCGAGGGCCTGCGCGGTTTTGACCATCATTGCCGCGTAGTCACGGCCGAATTCGCGCCAATCGAGCAAGGTGATGGCCAGAGCCGCTGACTTCGCCACATCGAAATTCGCCGTGAGGCCCGGGAAGGCGATGGCATCGAGCCGCTGCGCAATCTCGGCATCGTTGGAAACTATGAGCCCGCCGGCCGGACCGCCGAGGCTCTTATAGGTGCTCATCGTCATCAGGTGGGCGCCCTCGGCCAGCGGGTTCGGCCACGCCTTGCCGGCAATCATCCCGCACTGGTGCGCGGCATCGAACATCACCTTGGCGCCGATCTCGTCGGCGATTGCGCGGACTTCGCGCACCGGATGCGGGTAGAGGTTGAGGCTGCTGCCGACGGTAATCATCACGGGGCGCTCGCGCCGCGCCATCTCCCGCAGGGCCGGGACGTCGATGGTGTATCCGTCGGCATCGACCGGGGCGTTGAGCGTTGTCAGCCCATAGAGCCCGGCGCAACCTGCGGCGTGATGGGTCACGTGCCCACCGATCGAGGGTGGCGGGGCGATGATCTTGTCGCCCGGCTTTGCGACTGCCATGAACCCGTAGAGGTTGGCGAGGGCACCCGAGGCAACGCGTATCTCGGCATACTTCGCTTCGAACACTTCAGCCGCGAGCTCGGCCGCGATGACCTCGATCTCTTCGATCGCCTCGAGTCCCATCTCGTACTTGTCGCCCGGATAGCCCAGCGATGGGCGTGAGCCGAGCTTGCGACTGAGCGCCGCTTCGGCGCACGGGTTCATCACGTTGGTGGCGGGGTTGAGATTGAAGCACTCGCGCTCGTGGATCGCTTCGTTGCGCACCATCAGGGCCTCGAGCCGCGCGCCAACATTCGCACCGGACTGCTTTGCCGTCAATTCGGCGAAGGACTGGATGTAAGTCTCGGTCGGAACCCAGGGGCGGGAGGCGAGTGCGGTCATAGGCGATCTCCTTGCTGGCCGGATTTCATCCACCTTGCAGGCGCCGGGCAACCGAGTATTCTGAAATCTTAGACCTAGAAAATCTGAGCCATGCCGGTCGCACCGCCTCGCCCTCGCAATCTGCCGCTCAACGCCCTCCGCGCCTTCGAGGCCTCGGCTCGGCTCGGCGGTTTCGTCGCGGCAGGAGAGGAGCTTGGCGTGACCGCCGGTGCGGTGGCCGCGCACATCAAGGCACTTGAGGCCGAGATTGGCGCGCCGCTCTTCGAGCGACAGGTTCGCGGCATCGCGCCGACCGGGCTGGGCAAGCGCGTGCTCCCCGACTTCGTCACGGCGTTCGATGCACTGGCCGAGGCGACGCAGTCGCTACGCCGCGAAGCCGCGCCGCAACGTGTCCATATCGCGGCCTTGCCGGCTATCGCGCAGCTTTGGCTCTCGCCGCGTTTGCCGGCACTGCGCAAGGCGGCGCCGGACATTTCCGTGTCGATCACGGCGCTCGAAGCGCCGCCGAACCTCAAGCGGGTGCCCTTCGACCTGTCGATATTCTACAGGGGCCGCGGCGAGGGGCAGGGGCTCGACGGCGACGTGATTTTTCCCGTTTGTTCTCCTGCACTGGCCGCGCGGCTGAAAACACCGTCGGATTTGGCGGAAGTGACCTGCCTTACCGACGCGGTGTGGGCTTCGGACTGGACGAACTGGATGAAGCGGGCAGGGCTGCCTGACTTCGTGCCGCGCGGACCGGTGTTCTCGCTCTACGCGCTGGCGGTCACCGAGGCCGTCAACGGCGCCGGTGTACTGATGGGGCACGAAGCGCTGGTGCGCGATGAGTTGGCGAGTGGCCGGCTGGTGGCACCGTTCGAACTGCGACTGGCGCTGCCGCGCATCCTGTCGGCGAGCTTCGCCTCCCGGCCACGCAAAGGGAGTGCCGCCGAGCGGGTAGTCTCGCTGCTCAAGGCTCAGGCCTTGTAAACGTCCTTGGGATCGAACAGCCGCGGCTCGCCGGAACTCACCAGCTTGCCGTCCTTGAGCATCCGGTAGAAACAGCTCTTGCGCCCGGTGTGGCAGGCGGCACCGCGTCCGGTCTGCTCGACCGTGAGCAGGAGGACATCCTGGTCGCAATCGACCGAGAGTCCCACAAGCTTCTGCACCTCACCCGACGTTTCGCCCTTCTTCCACAGTGCCTTGCGCGAGCGCGAGTAATAATGGACGTCGCCCGTGTCGATCGTTAGCCGCAATGCCTCGGCGTTCATGTGCGCCACCATGAGCACGCGGCCACTGCCGGCCTCCTGGGCAACGGCGGTGACAAGCCCGCGCGCATCGAAGCGTGGCGCGAAGCTCGCGCCTTCCTCGACTTCAACGTGGGACAAGGTCTTGGGGTCGGCGAAGGTCATGCTCATGCCGGGCTTTTACCGCGCCGCCCGCGAGTTGGGAACGGCAAGCGGTGTGGCGGGACAGGCACGGCGGAGGCGTCATGTCGTTGTGCGACGCGCTTTTCGCTTTCCACCCGGTCCGACGCAGCAGATCAACGATGCGTCGAGGCAGATGCGAGCGCCGGGGCTCGGGCTCGCATGGGGCGAGCGTGAC
>JBEBHC010000167.1:0-6390 GCA_040081185.1 Devosia sp. | reverse complement strand
AGCCACGACAGCCGGCGCATTACGGACATGATCAACCTGCTCGGTGATCGCTACGAGATCATCTGCGGCGTCGACGACCTGATGCTCGAGAATGTGCTGTTCGGCGCCGTTGGCTGGGTGTCGGGGCTCACCAATACGTTCCCGCGCGAGAGCGTCGAGATGTTCCGGTTGGCGAAGGCCGGCAAGGTGGACGAGGCGCTGGCGCTCTATCGCTGGTTCATGCCGCTGCTGCATCTCGATGTCGCAGTGAAGCTGGTGCAGTACATCAAGCTCGCCAACCAGATCGCCGGCGAAGGCAAGGAATGGGTGCGTGCGCCGCGCCTGCCGCTGATCGGCGAGGAGCGCAGGAAGATCGAGGACCTCGTGAACCACGCGATCGCGACGCGTCCCAAGTTCGCCAAGGCCGCCTGATTTGGCCGAGACGACCACTATCGACGTCGCAATCATCGGCGCCGGCATCATCGGTATCTGTACGGCGTTCAAGCTGCAGGAGGCCGGGCGCAGCGCGGTGCTGATCGACCGGAAGGGTATTGCGGAGGAAACGAGCCGCGGCAATGCCGGGGCCTTTGCGTTCTCGGACGTGATCCCCCTGGCGACGTCGGGCGTGATGCAGAAGTTGCCCAAATGGCTCAGCGATCCGCTCGGGCCGTTGACGATCCGGCCGGAGTATCTGCCGCAGATTACACCGTGGCTGATGCGGTTCTGGCGCGCCAGTTGGCCCGACCGGATCGATGCCGGCATCAAGGCGCAGAGCGCGTTGATGCGGGTCGCCAGGTCCGAAGCGGAGTCGTTGATCGCCAGTGCCGGACTCGAGAGCCTGATCCGGCGCGACGGGGTTCTGGAGCTCTATGAGAGCGAAGCGGAACTGAGGACTACGGCCAAAGATGATGCGGCCAAGGCTGCAGAGGGCATCGAGTTTCGCCATGTACGAGGTTCAGAGCTGGCGGAACTGCAGCCGGGGCTTTCGCCTCGGATCGTGTGCGGCACGTTCATCCCGAAGTGGCAGACGGTGCAGGACCCCTACGACTATTCGATTGCGGTCAGCAAAACCGCGATGGATCGTGGTGCGACCTTCCAGAAGGGTGATGTCGTGCAGCTGCGGCCGCAGGACGATGGCGTTATCCTCGAAATGAGCGATGGGTCGGCAATCCGAGCCAAGCAGGTAGTGGTGGCAGGCGGTGCGTGGTCGCATCATCTGACGCGCACGCTCGGAGACGATATCCCGCTGGAGACGGAGCGCGGATACAACACGACGCTTCCGGGCTACAGTTTCGACCTCAGACGACAGCTGTATTTCGGTGGTCACGCCTTCGTCGTGACGCCGCTGGCATCCGGCATCCGGGTGGGCGGTGCCGTGGAACTGGGCGGGCTCAAGTTGCCGCCGAACTTCAAACGCGCGGATACGCTGCTGCAGAAGGCGGCACGCTTCATGCCGGGACTGGTGACGAGTGGCGGCAAGCAATGGATGGGCTTTCGTCCGTCATTGCCGGACTCGTTGCCGGCAATCGGCTTCTCGAGCCGCTCGCGCAGCATCGTCTATGCTTTCGGCCATGGACACCTTGGGCTCACTCAGTCCGCGGGGACGGGGAAGCTCGTCGCCAATTTCCTGACCGGCGCGACCCAGCCGATCGACATGTCACCCTTCTCGCCACAGCGCTTCTGAGACCACCATGTCACGGCACATCTTTACCTGTATCGACGGCCATACATGCGGCAATCCGGTCCGGCTCGTCGCCGGTGGCGGGCCGCTGCTCAATGGCAATACGATGATGGAGCGGCGCGCTGATTTCCTTGCGCACCACGACTGGATACGGAAGGGCCTGATGTTCGAGCCGCGCGGGCACGACGTGATGAGCGGGTCGATTCTCTATCCACCGACGCGCGAGGATTGCGACATAGCGATCCTGTTCATAGAGACCTCCGGCTGCCTCTACATGTGTGGGCACGGCACCATTGGCACCGTGACGATGGCGATAGAAAACGGGTTGATGACGCCGAAGACGCCGGGCGTGGTGAACCTGGACGTGCCGGCGGGCAAGGTCGTCGCCGAATACACGATGGATGGTGAATATGTGGATCAGGTGCGGCTCACCAATGTGCCGAGCTTCCTCCATTCGCGCGACCTCGAGATCGACGCACCGGGGCTGGGCAAGCTCAAGGTGGACGTCGCCTATGGCGGCAACTTCTACTGCATCGTCGATGCGCAGGATAATTTCAGCGATATCGCCGATGTTTCCGTTGGCGATCTCCTGCGGTGGAGCCCAGCGCTTCGTACTGCGATGAATGAGCGCTACGAATTCGTGCATCCGGAGAACGAGAACATTCGCGGCTGCACCCACATCCTGTGGACCGGCAAGCCGATGGCGCCGGGCAATACCGCGCGCAACGCCGTGTTCTACGGTGACAAGGCGATAGACCGCTCGCCGTGTGGCACCGGCACCTCGGCGCGAATGGCGCAGTGGTATGCGCGCGGCAGGCTCAAGGTCGGCGATGCGTTCAATCACGAGTCGATCATCGGCTCGGTGTTCAACGGGCGGGTGGAGAAGGCCGTGAGTGTCGGCAATTACGAGGGCATCGTCCCGTCGATTGCCGGCTGGGCTCGCCAGACCGGACTTAACACCATCACAATCGACGACCGCGACCCGTTTGCCCACGGCTTCTCACTGGTTTGAATTCGGACAGCGCGAGATGCCCTACGTCAAAGTCGAGATCGCCAAAGGGATCGCCACAGCCGAGCAGAAACGTGCGGTGATCCGCGGCATGACGGACGTTCTGGTCAAGGAACTCGGGCGCAACCCCGAGTACGTCTTTGTGGTGATCGACGAGATCGACACCGACAATTGGGGCCGGAAGGGACTGTCGCTCACCGAACTCTGGCAGCAAGCAAAGCCACCAACGGACGACAAATGACCATGAAAATTACTGCAATCAACGTTTATCAAGTCGACCTGCCGCTGCGAGAGGGTCGCTACAACTGGTCGGGCGGCAACTTCATGGAGGTGTTCGACTCCACCGTCGTTGCGGTCGAGACCGACGCCGGGATCACAGGGCATGCGGAGTGCTGCCCACTCGGTTCGGCCTACCTGCCGTCCTACGCCAAAGGTGTGCGGGCAGGGCTCGACGAGATCGGCCCAAAGCTGATCGGGCATGATCCGACGGACCTTTGGCCGCTCAACCATCACATGGATGCCGTGCTGCGCGGGCATCCATATGTGAAGGCGCCGATTGACATCGCGTGCTGGGACATTCTCGGCAAGGTCGCGGGGCTGCCCGTTTACAAGTTGCTTGGTGGTGGGGAGCAGGAACGCATCGCGCTCTACCGCGCCATCAGCCAAGAAGACTCGGCGGTGATGGCGCAAAAGATCGCTGGCTATCGTGCTGAGGGCTATACCAAGTTCCAGCTCAAGGTCGGTGGCGACGCGGCCGACGACATTGCCCGGATCAAGGCTTGCCGCGCGATCCTCGCACCCGGCGATATCCTCGTCGCCGACGCCAATACCGGCTGGTCCAAGTCCGATGCCGCACGCGTCGTCAACGCGGTGCGGGACCTCGACGTCTATATCGAGCAGCCCTGCATGAGTTACGAGGAAAGCGTGTCGATCCGTCGGCGCACCGCGCTCCCCTTCGTGCTCGACGAGAACATCGGCAGCGTCGCCGATCTCGTGAAGGGTATCAGTGAAGATGCGTTCGACGTCATCAATCTCAAGATCAGCAAAGTCGGCGGTCTCACCAAGGCGCGTCAGATGCGCGACCTTTGCGTGTCGAGCGGCATCAAGATGACCATCGAGGACACGTGGGGCGGCGACATCGTCACCGCTACGATTGCACACCTTGCGCGCTCGACGCCCGAGGCCTTCTGCTTCACCGCGACCGACTTCAACTCTTACGTCACCGTCTCAATCGCCGACGGCGCCCCGAAGCGCGACAATGGCTTCATGACGGCCAGCGATGCGCCCGGCCTCGGCATCACGCCGAAGTTCGATGTGCTCGGCGAGCCGGTGCAGGTGATCCGGTGAGATCGAGCCGGTCGATCCACATTGTTGCCTGTCACGCTGAGGGTGAGGTGGGTGACGTGATCGTGGGCGGTGTCGCGCCGCCGCCGGGCGACACGTTGTGGGAGCAGTCCCGCTTCATCGCCCGTGACCAGGGGCTCCGCAACTTCGTGCTGAATGAGCCGCGGGGTGGTGTGTTCCGGCACGTCAACCTGCTCGTGCCGCCAAAGAACCCGAAGGCGCAGATGGGCTTCATCATCATGGAGCCCGAGGACACGCCGCCGATGTCGGGCTCCAACTCGATCTGCGTCGCGACCGTGCTGCTCGATGCCGGCATTGTTCCGATGACCGAGCCCGAGACACGGCTGACGCTCGAGGCCCCGGGTGGGCTGGTTGAGGTCGTGGCTCACTGCAAGGACGGCAAGGCCGAAAAGATCACCGTCACCAATGTCGCAAGTTTCGCCGACAAGCTCGGCGCGAAGCTGGAAGTCGAGGGTCTCGGGACGCTGAAGGTGGACACCGCGTACGGTGGCGATAGCTTCGTGATCGTCGACGCGCCGTCGTTGGGGTTCTCTATTAGGCCCGATGAAGCGCGGGAACTGGCGGAGACAGGTGTTCGCATCACGCGGGCTGCGAACGAGCAGCTTGGATTCTCACACCCGACGAATCCGGACTGGACGCACTTCTCGTTCTGCCAGATCGCCATGCCGGTCGAACAGCGCGACGGTATGCTCACTGCTGCCAATGCGGTGGTGGTGCAACCCGGCAAGATCGATCGCTCACCGACCGGCACCGGCGCTTCGGCGCGCATGGCGGTGATGCGCGCCAAAGGCGAAATGCAGGTCGGCGACCGCTACCTCGCGCGCTCGATCATCGGTTCCGAATTCCTGGGACGGATCGAGGGCGACACGACAATCGGGGATAAGGCCGCGATCATTCCCTCGATCACCGGGCGGGCCTGGATCAGCGGTACGCGCATCGAGATGCTCGATCCCGCCGATCCATGGCCATCGGGCTACCGACTGTCGGATACCTGGCCGAACAAACTATGAGTGCGCGGATTTCCTATGCCGAGCTCGAAGCGCTCCTGAGGGCGATCTTCCTGCGCCACGGCTGTTCCGAACACATAGCCGATCTGCTGGCTAGCAACATGGCCGGGGCGGAGCGCGACGGGGCGCACAGCCACGGCGTGTTCCGCATCAAAGGCAACCTTGGCTCGCTCGACAGCGGCTGGCTGGATGGCAGGGCCGTGCCGGTGCTCGAAGATGTCGCGCCGGGCATGCTGCGCGCCGACGGCAGGAACGGGTTCTCGCTGCCGGTACTGGCCATGGCGGATGAGCCGTTGATGGAAAAGGCGCGCCGGAACGGCATTGCCGTGCTCACGGTGCGGAAGGCGCATCACTTCAGCGCTGTTTGGCCAGACATCGAGCCGTTTGCACGCGAGGGTTTCCTGGCGCTGGCAATGGTGAACTCGATGGTGAGCGTGGTGCCGCATGGCGGGCATCGCCGACTCTATGGCACGAACCCGATGGGCTTTGCGGTGCCGCGAGCAGGGACCGATCCGCTGGTGTTCGATCAGGCATCGAGCGCCATGGCCAATGGCGATGTGCAGATTGCGCGCCGAGAGGGTCGGCAGCTCCCGCCCGGCACGGGGATCGACCGCGAGGGTAAGCCGACGACCGATCCAAATGCGGTGCTCGAAGGTGGAGCCTTGTTGCCGTTCGGTGGGCATAAGGGCTCATCGATCGCGATGATGATGGAGATCATGGGCGCGGCACTGGCGGGCAGCGACTATTCGTTCGAGATCGACTGGAGCAAGCATCCCGGCGCCGCAACGCCGCATGGTGGGCAGACCTACATCCTGATCGACTCGAACCGTGGCGCCGTGAATTCCTTCGCCGACCGGCTCCAGGTTCTGATCGATGCGATCCACGATGCCGGACAGGCGCGGCTGCCGGCGGATCGGCGATACGCCAACCGGCGAGAGTCGATGGCGAACGGCATCCCGATCGACGACGCGACACTCGCCGATATCCGACGGCTGGCAGAGGGCCGGCCGTGACGCTGGCAATCCTTGGCGGGACGGGCTTCATCGGGCGAGCAGTCGTCCAGCGCGCCTTGCTGCGCGGACTGGCACCGGTTGTCTTGGCGCGCGGCCAGCATCCCGTCGACCTGCCCAAGGGAGCCGTCTTCGAGGCGGTGGACCGGATGGACAGTGCTGCGCTTGGCGCTGCGCTGCGCAAGCACAAGGTCGACACCGTCATCGATATCTACGCACTCGGGATGCTCAACACGCGGAGCGTATTCGACGCGGTGGGGCAGGTGGGCGGGCGCTACGTGCTGCTGAGCTCCGTGGACGTCTATTCCAACTATGCGGGCCTGCTTCGGAAGGAGCAGC
>JBEBHC010000343.1:0-1644 GCA_040081185.1 Devosia sp. | reverse complement strand
TCACTCACAAGCCCGACAGACATTTGCATGAAAGCCAGCGCGAGCGCCAGAAATTCAAGGGACAGAACTGAGATTAAGACGGGGTGCTTTCGCATGTGAGGGTAAAAGGGCGGTAACCGATGACGCATGTTTCAGGTGGTGGCGGACGACGCATGTGTTCTTGATGTGTGATGGTTACGCTTCCCGTACCCACGCTCATAAGATGCATATCAGAAATGAGCCATCCTTCACGAGCAGCGACATCCGTCAGAGCCTGCTTTGCCAAAGAGCGCACTGCGCTATCGGTATAGAGCAAGTGAAGAGCAACGATGCGCGGAATGAAAATAGCCAGAAGTATTGCCGTAAGAATCCAGAAGAGCGGAGCACAAAGCATGGACATCCCTGCAACGCAGCGTCGAAGTCCTAGACGTAATACCTGGCATACAAATTCAAAATGCACTTTCAAGGAAAGCTTGCTCTGGCCATGAAGTCGCATGCGAAAGATGAGCGGAATTTCGGTAACACGCGTTGCAGTCGGTACGTTTGCAAGAATTTCAAGAAGAATTTTGAATCCTGTTGGACGAAGCGAGGAACGAATGGATTTATAGAGATCAGTCCGCAGAGCGAAAAAACCACCAAGTGGATCGCTAACACGAACTCTCGAGAGAAGCTTTGCAATAACTGTGCCAACAGAGCTGATAATGCGCCGATCTGTCACCCATTCCCCCACGCTACCGCCAGCGACATACCGAGAACCTATGCTGAGCTGTGCTCCATTTTTCAGTGATGCAATCATCGTATGAAGAAGCATCGCATCATGCTGACCATCGGCATCCATGACCGCGATGATGTCACCAGTCGCCATATCAAAACCTTCCATGACGGCAAAGCTGAGGCCTTTACGACCAACTCTCCGAAGGACGCGAAGTGCTGGATGTTTACGGGTCAAGCCTTCAGCTACCTTCCATGTACCGTCGGGAGAATTATCGTCAACGACGATAATCTCGTGAGGGATCGACTGAAGAACGCCATCGATATTATCGATGAGCGCCGCAATATTGGCAGCCTCGTTATACGTTGGCAGAACCAAGGAGAGCATGTCAGTAGCTTAGAGGCTTGGAAGCAGGTCTGGAAGCCAAAGCTGACATTCGCTTCGGTGATGGGTACACTGCGGATCGATGAAAGTACTGGTTACAGGTTCCTCCGGCACAATTGGCACACGTCTTTGCGAAGCGCTGCTCAAAGCAGGCCATAATGTCATTGGCGCAGACTGGGAGCCTTGTAAGTGGAATCCGGAAGTAGAGAAGCTACGCATAGATATTGATCTCAGGCACAAAGAAGAGTTCCGCAAATTACCGACAGACGTCGAGATGATTATTCACCTCGCTGCAAATGCCCGTGTGTACGAACTCGTCGAAAATCCTGACCGTGCGATGGATAACTTCACCGACACGTTCAATATTTTGGAATTCGCACGCAAAAACGGCATCAAGAAGGCGATGTTTGCATCTTCTCGTGAGACCTACGGCAATATTCATCTGCCGAACGGCGAAAAATACTCAGAGGATAAAGCACACTTCATGACGTGTGAGAGCCCCTACACTGCAAGTAAGATTGGCGGAGAAGCTTTGTTTGAGGCGTACAAGCGGTGTTACGGCATCGACT
>JBEBHC010000045.1:0-23036 GCA_040081185.1 Devosia sp. | reverse complement strand
GTCCGCGGCATCCTCGACGGGCACATTGTGATGGAGCGGCAGATCGCCGAGCGGGGACGTTATCCCGCCGTCAATGTGCTGCGGTCCATCTCGCGCACCATGCCAGGATGCGTGCCGGTGCAAACCCGGCCGCTGCTGCAGAAAGCGCGGGAACTCATGTCGGTGTTTTCCGACATGGAGGAGCTGATCCGGCTTGGCGCTTACCGCAAGGGATCGGATCCGAAAGTGGACCGGGCCATCTCTATCTACCCTGCGCTGGAGGCGTTTTTGAGCCAGCAGCGGGAAGAACGGACCTCGATTGCCGACGGCTACACCATGCTGGGGGCAATCGTGGACAAGGCGGGCGGGGACCCCGCTTGATGTTTGACTTGGTGTGTAAGGAGTACAAGTCATGAAGTCGCGCAGCGAGAGCCTTATCCGGCTCAAGAAATTCCAGACGGACGAGAAGCGTCGTCAGGTTGCGCAGATCGAGATGATGATCGCCGATTTCGAACGCATGGCGTCGGAACTCGACCAGCAGATCGAAATCGAACAGCAAAAGACGGGCATCTCGGACGTTGCCCATTTCGCTTACTCGACCTTCGCCAAGGCGGCGATGGCGCGGCGCGACAACCTGCTCAACAGCGCCAACGACATGAAGGGCCAGCTCGAAGCGGCGCAGGATGCGCTTGCCGAGGCGGTCGAGGACCTCAAGAAGGTCGAACTGCTCGACCAGCGCGAGCACGGACGTGAAATGGCCGAAGAGGCCAAGCAGGAACAGTCCGACTACGACGAGATGGGCCGCCTGCGCCACATGCGCCGCTGATTGCGGTCGCACCGCTGAAGTTTTCAGGCCCGCGCGAGCGGGCCTTTCGTTTGAGCGGTTTGGTCCCGTTTGGGCACCAACCCGCCAACTCAGTAGGTCTTCATCGCCAGATGCGGCATGCCGCCGTCCTGGAACTCTTCGCCATAGGCGACAAAGCCCAGCTTCTCGTAAAGCGCCAGCTTGTCGGTTTGCGCGGTGAGATAGAACTTCGTCTCGCCGCGTGCCCGGGCCAGCGCCATTGCGTGATGCATCATCGCCGACGCGACGCCCCTGCCGCGCGCACTCGCCTTCACCGCAACGCGGCCGATCTTCACGTGCGCGTCGAGAAAGACGATGCGCAGCGTGCCGACGAGATTGCCGTCGGCCAGGGCAACGACATGCGTGCTGGTAAGGTCGAGCGCATCGGCCTCCACTTCCGGCGGCACGTGCTGCTCGACCACGAACACCTCGCGCCGCAGCGCCATGGCCAGCAGGCTCAGGTCGGACATATAGGGGACTTCAAGGATCGTCAGTTCGGCCATGGCGCGGATAAATCACGCCTGCCGACATAAGAAAAGGCCCGCCGGAGCGGGCCTTTCGAGTTGAGAGAGTTACTGCGCCGAGCTCATCGCGGAGCTGGCCGCCGCCGGGTCGCTGGTGGTTGCGTCGGTATCCGGCGAAGCGTCGTCGACGACCTGGTAGTCCGGGGCGTTGGTCAGGTTCTCGACCGTGGTGGCGAGCACGAAACGCTCGGTATTGTCGCTGGCGACAACCTTCTGCAGCGCGGTGAAATCGACCGCCACCTGCTTTTCGCCAAGGCCGAGGAAGCCACCGACGCCGATCACGACCGCGGCGACATCTCCCGACTGGCTGAGGATCAGGTCGTTGATGGTGCCCAGCTGCTGCGCATCGGCGGCCTCGGAATCATAGACCGGTGCGTTGATGATGCGCGAAACCAGGAGATCGCTGTCGACGACCGTGTAACCCGCGAGGACATCGAGCGGCGTACGGGTGGCCGGCGTATCCGTCATCATGGACGACGAATCCATGGGCATGGACGACATCATCGAGGAGTCCATCGGCATCGACGACATCGATGAATCCATGGGCATCGACGAGGAATCCATCGGCATCGATGACATGGAGGAATCCATCATCGAGGACTCCGAACTCATCATCGATGAGTCCATCATCATGGACGACTCCGAGCTCATCATCGAGCTGGAATCTTGGGCGTAGGCGGTCGTTGCCAGAACCGCTGCGAGAGCGGTCGTGGCGAGCAGGATACGGGGGGACATGGGCGCTCCTTGGGCTACCGATCATTCGCCCACGGCTGTCTGCACGTCCGGAGGCGGGTCGCTTGGCCAACGTAGCCTCCGCCACCTCGTTCCACCGGCTGACAGAATTGAGCAAAATGTCGCGGAAGGCCAGTTCACATCCCGGTCATCGTTCCGGCACCGGTTGCGGTGCGCAATATTTGTGCTGTTGATCCGAGCGGCTGCCCGGCGCACATTGCTGCCGGACTGAGGGACCGCCCGTTTGTTTCTGTCCATCTTCGACATCTTCAAGATCGGCGTCGGACCGTCGTCGTCTCATACGATGGGACCAATGCTGGCGGCGGCACGGTTTCGCGCGCGGCTGGTCCAGCTCCCGCTGCCCGAAGGGCGGCTGAACCTCGGCTGCAGGCTCTACGGCTCCCTCGCCTACACCGGCGAAGGACACGGGACCTTCCGCGCTGTCCTCTGCGGCCTGATGGGGATGGTTCCCGAGACATATGACCGCGCCGAGGCCGACACGGCACTCGCGGCATTGGCGACGGATGCAACCACGAGGTTGCCGAACGGACGCGTTGTCGGCCTCGACCCGGACAAGACCGTGATCCCGGAGCGGGGCCAGCGACTGCCGGCGCATCCCAATGGAATGACGTTCTTTGCGGCGAACACATCCGGCGAGCAGGTCGTTGACGAGACCTACTACTCGGTGGGCGGCGGCTTCGTGCTCACTGAAACCGAGATGGCGGCCGGGGCAACCAAGCCCCAGGAGTTGGCCGTCCCCTACCCTTTCGGCACGGCCGCCGAAATGCTGGCGATGGGTGAAGCCTCGGGTCTGACCATCGCCCAGATGAAGCGCGCCAACGAGGAAGCCCGCTCCGGCGCAGCCGGTCTCGACGATCGCATCTTCACGCTGTGGTCCGTGATGGACCGCTGCATCGACCGCGGCCTTGACGGTGAAGGCATCCTGCCTGGTGGGCTCAATGTGAAACGCCGGGCGCACGGCCTCTCGGAAAAGCTCACCGCCCGCGCCGGCGCCAACGACGCCCCGCTCCATTCGGCCGTGGACTGGCTGCAGGCCTACGCGATGGCTGTGAACGAAGAAAACGCCGCAGGCGGCCAGGTGGTCACCGCGCCGACAAACGGCGCGGCGGGCGTTATCCCCGCGGTGATCCGCTACTACCTCGATCTCGTCCCCGGCGCATCGCGGAACAAGGTGCCCGACATGCTGCTGACGGCGGCCGCCATCGGCGGGCTCATCAAGTTCAACGCCTCGATTTCCGGGGCCGAAGTCGGCTGCCAGGGTGAAGTGGGCTCGGCCTCGGCGATGGCGGCCGCGGCGCTCTGCGCTGCGCTGGGCGGCAACAACGCGCAGATCGAGAACGCCGCCGAGATCGCCCTCGAGCATCATCTGGGCATGACCTGCGACCCGATCCGCGGCCTCGTGCAGATCCCCTGCATCGAGCGCAACGGCATGGGCGCGGTGAAAGCGGTCGCGGCGGCATCGCTGGCCGCGCTCGGCGACGGCCAACACATCGTGCCGCTCGATGCCTGCATCGAAACCATGCGCCAGACCGGCCGGGACATGGACGAGCGCTACAAGGAAACCAGCCTCGGCGGGCTGAGCGTCAGCTTGCCGGAGTGTTGATCGCGACCGGTCCTTCGGCGCCGGGGACGGTCCATTGCACACGCCCCGCTTCCCTCACGACACGTTGCACGAAGCCGAGCTTGGCAATGACCGCCGGGGTCAGCACGAACGGATAGGCGTCGTGCTGGCCGACGGCGCGATTGAGGTTGTTGATCAGCGAACTCAACGGCACCCAGTGCTCGATCAATTCCTCAATGTCCGGCAGCCCATAGGGATCGAAATCGATACGTGTCTTCAGATCGCCCGTCACATCGATGCGCGGGTTGAGCCGCACGCCGAAGGCCGCGGCCATCTCGGTCGTATCGACGATGTGGAGATAGTGCGCCCAGGTCTCCGCCCAGTCCTCCCAGGGGTGGGCAGTTGCATAGGCCGAGATGTGGTTCTGCTGCCATCCCTGCGGCGCGCCCTGGTCGTAGTGCCGCTGCAGGGCCGCCACATAGTCCGCGCGTTCGTCGCCAAACAGAGCGCGAAACTCTTCGACAGCCGACTGGCCGCCGATCAGGATGTCCCAGAAATGATGCCCAACCTCGTGGCGGAAGTGCCCGAGCAGCGTGCGATAGGGTTCATTGAACAGCGTTCGCCGGTATTCCCGCGCCGCGTCGTCCGCTTCCGCCAGCGACAGCGTGATCACTCCGCCCTGGTGCCCGGTGAGCACCGGCGATGGCGCAATGGCCTCGTTCAAAAACTGGAAGCTGAGGCCGTGCACGGCATCCTGGTTGCGCGTGGCCAGAGGCAGCCGCAGCCGCAGCAGGGAGTAGAAAAGCCGCTTCTTGGCGCGCTCGATCACCTGCCAGCGCGTGAGATTCGCCGGATCGGATACATCGGGCACAAGGGCGTTGTGTCGGCACGCCCGGCAGAACGGGTCACCGCCCGGCTCATATTCTACCAACCAGTTGCAGGCCCCATGCTGGGCATTGGCGCAATAGACGAAATGTTTGCCCGGAAGCACCGGCGCAACCAGCGCCTCACCCTCGGGCTCCAGCGACACCATCATGTTGGTGTCGTGCCAGTAGCCGAGCGTGTGCCCGCAGTGCTCGCAGACGGTATTCTCGAAATAAATGACGTTGCTGCAGTGATCGCAGCGGAAAAGTTTCACGAGACTGGTCCTCGATACCCCGGCAGAAAGGCTTGGGACAATGCGGCGGCCAAGGTCAAGTTCCGTTCGTTCGCCGGACTTTGGCTGGAACCCACCTTTTTGCAGTTGTCTCGACCGTGAGCGGCCGAAGGCGGCTTTTGTTAAGTATCCGTCGGTAGGCTCCGCCGCACTACTGGGGCAAGCCATGACCGTGAAGCGTCTTGGGTGGCAGTCCGTCAGGGTGCAACTGTCGGCGTCTGTCGCATCGGATCGTCCATTCTACGTCGCCATCGGCGCCTACGTAGTGCTGGCGCTCGCCTATATGGCGGCGAGCGGACACCTGCACCCGGGCGATCTCTCCTCGACGTTTTCCTCCTATGTCCAACTCTGGATCCTGGACAACGTCCTGGTCTTTCCCCTGCTCTTCCTGATGCTCGCCTACATCCGCATCACCCTTCGCCTCAACACCCGTCGCAACCTCGCATACCGAAAGCTGTTCAGCCCGGTGGCCGTTGGTCGATTTCTCGCCGGTGCGCTGATGATGGCGGCCTTCGTGCCGTTCCGCACTATGTTCAACAGCGTCAAGAACGCTATTCCGGAAGCCAGCGGCTTCATCTGGGACCGCACCTTGGCCGACATCGACCAGGCGTTGCATTTCGGCAAGGCACCGTGGGAGTGGCTCTACGCCACCTTGCGCCATCCTGCCGTGCTGCGCGCCATCGAAGTCAACTACGAGACGATCTGGTTCGTCATTTGCTTCGGCGTTCAGTACTGGGTGGCGGTGTCGCCACTCTTCGATCGCATCCGGCTGCGTTACATGCTGTGCTTCGTCTTGTGCTGGGTGATCATCGGCAATGTGTCGGCCACACTGATCAGCTCCGCCGGCCCCATCTACTACGGCCTCGTCACCGGCGATTTCCACCGCTTCGCCGACCTGATGACCTTTACCGCGAGCAGCGCCGGCCAGTTCGCCGCCACCACAGACTTCCAGGCTTACCTGTGGCAGTTGCATGCCAGCGAACTGCCGGGGCTCGGCTCAGGCATCTCGGCTTTCCCCTCGATGCACGTCGCGGCCATTGTCATGAACGCACTGTTCCTCATCGAGACCAGCCGCCGCTGGGTTATACCTGCCGCGCTCTACGTCGTCTTCGTATTGGTGAGCTCGGTCTATCTCGGCTGGCACTACGCCATCGACGGCTATGCCTCGATCCTCATGACGGCGGGCATATTCTACGGCCTCAAATGGGCCATGGCACAGAAATGGCGCCTCTGGCCGACGCGTCGCGAAGCCGTTGCAGCCGTCGTCGCGCAGGATTAGCGGATCGCCAGCCCCGAAAGCTCTTCGGTACTGCGCGGCACGAGCCCAAGGATTTCAGCAACCCGGACAAGGTCCAGTTGTGTCTGCAGCACGTCGCCGCTGCGCCGCTCGGATGAATGGTCCATCCCATCGATGGCGATGATGTCCCGGGCGAAGCGCACGCCACAACCGAGTGGACCGAAGAACCCGTCGACCATGCCGCAGCCGATGGACATCTGGGGCAGCATCGACAGCACAGCAACGTTGGACCGTGCGAAGGCGCCGACCTCGGCACCGTTCCGCGAGAAGCTGTAGCGCTCGATGTATTCCGGGACCACACCGGGCACGACATGGGTCGACGGCATGTCGACCTTGAGCACACCTTGTGCCGGCATCGTCTCAAGCCACGTCCGCTTCGTGCAGTAGATCACGCCGTCACTGTGGACGCGGCTCCATTGGGGATTGGCCATCGGGTCGGCCGGCGCCGTCGCGCATTCATCGGGAGCCGCCGTCTCGACCGCACTGAGCGGTGACTGGCCCGCCAGCACGAGGACCAGATCGTAGCGCACGATCAGCACCTGTTCGTCGATGCCGCTCGCCGTGAGATAAAGCGTCTCCGCCACAGGGTCGAAATCGACATGCGCCGTATTGCTTGCCCGCAGTTCCGCATCGCGACGCGGCACCACGACTGTGCGGTCGGTGATCGCAACGGCATAGTACGTCCCGTAGGCCAGCACCGGAACCAACAGCAGCGGGCGGGGCACCAAGCCGATCACCGCTTCGACGAACAGCGCGATGAGCGCTAGTTGGATCAGCAGCCCTGTGCCCGCAAGCCCGAGCACGTTGACGAACGGGATCGGCACGAACTGCAGTGCAAACAGCACGAGCGCTGCGATGACCAGCCAGACGCTGGCCAGCTTCGGGACAAATCGCAGCAGGTTCATCACACCGCGCCGATCGTCCTCAGCCGAACGCGCGGATGCACTTCGTTCTGGCTCATCACGACGGTCTGCGGACGGAAGCGCTCGACGATGGCGCGCACATGCGGCCTGATGCCCGGCGACGTGATCAGCACGGGCAGCTCACCCATCTGCGCGGCATTCTCGAACGATTGCTGGATCGACAGGATGAACTGCTGCAGCCGCGACGGCGCCATGGCGAGATGCCGGTCGGGGCCCTCGCCCACCATCGCCTCGGCGAAATCGCGCTCCCATTGCGGGCTGAGCGTGAGGAGCGGCAGGTTGCCATCCGGTCCAAGATTGGCGGCGCAGATCTGACGGGCCAGGCGTGAGCGCACGTGCTCGGCTATCATCTGCGTCGAGCGGCCCGCACCCGCGATCTCGGCCATGCCTTCGAGGATGGTCGGCAGATCGCGGATCGAAATGCGCTCGTTCAACAGCACCTGCAGCACGCGCTGGATGCCCGACACCGAGATCTGTCCCGGCACCATGTCCTCGAGCAGCTTCTGCTGGTCTTTGCTCAGCCCGTTCAGCAGCGTCTGCACATTGGCATAGCTCAGCAGGTCGGCGACATTCGCCTTGAGCACTTCAGTCAGATGCGTCGAGATCACCGTCGACGGATCGATGATCGAATAGCCCTTGAGTTCCGCCTCGTCGCGCAAAGCCGGCTCGATCCACGTCGCCGGCAGGCCGAAGGTCGGCTCGACGGTGTGATAGCCAGGAAGCGTGATCTCGCGGCCCATGGGGTCCATCACCATCAGCTGCGTGGCGTGAATACGGCCGCGACCGGCTTCGACTTCCTTGATCTTGACCGTGTAGTCGTTCGGCTCGAGCTGCATGTTGTCGAGGATGCGCACCGGCGGCATGACAAAGCCGAGCTCCGTCGCCAGCTGACGGCGCAATGCCTTGATCTGCTCGGTGAGGCGATCCGAACCGTTCTCGTCTTCCTTGACCAACGACAGCAGCCCATAGCCGAGCTCGAGCTTGAGCTCGTCGATCTTGAGGCTGTCGCTGATCGGCACTTCTTCGGG
Source organism: Devosia sp. (assembly GCA_040081185.1). Classification (GTDB taxonomy): domain Bacteria; phylum Pseudomonadota; class Alphaproteobacteria; order Rhizobiales; family Devosiaceae; genus Devosia_A. The sequence continues at coordinate 14,971 of JBEBHC010000045.1, read as the reverse complement.
CGAAGCTGCGGCCGGCTTGCCGCCGACCAGTGCTTCGGTTGCGGCGCGCGCCAGCTTGGCTGCATTGAGTTTGGTCGAGCGCAGCGCGAGATAACCGATGCCGCCGGCGAGTGCGAGGAACGGCAGGATCGGCATGCCGGGCAGCAGCGCCATGCCACCGATGACCGCGGCAGACATGCCGAGTGCTTTGGGATAGCCGGTGAACTGCGCTACCAGCGCCTTGTCAGCCGAACCGGTGACACCGGCCTTGGAGACGAGCAGGCCCGCGGCGGTCGACACGATCAGCGCCGGAATCTGGCTGACGAGGCCGTCGCCCACCGTCAGCAGCGTGTAGTTGCTCGCCGCTTCCTGGAAGCTCAGTCCTTCTTGCAGCATGCCGATGACCATGCCGGCGATGATGTTGATGAAGGTGATGAGCAGGGCCGCGATGGCGTCGCCGCGCACGAACTTGCTGGCGCCGTCCATGTTACCGAAGAAGGCGCTCTCGCCTTCCAGCGTCTTGCGCCGTTCGCGTGCCGTCGCCTCGTCGATGAGACCAGCGGAGAGATCGGCATCGATTGCCATCTGCTTGCCGGGCATCGCATCGAGGTTGAAGCGCGCCGCGACTTCCGCGATGCGGCCCGAGCCCTTGGTAATGACGATGAAGTTGACGATGATCAGGATGGAGAAGACCACGACACCGATGACGAAGTTTCCACGCATCACGAAATTGCCAAAGGCTTCGATCACGTGGCCCGCGGCATCGGTGCCGTTGTGGCCGTCCGCAAGAATGAGTCGTGTGGTCGCGAGGTTGAGCGCAAGGCGCAGCATCGCCGCGATCAGCAGCACGGTTGGGAACGAGCTGAACTCGAGCGGCGTCTGGATGAACAGCGCCGTCATCAGGATCAGCACGGAAAAGACGATCGATACTGCGAGGAGCACATCGAGCAGCACCGCCGGCAGCGGCAGGATGAGCACTGCGATAATGCCGATCACGCCGATCGCCAGTCCGATATCGGACGTGCGCAGCGTGCGGTTGATCAGCGCCAGGCTGGGCAGCTTGAAACCGGAGCCCGAAGGCGAGTTGGTAATATCGGCCAAGGGCTAGGCGCTCTTCCGGAGCTCGCCGGGCGCGGGTACGACGAGCCCCTCATCGGCATACTGGTTGAGCTTGTTGCGCAGGGTGCGAATGGAGATGCCGAGCACATTGGCGGCGTGCGTGCGGTTGCCCAGCACATGGTCGAGCGTTTCGAGGATGAGGTCCCGTTCCACATCGGCAACGGTGCGGCCGACCATCGAGCGCGAGATCGAATCCGCAACTTGCGCAGCCTGCGCCGCGAGCGATGCGGTGCGAACGATATCGGTGAGCCCTGCCCCGTCCGGCAGCACTATGGCTTCGGGCCCGATGATCTCGTCCTGCGACAGCAGAACGGCGCGATGCAGCGTGTTCTCGAGTTCACGTACATTGCCCGGCCACGGCGCGCGTAGCAGCTGCTCACGCGCCTGCGGCGAAAGCTGCTTGGTCCCGAGCCCGTTTGCGCGCGCATACTTCGTCACGAAGTGGTCGGCCAGCGCCGCAGTATCGCCCGGCCGCTCGCGCAGCGGCGGCAGCTTGAGGTTGACGACATTGAGTCGGAACAGCAGGTCCTCGCGGAACGTACCGCCACGCACGGCCTCGTTGAGATTGCGGTTGGACGTCGCAATGACGCGGATATCGACAGGCACAGGCCGCCCACCGCCGACGCGGTCGATCACCCGCTCCTGCAGTGCGCGCAGCAGCTTGGCCTGCAGGCGCACATCCATCTCGGAGATTTCATCGAGCAGCAGCGTGCCGCCATTCGCTTCTTCGAATTTGCCGATGCGGCGCGCCACTGCACCCGTGAACGCACCCTTCTCGTGACCGAACAATTCGCTCTCGAGCAGGTTCTCCGGGATCGCAGCGCAATTGATCGAGATGAAAGCACGACCGGCCCGGCGGCTTTTGGCGTGCAGATACTTCGCCATCACCTCCTTACCCGTACCGCTCTCGCCGGTAATTAGGATCGACGCATCGGACGGCGCGATCTGGTCGGCGAGTTGCACAAGGCGCAGCATCGAAGGATCACGGAACAGGAAGTCGACCGCCTCGCGTGCCACGGCGGCAATCACCGCGGCGATCAGCTCCGCATCGGGCGGCAGCGGGATGTATTCCTTGGCGCCGGCGCGGATGGCGTTTACCGCCGCGGCCGCATTGGTCTCGGTGCCGCAGGCGACAACCGGCACATGGATGCGTTCGGCTTCGAGCGCCGCAATGAGCCCCGCAATATCGGCCATGACATCGACCAGCAGCAGGTCCGCGCCGCGACCGGCCCTCAGTGCTGCGAGCGCTACATCCGTGGTGGGCGCGTGCGCGACCTTTGCGCCGCCCTGCATCGCTAGCTTGGTGGCTTCGGAGAGCTGGCCCTCGAGGGCGCCGACGATCAACAATCGCATAGTCTGTCTCCTACCCGGCCTTGACGATTTCGGTCATCGTCACGCCGAGGCGGTTTTCGACAAGCACGATCTCGCCGCGCGCCACGAGGCGCTCATTGACGAAAATTTCTACGGCTTCACCGACCTGACGGTCGAGCTCGACAACGCTACCGACATCCATCTTCAGCAGTCCTGAAACAGGGATGCGCGCGCGGCCGAGAACGACCGAAACGCGCACCGGCACGTCAAACACGGCCTCGAGGTCGGACGCCGACTTCTCGCCCGGCACCTGCGGTGCGTCGCGCTGCGGGGCAGCCATTTCCTCGAGCCCGAGAGTGTCGTTGGGACTCATGATCTGTTCTCCCCGGCCGCGTCCGCGGCGCTATCTTTGGGTACGATGCCTTTGGCGATGAGAAACGCGGCGATGCGCGCATCGATATCGCATTCGATGGTTGCGCGATCGCGCACCAGGCCGCCATCGACCCACTCGATGCGGCCATCGCCGGGCGCGAGATCGGGATCGCCCATCACGACGAGGCGGCCGGCGAAGCCGGACGCATCGATGCGCAACAGGGCCATCTCGCGCACCGCATCGGCGAGATCGGGTGCGCAGCGGATGACCAGATGCGGCACGCCATCGAGCGACGCGAGGCATTCGGTGAGCAGCGCATCGAGTTCGCCCACCGGCAGTCGCGCCAACAGGTGGCCCGCGAGCTTTCGCCCGACAGTGGCTGCAAGGTCCACGGCCTCGGCCATGTGCTGGCCGCTGCGATCGTCCAGCGCCGCGCTCATCGAGGCGGCATTGGTGGCGAGCTTTTCCGCGGCAGCCGCGATCCGGCGTGCAGCTTCAGCGGCAGCGCTGCGCTCGCCTTCCGCGAAGCCCAACTCGTAGCCCTGGTTACGCGCTTCGGCCGAGAGCGTTGCGACTGTCGATTCGGAGAGCAGGTTCGCTCCCCTATCCTGCCGGCGGCCAAGATCGAGATCGAACGTGAAGCGGACGGGAGCGGCAGTAGTCATCCCACCATCTCCTCATCGGCCTTCGACTTGGCGATGATGATTTCTCCGCGCGCCGCCATGTCTTTGGCGGTGCTGACCATGCGGCCCTGCGCTTCGTCGACGTCCTTGAGGCGAACCGGCCCCATCGCCTCCATGTCGTCCTGCAGGATTTTGGCGGAGCGCGCCGACATGTTCGAGAAGAAGAATTCCTTGAGCTGGTCGTTGGCCCCCTTGAGGGCCAGTGCCAGCTCCTTCTTGTCCATCTTCGCCAGCAGCGTCTGCACCGCCGAGCCCTCGAGCCGGCCGAGGTCCTCAAAGGTGAACATCAAGGCCTTGATGCGCTCGGCCGCATCGCGGTTCTGTTCTTCCAGCGAAGTAATGAAGCGTGCCTCGGTCTGGCGATCAAACGAGTTGAAGATCTCTGCCATCTGTTCGTGGCTGTCGCGGCGCTTCGAATGCGACAACGTCGCCATGAATTCCGTGCGCAGCGTCGCCTCGATCTTTTCGAGGATGTCCTTCTGCACCGGGTCGAGTGAGAGCATGCGCTTGACCACGTCCATCGCCAGTTCCTCGGGCAGTGCCGCGAGCACCTTGCTGGCATGGTCGGTGGCGAGCTTGCTCAGCACCACTGCGACGGTCTGCGGATACTCGTTCTTGAGGTAGTTGGCGAGCACGTCCTCCTGAACGTTGCTCAGCTTCTCCCACATATTGCGGCCAGCCGGCCCGCGGATCTCTTCCATGATCGCGTCGACGCGCTCAACCGGCAGGAAGGAAAGGAGCAAGCGTTGCGTCGTGTCGGAATTGCCGGCGAGCGAACCGTTGGACGAGATCGTGGTGACGAACTCGGCGAACAGCGCATCGAGCATCTGCTGGGTGATCGGCCCCAGTTTCACCATCGCGCGCGACAGCGTCTTGACCTCGATCTCGTCGAGCTCGGCAAGAATGGACTTGCCGAAATCCGGGCCGAGCGCCAGCAGCAAGGCGGCGGCCTTCTCGTCGCCCGACAGATTGCGCTGGCTGGCCGACGCGCCGACCACCAGCTGCTTGTCGTTCATCGTCTGGGCGATTGCGTTCTGTGCCATCTAGCGTCTCATGCCGCGTTCGACAGCCAGTCGCGCACGATCAGTGCGGCCTGCTTCGGGTTCTCTTCGACCAGCGTGCCGACCGTCTTGAGCGTCTGCGCCTGCGATTCACCGGCCGACTTGGCGTTGTTTATCCACGCCGGGACCTTGGGCGGAGCGCCGCTATCGGCCGCCCGCGGCTGCTCCATCGGCATCATAGGGTTTCCAGCCACGACCATCCCGGGACCACTGATCTCGGCGCTGACCGGCAGCGCCAGCGGCTGCGCTTCCGGGCTGAGCACCTTGCGCAGCAGCGGACGCATCACGAACAGCACGAGAGCGAGTGCGATGATCAGCGTTACGAGCATCTGCGCGCCGGCGATGAGGTCATCGCGGGTGAAGTCGAACAGACCCGGGCCGGACGTGCCGAGCGCTGTCGGCGTCGGACCATCGGCAAACTGCAGGTTGGCTACCGTTATCTGGTCGCCGCGCGTCTGGTCGAAGCCGATCGCCGATTGCACCAAGGCCTTGATCTGGTCGAGCTGAGCCTGGTCGCGCGGCGCATAGGTGGAGTTGCCGGCGGCATCGGTGGTGTAAACGCCATCGACGACCACCGCGACCGACAGCTTCTTGACGCCACCCGGATCGGTGGTCGAGGTCTCGGAGGTTTTCGAGATTTCGAAGTTCGTCGTCTCTTCCGTCGTCGAACCGGTTTCGCTCGGGCTTGTTCCAGCGGCCGGCGTTGCGGTGCCGCCCGGCAGTTGGTTGGCGACGCTGACCTGGCCGTTGTTGCTTTCGCCGATTGAATTGTTCGCTATGTCGCGCGTCTGCGTCGAGCGGACGACCTGGCCATTGGGATCGAATGTCTCGGCGGTCTTGACCTGACGGGTCATGTCGAGTTCGGCGCTGACCTGCACACGCGCCCGGCCGTCACCAACCACATTGGCCAGCAATTCCTCGATGCGCGTGCGAAGCCGCGTCTCGACACCCACCGTGCGCTCTTCGGCTTCCCCCGCAACCACCGAGTTCTGATCGTCACCGACGCCCGCCGCGAGCAGCGAGCCGGTGTCGTCGACGATCGACACGCGATTGGGCGTCAGACCTTCGATGGCGGAGGCGACGAGGTGCTGGATGGCGCGAATCTCGCCGACCGAGAGTTCGCCTCGCACCGACAGTACGATAGAGGCCGTTGGGTCCTTGCGGTCGCGCGAGAACAGCGCCCGCTCCGGCAATACGAGATGCACGCGTGCCGATTTGATGCGCGCCAGCGACGTGATGGTGCGCGCCAGCTCGCCTTCGAGCGCCCGCACGTTGTTGATGTTCTGCACGAAGCTCGTGGCGCCAAGTGAGTTCTGCTGATCGAAAATCTCGTATCCGACCTGGCCGCGCGTCGGCAGGCCATTGCTCGCCAGCGACATGCGGAGCGTCGTGATCTGGTCACGCGGCACGAGGATGGTGTCGCCGTCGCCGCGCAGCTCGTTCGTAACGCCCTGCTTCTGCAGTTCTTCGACAATCGCTGAAGAATCCTCGAAGCTGAGGCCGGTATAGAGCGGCGCCATCATCGGCGAGGACGCGCGCAGAATGAGGAAAGCGAAGAAGCCCAGCATCAGCGCGGCAACGACGCCCATCGCCGCGACCCGCGCCAGACCAAGCCGATTGAAGAAGCCGACGAGACTATTCAAACTCGCACCGTGACCTTGCCCATGGCCCGAACCCTTGGCCAAACCCCATAGGCAAAAATTACCTAGCGGATGGTAAAGAAGGTCTTAACGATCGGTTGCAGAACGCGAATTCCGGCAGGAAATGCCGGGACAGGAGGCAAGTGATGCTGAGAATCCTCGGCCGGGTGACATCGATCAACGTGCGCAAGGTGCTGTGGGCGGCCGACGAGATGGGTCTGGCTTATGAGCGCGAGGATTGGGGACTACCCACCCGCGACCCCAAAGTGCCGGAATACCTGAAGCTGAACCCCAACGGGCAGGTACCCACCATCGTCGAACCCGATGGCTTCGTGCTGTGGGAGAGCAATGCTATCGTGCGCTACTTGGCCGACAGGGAACGCAGCGGACTATGGCCGGTCGAACCACGGGAGCGGGCCCTCGTCGACCAGTGGCTGACCTGGCAGGCCACAGAGCTCAATCCGTCATGGGTTTACGCCGTCAACGCGCTGATGCGGAAGAACCCGGCTTTTGGCAACGCGGGCGACCTCGAACGGTCCAAGTCCAACTGGACGAAGGCCATGCGCGTGCTCGAGGGACAGTTGCAGGCCGGCGGCGGCTTTGTCGCCAATGGACGACTGAGCCTGGCCGACCTTGTCCTGGCGCTCTCGACGCATCGCTGGCTGAGCACGCCGTTCGACCGCCCGGCTTTGCCGGCAGTCGAAGCGCACTTCGCTCAAATGCAAAAGCGCCCGGCAGCTGCCGCCTATCTTGGTGCGGCAACGCCGTAGCGCTTCACATTGCAGGCGAAGGCGATCAGCCTTCGCGGTAGTGCTGGATCCAGGTCGTCCGCAGACCGGCAAGCCCGTGCTTGTCGATGGCCGCCTGCCAGTTGAGGAAGTCATCGACGCTGAGGGTGTAGCGCGCGCACGCTTCCTCCAGCGACAACAGGCCACCGCGGACAGCCGCGACGACTTCCGCCTTGCGGCGGATAACCCAACGACGCGTGGTCTTTGGGGGTAGATCCGCGATGGTCAACGGACTTCCATCCGGGCCGATCACGTATTTGACGCGTGGACGCATTGCGACGGTCATTTTACTCACTTACTCAAACCTGACCTTGGCTTGAGCCTAGCCGATCGCGCTTAAAAAACGGCTAAGGTAACCCTTACAATGCGTTAAAATTCCGAAGCGTTGCCGGAAGGAATCAGTGTGAATTCAAACACTTGACCTGATTCGAGCGAATGCTGTTCTAATCTTGATTGTGGCAGTGCTGCGACAGGGTTAACGCGCGGTTAAGAGCCCGTGGTGGCCTTGACCGACGTCACACCCGACAGGTTGAGCCGCGCCGCCCCGACCAGCAGCACCGGTTCGGTGCCGGTGAAATCCACCCCGGTGACGACGCCGGTTGTCTCGGTGGAGATGGGCACCGTTTTGCCCTCGGTGTTCACCCCGGTCATGGTGATCGAATACGTGCCGGCCGGTGCTTTCGCGCCGGTCGACGTCGTTCCGTCCCAGGTGAACTCGCCCTGCCCGGCCTGTAACACGCCGGTCTCCGTGTAGACGCTGTTGCCGTTCGCATCCTTGATGGTGACGGTAACGCTGGCCTGGTCGGCCATCTTGAAGTTCCAGGCCGCCTTGCCATTCACCAGCTCGGATCGCGTGCCGGCGGCAGTGACAGTCTTGCCGATGAAACCCACCGCTGCGGTCTGAACCGAATTGGTGTTGGCCGAGACCAGTGCCGACAGGAAGTCGTTGGTCTTGAGCTGCTGCTCGACCGAGGAGAACTGCACCAGCTGCTGCGTGAACTGGTTCGTGTCGAGCGGATCGAGCGGGTTCTGGTTCTTGAGCTGCGTGGTGAGCAACTGCAGGAAGGTATCGAAATTGTCGGCGATGCCCTGTCGCGACGTGGCCTGCGACGCCGAACTGCTCGAACCGGAAATGCCGCTGACGGCCATCACGAACTCCTAGACGAAAAGATTGACGCCGCCGGCCGAAATCGTGCCGCGGTAAAGATTGACCACCGGAACGGGCGCCGCATCGGCGTCATCCCCGCCCCTGCCGCTGGCGCCCGGATAGCCGCCGTTCTGGCCGTGCTGTCCCTGCTGCTGCGGCATGCTGAAGCTTTGCTGCTTGAGCGAGAATTCGAGGTTGGTCTTGTTGCCATCGAGCCCTGCTTGCACGAGAGCCCGCTCAAGCACGCGCTGATCGCGCTGGAACATGTCGAGCGTCTCCGCGCGCTCCACCGTGAGCCGCGCAGTGACATTGCCCGTCGCATCGACATGCATCTTCACATCGACCCGGCCTAGCTCGGGCGGATCGAGCCGCACCGTGAAGCGCGATTGTCCGTTCTGGAATTGCCGCACCATTTCGAAGGCCAGTTGCGGCAAGGCCGAAGCCTGCGCCGATACCGGCTGATAGGCGGCTTGAGCGGCCCGGCTCGCCGGCGTGTGCTGGGCCGGCGCGGTGACTGCACTCGTCGGTTGCGGCGCATCCGGCTGATCGGCTGCCGCGACCTTCACCTCGACCGGTGCATCGGGCTTGGCAGTCTCGCCGGTCGCCGACTTCACCACAGCGGTGAGTTTGAGCGCAGCCGTCGCAGGATCGGCGCTGATCGCAACCGCCGCGCTCACCACCGATGGTTGCGGTGTCGCCTCGGCTTGGTTGGGAGTCTTGATGCCGAGCGCTGCGAGAGCGGCTTGTGGCGCGCCGCGCTGATCGAGCAAGGAGCGGATGAGTGCATCGAGCTGCGTGCCATCTGTATCGGCAAGCGCGGCGAGCTTCGCCGTGAGATCGGTCGAGGTCTGCGCGGTTTCCAGTTTGGCGCTCAGCGTTGCGAGCTTGTCCGCGAGTTCGGGCGCGTCGGCCGCTGCAAGCTGGCCGACCTGCGCCAGCCGGTCGGCCAACTGGCCGAGCGCCGGAAGGGCGCGATCGCCCGCTGAAGTCGCAGCGATCTCGGCACCGACAGGGATACTGGGGGCAACCGCCAGCGGGTCCGCCTCGCCTGCAGTCGGCACAGCGATCTGCGGCGGCGCGATACCCAATGCCGAGGCGATCGCGCTGACCGCTTCATCCAGTGCTTTAAGTTGATCCGCATCTGGCTTGCCGCCGGATTTCAGCGTCTCTTCAAGATCGGCAAGCGCATCGGCCAGCTTGGCGAGAAGCGACTCTGCCGTCGGGGGTGTGCCAGCCGACGTCCCGACCGGTACCGGCGGCGCCGTTGCGGCGACATCGGTGGCAGCCAATCCGAAGTCGGCCGGTGCAGCCGCCGTCGGAGCGGGCGCTGCGCCGGCAAGCAATTGGTCGATCAGCGCCGTCAGAAAATTGCCGGCCCCCTCCACGGCTGTCTGCGGCGCAGCACCGCCGCCCGGCGTGGTGACGCCAGGTGAGGGAGCGGCATAGCTGACGGTCAAGTGCGACAGGGCAGCCTCGAGTGGACGGAATGGTCCACCGATGGAGATGCAAGTCGCGGGCCAGGTGCAAAGCGCCGGATTTGCTGGGGTTCAGCGTGGGTCGCGGCGGCCCATCGGCAGGAATTGCCGGGCAGGAACGGCCTCAGCCGGCCTCTGCCATTTCCTGCGGCTGCATCATGAACTTCGCTTCTAGGATGTCGCGGTCGAATGGCTTCATCATGTAGTCGGTAGCACCCGCCTTGAGCGCCAGCGCGATCTGCCCGATGTCGTTCTCGGTGACGCAGAACACCACATGCGGCTGCTGGCCGCCAATATAGGCGCGCAGCAGTTTCAGGAACTCGAGACCACCCATGATCGGCATCTGCCAATCGAGCAGAATGGCGTCGGGCATCTCCTGACGGCACTTGTCGAAGGCTTCCTGCCCGTCCTCGGCCTCGTCAACGATGTAGTCGATATCCTCGAGGATGCGGCGGGCAACCTTCCGAACGATCGAGGAGTCGTCGACGATGAGGCAGGATTTCATGGCCTGGTCCGTTTGGCGGCGTCCTGACGCGGACACCGTGTGACTATCGGCCAAAAGTCCGAACCAATGGTTAGCGGATCGCTACGTTTCGCAAGTAACGGATAACCGGCCGTCAGGCTGCGGCGGCCACTGCCTTGGGCACGGCCGTGAAAGTGAACGTCTCACCCTCGACCGCAACGGTGAGATCCATATCGGTCATTCTCGCGAGGATGCCGGTGTAGAACGGCTGGATGCCGCGCGCATCGACCCCCTCTTCGGGGCTGCCCGACAGCAGACCTTCGACGCCGGATGGCATCAAGGTGCGCTGACGCTTCTCGGAATCTGAAGTCGACACGAAGCGGAACGATTCGGCGCCGGGTGCGCCCTCGAGCGTCACTTTCACGATGCCGCCGCGCGGCACGGCGGTGGCGGCGATGAGCAGCATGTTCATCAGCAGCTTCGCCTTGTGCTTGGGCAAGAGGATCAGCGGCACCTGCCAGTCGAGGTCGGCCTTTTCGATCTCGAACAGGATGCGCGCCACGCGCTCGCATTCGCGCGTATCGAAATCCGTGCCGGCAGTGGAGGACGCACCATAGGCGAGGCGCGCGAATTCCAGTTTGGCCCGCGCATGCTTGGCCGAATTGGCGATCAGTTCCTGCGCGCCGTCGGCCATTGCCGTCTGCGTCGGATCGGCGAGAACCTCGAGGCCATTGCCGATGGCTCCGACTGGATTGATGAGATCGTGGCAGACCCGCGAACAGAGCATTGCCGCAAGGTCAGTCGCCTTGAGCTCGATGAAATCCGCCATTCTCGGCAGTCTCCCGCAAAAAAGAATCAGTTGGAATGGAGAGTATCTTTTGCGCCGTCCGGGGCAACCGCGGCCCCCGCATCGGCCACAGCCATCGCCTCGCTGGCCGGGGTCTCGCTGCCCGGTCCGCTCAGGTCGCCGCGCAGCTTCGGCCAGTTGGCCGCCGCCGTCTGCAATGCTTCCGCGCGCGACATCAGGAACGCATCGCGGTTGGCGCTCGAATAGAAGAAGTAGAGCTTCAGCGCTTCGATTGCATAGAGCCGCGGCTTACCCTCGCTGAGATAGCCGCGCGACAGGCTGATGAGGCAATGCCCGCCATATTGCGGCGCATAGGCCTCGGGCATGCGCATGAAGATGTCGCGGTTGGCGGCATTGGTGAAATACCAGGGTACGCCGCTCCAGTAATACTCGAAGTCGGGCTTCCCAAGTTGCGGTTCCGACCCGATGAAATAGCTCACGGGATCATAGCCATCTATGGCGACGCCGGATAGCGGATCGGTGACGATCGCATCGACCAGCGAGTCCGCTCGCGCTGCCTGCGGCAACAAGGCAAGCGCCAGCGCGGCGACGATGGTTAAGATTTGTTTACGCAAATGCCGCATGATCGCCGGAAATGCTGCCCAAGGTCCGGGCACCCCCAAACCATAGCCCGCTCATGGTGTGCGCTTGGTAAAGGCTCGAATGAGCGGAGAGAGACGATGAAGAGACTGGCCCTTGGACTTGCCTTCGCGCTGAGCCTCGCGCTGGCCCCTGCCACCGCCCATGCCCAGGGCTCGGTCGGCGAATCCTTTTCGGTCGACGAGCTGGTCGACACCGGCGGCGAGTTCTTCGGCGGCGTCGCCCAGGGCCTGGCCTCGGTAGTCGAAAACGCCGTCAGCCAGTTCGGCCTGCCCAACGGCTATATCCTCGGCGAAGAGGGTAGCGGTGCCGCCTTCATCGGCGCGCGTTACGGCCAAGGCTCGCTCTATACCCGCAACCAGGGCGAGTACCCGCTGTTCTGGCAAGGCCCGACGCTCGGCTTCGACGTCGGCGGCGACGGCTCCAAGGTGATGATGCTGGTCTATAACCTCGCCACCATCGACGACGTTTACGAGCGTTTCCCCGGCGTCGATGGCTCGGTCTACACCATCGGCGGCGTCGGCATGATGGTGATGAAGGCGGGCGACGTGGTGATCGTGCCGATCCGCTCCGGGCTCGGCTTCCGCGCCGGCCTGTCGATCGGCTACCTCAAGTTCACCAAGGAAGCGACCTGGAACCCGTTCTGACGGGATTTCCGACCGTCGTTTCTGCCTGAACTCGCCCGGGTTCCGGCCCTTCCCGCGTTAAGCACAAGTGCGGCCGCCGCGTGACCGGCTGCCCCCTTCCCGCTAGGGTTAATCAGTGGCAAACATGGCGTCAGCGTCGCCATTTTTAGTCACCGCCCGGTCGTGAGCTTTGCCCATGATCGCGCACCGTAGTGGAGCGGAGCCGCGTATGGGCATCGAAAGCATCATGTACTTTGCTCTCGGCCTGCTGGTTTCGGGGCTCATCTGCCTCGCAATCATGCCGGCCGTTTGGAAACGCGCGGTGCGCCTGACCAAAAAGCGCATCGAAGCGGCGACCCCCATGACCATGGCCGAATTCCGCGCCGACAAGGATCAGTTGCGCGCCGAATTCGCCCTCTCTACCCGCCGGCTCGAAATGAATGTCGAAGCCCTGCGCCGCCGCCTGAGTGAGCAACTGCGCGACATCAACCGGAAGCGCGGCGAAGTCGGTGCCATCAAGACCGAACGCGACACGCATATGACTGTGGTGCGTGAACTCGAGGAGCGTGAGGCGGAACTCCGCCGCCGCATTCTCGACCTCGAAAAGGAAGGCGCCGACCTCTCGCAGCGCCTGCGCATGCGTGACCGCGAATTCGCCGACAAGGTCGCCCAGCTCGAGCAGGCGCGCGCCGCTCTGCGTGGCAAGGCACCTCAGGCAGTGGAGGTCGACGGCAAGGCGCTGACCGGTGACTACAATGCCGATATGGATGAAATGCTGAGCAAGCTCGACGTCGAGCGCAAGCGCTCCGCTTTCCTCGAGACGCAGAACCGCACGCTGATCGCCCAGCTCGAAAATTCCGACAAGCGATCCGCCGATGCCGCTGCCGCCACGGCCGAACTGCGCGCCTCGCTGGCGCGCAAGGACGACGCCGCGCAGGACGCTCAGAACGAACTGATCGCCGCCGAAGCACGCATCGCCGACGCCGAGAGCCGCGTCATGGTGGTGCTCGCCGACACGGCGCGTGCCGTCGAAGAAGGCGAGGAACATCGCGGCCAATTGCTCGCCGACAAGCTCGCCATCGAAGACGAACTCGCGCACCTCAAGGCCAAGGTGCAGGGCGTCGAAGCCTCGATCATGGCCGACTGGGACAGCGAGCGCATCGAACAGTCGCATCTGCGCGAGCGCCTCAACGACATTGCGGCCGATGTCAGCCGGCTGGTCTATGCCGTCGAAGGCGAAATCCCCGACAGCGATGCCTCGCTGCTCGAGCGCGTGCAGAAATTCACCGACGACGAGCTCGTCCGTCCTGTGGACACGCGCATGCCGGAACCCGTCGGCAATGCCAGCGCCGTCTCAGACCGCCTCGCCGCCCTGCGCGAATTGCAGGACCGGAACTGACTATTCGCTGACCACCGGGATCTCGCGCACGATCTCGCCGGTACTCCCGTCGAGGATGCGGATGCTGGTGTTTGCGCCGACACGATAGGTCACCGTGACCATCCCACCATCCGCACTGGCCGAGACCAGCTGGGCGCCCGCCGGCAGCTTCACTGAGGCAATGCTGTAATCCGCGACGCTCGCTGGAGCCGGGGCGGCCGGCGTAACCTGCATCGAGCGATAGACAAGCGCCCCGCCGATGACGATAAAGCCGACGATCAGGATGCCGATCGAAAACAGGAACGACTGGCGGGCCCGGCCGATAATGACCTTGGCTTCGGGTGTCAGTTCGGCATCGCTTTGAGGATTGCTCATGCAGGGGCTCGCGGAAGAGGATCAGGGGTTCGAGGTGACCGTCGATGGCGATGCCGCCGGCGGCCGTCTCGATGCCGTGCTCGCCAAGGCGTTTCCCGCCTTCTCGCGCAGCCGCATCAAGGCCCTGATACTGACCGGCGCCGCCGCGATCAATGGGGAGGTGGCCAGCGAGCCACGCACCAAGGTCCGCGACGGCGACATTCTGGCCCTTAACGCGCCGCCACCTGAGGATCCCGACCCGGAGCCCGAAAACATCCCGCTCGACGTGCTCTACGAGGACGAACAGCTGATCGTCGTCAACAAGCCGGTGGGCATGGTCGTCCATCCGGCGCCCGGCACCCCGAACGGCACGCTGGTCAACGCCCTGCTCTACCATTGCGCCGGCACCCTGCCTGGCATCAACGGCGTCAAGCGCCCGGGCATCGTCCACCGGCTCGACAAGGATACGTCGGGCGTGATGGTCGCCGCCAAGACCGAAAAGGCGATGGCGCATCTCGCCGCCCAGTTTGCCGATCACGGCCGCACCGGGCCGCTGCATCGCGCCTACATCGCCTTTGCGTGGGGCATGACGCAGCAATCGCGCGGCAGCGTCGATGCGCCGCTCGGCCGCGACCAGAACAACCGGCAGAAGCAGACCGTGCGCCGCGACGGCCGCGAGGCGATCACGCACTACTCCGTCGAACAGCGCTTCGGCGGCGAGGGCTGGGACATCACCCGGCTGCGCTGCGAACTTGAAACTGGCCGCACCCACCAGATCCGCGTGCACATGGCGCACATCGGCCATCCGCTGGTGGCTGACCCTGTCTATGCGCCGGGTTACGCTACGAAATCCAATCGCTTGCCTGAGCCGCTCAAGGGCTGGTGGACGGCCTTGGCCGCCAGGCACTCCACGCTGCTGAACTTGGCTTCGAACACCCGGAAACCGGTGAGGAAATGGAATTCGAGGCCCCGCTGCCGCCCGATCTTGAGCAGTTGCAGGCCGCGCTTGAAGAGTTCGACTAGGCCATCGCGCGCTGACCCCGGGGCTCGACGAAACCTTAGAGGCCGCCGGGCGTTACTTCATCGTAAAATGACGATTGAAGGTCTTCTCAAGGTGAGAAATCGGC
>JBEBHC010000166.1:0-6412 GCA_040081185.1 Devosia sp. | reverse complement strand
TGGCAGTGAAATCGCTTCATGGAGGACCAGATGGCGAGCGTGACATCCAAAGACGGCACGACGATCGGCTACACCAAAACAGGCAGCGGCCCGGTGCTCATCGTGGTCGCCGGCGCCACCCAGTTCCGGGCGTTCGACCCGAGCATGGCGGTGCTGGCCGACCTGTTGGCGCCGCGTCACACCGTGATCACCTATGATCGGCGCGGACGGGGTGAGAGCTCCGATACGCAGCCCTTTGCGCCGGCCCGTGAGATCGAAGACATTGCCGCGCTCATCGAGGCCGCAGGTGG
Source organism: Devosia sp. (assembly GCA_040081185.1). Classification (GTDB taxonomy): domain Bacteria; phylum Pseudomonadota; class Alphaproteobacteria; order Rhizobiales; family Devosiaceae; genus Devosia_A. The sequence goes on along the minus strand of JBEBHC010000166.1, from coordinate 6,122 downwards.
CCGAGCGTCGATCATCGGCTATTCGTCGGGCTCCGTGCTGGCGCTCGAGGCAGCCGTTGCGGGCCTGCCGGTCGACAACGTCATCATGTACGAGCCGCCGTTCGTGCTGCCCGGCACCGGTTTCCCGCCGCCGGCCGACTACCTGCAATCGCTCAACCGAATGGTCGCGGCGGGCGACAGGGACGGCCCGCCGGCTTATTTCCTCCAGAGCCTGGGCATGCCGCCCGAGGCCATCGATGGGATGAAGCAAAGCCCGATGTGGCCGGTGATGCAGGGCATCGGCCGGACCATCGCCTATGACGGCCAGTTCATGTTCGACGCCTACTAAACCGCGGGAGCCTTCCCGGCCCGTTGGAAACAGGCAAGAATGCCCATTCTTGTCCTCAACGGCGACAAATCCTGGCCGTTCATGGCGAGCGCCGCCGATGCGGTGGCGACCGAATTGCCCAACGCCCGCCGCCAGACGCTGGCCGGACAGGACCACGGACCGAAACCCGAGGTCTTCGCTCCGGTGATCGAAGCATTCCTCGCTTAGGGATCGAAACCACACGGGGCAGACCGAGGCGGTCCGCTCCCGGCCGTTAGCCACAAGGCTGTGCCCGCCTTGTTGCCCGCCATAGTCCCGCCTATCTGTGCCTTTACCGCGCCTTAACGCGGCGTCGTCTCAGCTTCGGCAATCCGAGCCGATTCGGCAGCAATCTCAGGGGCATCAGGACCATGCGCGACCTAGTCGACACCTTTACCAATTACCTCGTGCCCACGGTGGTCGAGCAGACCAACCGCGGCGAACGCGCCTTCGATATCTACTCCCGCCTTCTCAAGGAGCGGATCATTTTCGTGACCGGCGTGGTCGAGGACAACATGGCGGCGCTCATCACGGCGCAGCTGCTGTTTCTCGAATCCGAGAACCCGAAAAAGGAAATCAGCCTCTACATCAACTCGCCTGGCGGCGTGGTGACGGCGGGCCTGGGCATCTACGATACGATGCAGTTCATCCGTCCGGCAGTCGCGACCTTGTGCGTCGGGCAGGCGGCCTCGATGGGCTCGCTGCTGCTCGCCGGCGGCGAAAAGGGCATGCGCGCGGCGCTTCCCAACGCCTCGATCATGGTTCACCAGCCTTCCGGCGGCTACCAGGGTCAGGCAACGGACATCCTCATCCACGCCCGTTACACGGAAAACCTCAAGCGTCGGCTCAACGAGATCTACGTTCGCCATACCGGCCAGGACTACAAGACCATCGAGGACGCGCTCGAGCGCGACAATTTCCTCGATGTCGAGCAGGCCAAGAGCTTCGGCATCATCGATTCCGTGTTCGATAAGCGCGCCATCCCCGATCCGTCATAATTCCGCGGGATCGCGGGCGAATTGTCGGCGTTAAGGTTGCTGGCAAACAGCGTCGGGGAGTGTGACACTCCCGTCATTGTCGCCCGCCGGACCCACCGCTAAGGTCGGCCCGGCAACATATTCTTTAAGTCTCGCGCGCTAGCTTTGAGTCTGCGCGGGGTGTGGGAGCAGGGGCTCCCCAGGAGTGACGGTATGTCCAAAGAGACTTCAACCGGCGAAACCAGCAAGAACACGCTGTATTGCCGACCGTGTTCATCTGCGATGAATGCGTCGAATTGTGCATGGATATCATTCGCGAGGAAAACAAAACCTCGACGCTGAAGTCCAATGACGGCGTCCCGACACCGGCCGAAATCTGCAAAATTCTCGACGATTACGTCATTGGCCAATATCGCGCCAAGCGTAACCTGTCTGTCGCGGTCCACAACCACTACAAGCGCCTCCACCACGCCACCAAGAATCAGGACGTGGAACTGAGCAAGTCGAACATCCTGCTGGTCGGCCCGACGGGTACCGGCAAGACGCTGCTTGCCCAGACGCTGGCCCGCATCCTCGACGTGCCGTTCACGATGGCGGACGCGACGACGCTCACCGAAGCCGGCTATGTCGGCGAGGACGTCGAGAACATCATCCTCAAGTTGCTCCAGGCCGCCGACTACAATGTCGAGAAGGCCCAGCGCGGCATTGTCTATATCGACGAAGTCGACAAGATCAGCCGCAAGTCCGACAACCCGTCCATTACCCGTGACGTTTCGGGTGAAGGCGTGCAGCAGGCCCTGCTGAAGATCATGGAAGGCACCGTTGCCTCGGTGCCCCCGCAGGGTGGTCGCAAGCATCCGCAGCAGGAATTCCTGCAGGTGGATACGACCAACATCCTGTTCATCTGCGGCGGCGCTTTTGCCGGCCTCGAGCGCATCATTCAGGCGCGCTCGGAAGGCTCGGGCATCGGCTTCGGCGCGGTGGTGAAAGATCCGAAGGATCGTCGCGTCGGCGATGTGCTCAAGGACGTGGCGCCGGAAGATCTGGTGAAGTTCGGTCTCATCCCCGAATTCATCGGTCGTCTGCCGGTGATCGCGACCCTCGAGGACCTCGATGAGCCCGCGCTCATCCAGATCCTCACCGAGCCCAAGAACGCACTCGTCCGCCAGTACCAGCGGCTGTTCGCGATGGAAGAGACCGACCTCACGTTCCATGAGGACGCGCTCAAGGCCATCGCCAAGCACGCCATTGAGCGCAAGACCGGCGCCCGCGGCCTCCGTTCGATCATGGAAGCGATCCTGCTCGATACGATGTTCGACCTGCCGTCGCTCGAAGGCGTCGAGGAAGTCGTGATCTCCGAGGACGTCGTGAACAACAAGGACGCCCGCCCGCTCTACATCTACTCGGAGCGTAAAAAGGAAGAAGTTCCCGCGGCCAGCGCCTAGGCGCAGCAGCGAAATGGATTGAGACGCCGGGGCAGCTCCCCGGCGTTTTCATTTTGGGCCAGCCATCCGATCACATCCGCGGGAAGTGGCCCGGCAGGCGGGCACGCTTAACCTGCCCTTAATCGGCATCCACCAAATCGTTGGAGTGGCGTCCGGCGGGGGCTCGGCGCCGCTCGTATCTGTATCTGCGTAACGAGGCCCGCATGTCCCACACCACGCCATCATCCGCTCGGTCCCGCCGGGCTGTTCTTACCGGCAGCGTCGCGCTTGCCTTGTCCGCCGTCGTCGCCCCAGCCTTCGGCGCCAGCGTCAAAGGCTTTGTCGACCAGACCTGGGCCCTGGCTTCGGCGAATGGCATTTCGCGCAAGACGTTCGATGCCGCGTTGAGCGGCTTCAAGCCGCTGCCCAACGTCATCAAGCTGGCGGGCGCGCAGCCGGAGTTCGTCAGCACTGCCGCAGACTATGTCGGCAAGCGCGTCACGAGTTCGCAAGCCAGCACCGGACAATCGATGCGCGGGGAGTGGAAGCAGACCTTGGCTGCCGTCAGTGAACGGTTTGGCGTGCAGCCCGAGATCATGCTCGCGATCTGGGGCATCGAGACCAATTTTGGCAGCTACATGGGTGGTACGAACACCGTCCACGCGCTGGCAACGCTAGCGCAGGCCGGCTATCGCCCCGGCTTCTTCAATGCCGAATTGCTCACCTCGCTCGAAATCATCGAGGAAGGGCACGTAACCCCAAAGAAGATGATCGGCTCGTGGGCAGGCGCGATGGGCCATCCGCAGTTCATGCCCTCGAGCTTCATGAAGTACGCGGTGGACTTCAAGGGCGAAGGTCATAAGGACATCTGGAACTCCGTTCCCGATGCGCTGGCCTCAACCGCGAACTACCTCAAGGGCTTCGGCTGGCGCGCGGGCGAGACCTGGGGCTACGAGGTCAGGTTGCCGCGCGATTTCAACTACGACAATGTGTGGACCGGCGCGTCCGGAACCTTGGGGGACTGGGCCGCACTCGGCGTCCGCCGCGCCAACGGCAAGCCGTTCCCGCGCGATACCGACATTGCGTCGCTCTATATGCCGATGGGTGGCAACGGTCCGGTCTTCGCAGTGCTGCCCAACTTCGGCGTCATCAAGCGCTACAACAATTCAGACAGCTATGCGCTGGCCGTCGGGCATCTCGCTGATCGCATTCTCGGCAGCGCCGGCTTCATCGCCGCCTGGCCGGTTGATACGGCGCTGAACAAATCGCAGAAGCTGCAACTGCAGGCGCGCCTCGCCGATCGTGGCTACGCCATCGGTTCTCCTGACGGCGTGATCGGTCCAAAGACCCGCGCCGCCATCATGGACTTCCAGGCGCGCAACGGCGCACTGCCGGACGGCTTCGTGTCGGGCAATCTGCTCAAGGCGTTGGCCTAGCGCGCCTCCCGGCGTGCCATGATGCTGCGGCCGAACAGGCTCGCAGCGAGGTCCACCAGCAGGTAGGCGGACTTGCCGGCGTGATCCATGAACGGGTTGAGCTCGACGATATCCATCGAGCCGACGATGCCTGCATCGTGCAGCATCTCCATCACCAGATGCGCCTCGCGATAGGTGAGGCCGCCGGGCACCGTTGTGCCGACTGCGGGCGCAAGGCTCGGGTCCATCGCGTCGACGTCGAGGCTGAGGTGCAAATGCCCCTCGGCCTCCTCGACGCGCTCGATCAGCCGTTTGATCGGCACCGTTGCACCCTGTTCGTCGATGGTTCGCATGTCGATGACCTCGACGCCGCGCTCTTCGAGGAGTGCCCGTTCACCGGCATCGATGGAGCGGGTGCCGAACAGCGTCACATGGGCGGGGTCGATCTCGGCGCGCCATGAACCGCCGAAGGCATCGTCGAACTCGTCTTCGCCGCAAAGCAAAGCGAGCGCCATGCCGTGGAGGTTGCCGCTTGGCGAAATGGCCGGCGTGTTGAAGTCGCCGTGTGCATCGAACCACAGAACGAACAACTCCTTGCGCTGCTCGGCGCACCACTTGGCAACGCCCGAGACTGAACCCATCGAGATCGAATGATCGCCACCGAGGAAGATCGGAAATCCGCCGGACTTCAGCGTTTCGTGGCCACGCTTGCTGGCATTTGCCGCGACCGCGAGGATTTCGGCACGGCGCCGCTCGGGCTTGGGGCCGCTTTCTTCCGGGACGAAGTCGCCCCGGTCGACCACTTCATGGCCGAGGCCTTCCAGCGCTTCGGCCAGTCCGGCGATGCGCAGCGCTTCCGGGCCCATCGTTGCGCCGCGTGCGGAAGCGCCGGCGTCGGTGGCGAGCCCGATCAGGTCGATACGCTGCCCGGGCATGGTTTCCTCCGAAAGGCCGTTCCGGTGGTCAATCAACCCCATGCGGGGGGCAATGACAAATCATTCCATACCGTCGGTTCACTTGCTGGGACGCGAGGCGGGCTATACCTTTCGCGCCACAAAAGATCAGCGGCGAGGAAAGCCATGAAATTCGAAAGCATCCTGGGCACGGTCGGCAATACACCGGTTGTCCGGATCAACAAGCTGGGCCCCAAGGGCATCAACCTCTACGTCAAGGTCGAGGCGTTCAATCCGCTTGGTTCGGTCAAGGACCGGCTGGCGCTCGGCGTCATCGAAGCAGCCGAGAAATCGGGTGAGTTGAAAGCGGGCCAGACGATCATCGAGGCGACGTCGGGCAACACCGGCATCGGTCTCGCGATGGTGTGCGCGGCCAAGGGCTACCCGCTCGTGCTCGTCATGGCGGAGAGTTTCTCCGTCGAGCGGCGCAAGCTGATGCGGTTCCTCGGCGCCAAGGTGATCCTCACGCCTGCACCGCTCGGTGCGACGGGCATGGTAGCGAAGTGCGACGAACTCGCCGCGGCCAATGGCTGGTTCCGGACGCGCCAGTTCGAGAACGAAGCCAACCCGGCGTTCCACGCCAAGACCACAGCGCAGGAAATCATCCGTGACTTCCCGGATGGCTCGCTCGACTACTTCGTGACCGGCTTCGGGACCGGCGGCACGCTTGCCGGCGTTGCGGGTGTGCTCCGCGACAAGAGCCCCAAGACAAAGGTCATCGTGGCCGAGCCGGAGTCTGCGCAGATGCTCGCGTCCGGTCAGGCTCAGGACCGCAAGCCGGACGGTTCGGCCGCCGGTCGTCACCCGGCCTGGAAGCCGCATCCGTTCCAGGGCTGGAGCCCGGACTTCATTCCGAAGATCACGGGCGAGGCCGTGGACAAGAAGTTGATCGACCAGATCCTACCGATACCAGGGCCCGACGCCCTCAAGGGGAGCCATAACTTGGCGCAAAAGGAAGGCATCTTCGTCGGCATCTCGTCGGGCGGCACCTTTGCGGCGGCCCTCAA
>JBEBHC010000342.1:0-1655 GCA_040081185.1 Devosia sp. | reverse complement strand
GCATAGATCATACCAGGCCAGCGTTAAGTCCTTTCATACCAAGCCTTCCTGCAACCGTTCTTCAGATCGATCCCGGCCAAAAGCATCGTCAACGCTTCCGGTGCCAACGACAGCTTCGTGCGATCACCGCCCACCGGCCAAGTGAACCGGCCCTTCTCCAAGCGTTTCGCGAACACCCATGGCCCGGTGCCATCAAAATAGAGCTGAATCGGCACTGGTTTCCTGGACACAAGACAAAGGTTAATTAGGCGGCTAAAAGAGTGGCAGGTTGATAGTCGCGGCGGGCTTCGAGGGGACTCTTGTAACGGAGTTTCTCAAGGCGCCATTCGCGGTTGTAGGTGGTGACGAAGGTGGAGACAGCGGCGGCGAGTTCGGCACGGTTGCGATAGGTGCGGCCGTGGATGATTTGTTCCTTGAGCGTGCGGTTGAAACGTTCGACGACGCCATTGGTTTCGGGTTCGCCGACGAACGCGAAGCTCGGCGTGAAGCCGTGGAAGCGGCTCTGGCCCTGGAAGTAGTCGGTGAGGTATTGGCTGCCGTGATCGTGACGCAATTCGACGCCGCGGGCGGCGCCGACGGCGCTCGTGCCGAAGACGTGCGTGAGCGCCTGGGCGACGGGCTCGTAGGCGGCGAAGCGGTCGCCGCGTTTGCAGACGTGGTGGCCGAGGCACTCGGCGTTCCAATGCTCGATGGTCGTGAACAGCCACAGCCAGCCGTCGTCGACGGTCCACACTTTCGCGCCATCGGTGGCCCAGCGCACATTGGGCGCGTCGGTGACGATGCGGCCATCGTGCGCCTTGGCCGGCGCGGACGCCACGCGGTGCGGCGAGAGCAGCTGGTGCGCACGCATCAGCCGCAGGATGCGGTTGCGGCCCACGCGGTGGCCGCCGACGTGACGCAGGCGGCCGAAGACCTTGCGGTGGCCTTCGCCGCGGAAGGGCGATTGCGCCAGGTCCGCGCGGATCAGCGCGAGCAGGGCCGCGTCGTCGAGCGTGGTCTTGGGGCCGCGTTTGCCGGGCACGGTGGGCGCGGGCGCCGCGGGATTCATCGCGTAGTAGCTTGCGCGCGGGAAGCCCCACACGGCGCATACCCGTTGCACGCCATAGATGCGGCCCGAGCCCGGGGAGGTGACAGCGCTCATGTGCGCAACCTCCGCCCGGCAAAAGGGCCTTGTTTTTCGCACCGGGCGCGCAGCAGTTCGACCTCCATGCTCAGTTCGCCGATCCGCCGGTTGGCCTCATCGAGCCGCAGTTGCGCCGGATCGCCGGGCTCGCGGGTCTGCAACGCTTGTTCCAAGCCGTGCAGCCCACGCTCGCGCCATTCCTCCAGTCGCGGCACGGGCACGGCGGTGTGACGGCTGAGTGCATCGAGCGCTTCGCCGCGCAGCGAGCGCAGGACGACTTCGGCTTTACGTTTCGCGCCCCAGCGCTGCGGTGGATTTTCCAGGCCCGAGCCCCCGGAGCCTCCGCCGGGCGCAACGCCCGGCTCCACCTCCAGGGGCTCGGGCCTGGAGGGTTGGGCGGTGCGCTTCGTTTCATTGGGATCAGTCATCGGATTCATTGGCTTTCGGGTTTACTGTCCCGTGTCCAAGGAAATTGGTGGCGATATACATCAAAATAGAGCATCTTCAGCCGGTCGCGGTCTTTGTTGACGAA
>JBEBHC010000165.1:0-6444 GCA_040081185.1 Devosia sp. | reverse complement strand
GTCGCAGTCCTTGGGCAGGGACGCGACGCACTTCCTTAACGGGTCGTGTACCAGACCTGAGTCAGATCGTCGCACTCATGAACACGAACCCCAAGCCCACCGCACCGCCGCGCGTCATCAACTTCTATTCGGAACCGAGCCCACCCCATGAAGCGGATCGGCGCCCCACGCTGATTGTGCGCATAGACCGCAAACCCATCAACGACGAGGCGCGCGCGGTCCTCGAAAGCGGCGCATTCGGCGATCTCAACGCTTATCAGAAGGCGACGCTTCGTTGGCCCAATGCGTCGGAAGAGTCATTGAACAGCCTTGGCTTCCTCTCGCCCGAGATTGAGAGATTTCGGGAGCACGTCCGCGCCTCTCCGCAAGCGCTTGTGTGGATTGAATTCACGCGCAAGCTCGCCACGTTTGGACTCAACATTCTGCATAGCCTCGAAATACCAACCGATGGTGGCCCTCGGCTCGCTACCGCCGCGCTTTTCAAGCGCACTCATGAATCCATGCAGGCGGCCGTGATCTTGGCCGAGCACGGCATTATCAGTGACGCGCGTTCCGTCGTTCGCGGCGCCGTCGAAAATGCGATTGCGATTCATGCCTTGGCGAAAGACCCGGATTTCACCGAACAGCTTCGGGCGGGTAGCAAATATGACGAGCTTCAAATCGCGCGGATGATGCTTGAAACGCCAGAGTATCGCGCCGAGATTCCAACTGAAATTGCTCGGCTCGAAGCGTTAGTCGTGGAATTGGAGGCTTTGAAAAAGTCGAAGCCGGAAGAATGCAAACGCGTGAACTGGGCAGGCGTGGCGCACAAATACGGATGCCAAGACTTATACGGCACGCTCTATCGCATGATGTCGGCGGACGGCACGCACGTCACCATAAATGCAATCGCGCGATGCTTTGAAGTAAACGACGCGGGCGAAGTGACCATGATGAAAGTCGGCCCAGATACCGACGGGCTGGTGATCTCAATGAACGCTGCTTGCATCGCCTTTATGAGTTCCGTGGAGCCGCTGCTTTCTCACTATCCAAACGCGGACTTCACCGCTCGCCTAACTGAGCTAACGCAAGAGTTCAAAAGCCTGTCGGTGGAAGAACTCGATTGGATAAACGAATGAGCACGTGAGGGCCGGATGACAGAACAATCAAGCGATCCTGCACCGCTAACCGATGCGGAACGCGCCGAAATTCAGGGGCACACCAAATACGGACGCGAGTATGTGGAGCGAACCCTAGCCAAAGAAGGCATCAGCAATCGAACGCGCGTCTTCCTAAGTCGATGGCTCGAAGAGCAGAAGGCACCGGAACGGTTGGCCGCCGATACGCGCGCTGAAAGACAAACGCGCGCATCGGAACAGCAGGCGCGATACGCCAAGTATTCGCTTCCGATCTCGATTTTGGCTCTCATCGTCGCGGCGGCGGCTTTGATCGCCGATGTGACGGATATTGATGAAGCGCGTCCGGCGCCGACTGTGGTGGAGACCAGTCCTACGGACTCCGACGCTTCGCCTTGAATTTCTCGGGGTTGGCAGCATAGCGGTCGCGATCATGCTGGCGCTTGTATTCCATGTTCGCTGCATTCCATTTGCGTTGCGACGCGCGCACGCTTTCCGGGTTGTTCGCGCGGAAGCGTTTGGACTCTTCGCGCCCGCGCGCTAGTTCGCGCTCAAGGTTCGCCCGGCGCCACGCCTTCTTGTACGCGCGCGTTAGCTCGCGTGCGGCTTCCAGCTTCTCCGCTTTCTTGCGAGCGCGATAGGCGCGCTGATATTCGAGATGGTTCTTATCGCGCCATTTCTTTACCGCCGCCCGCGAGCGTTCGGGGTTGCGGGCGCGATATTTCGCGCTGCGGAGCCGTGCATTCTCGCGCCCGCGCGCTTTCCGTTCGTCGGGTGACAACGGCGGCGCATCGTCGCTAAGTTCGCCCGCGCGTAGCGCCATACGGGAGCTTGCCGCTATCTCGCGTTCGATTTTGCGCGCGCGCTTCTCTTCGTCGGTCAACCGCATGTGCGCGCCGCCCGTTTCGCACGTTGCCAAGCGGCGTCATAGGCGCGCACGTGTTGGCGGTTGGCGACGCGCCACGCTGGCGCGTATGTCGGGCGCCATTCCTTCTTTGTGTGCTGACGGCGCGCCTTCGAGCAGACGGGGCCGCATGTCTTAGCGTGCGGACGGCCTGCCGTTTGAAATTGCTCGCCGCAAACGACGCAATCGCGGAATTTCTGGCGCGCCATTAGTCGCGCTCCATGAACTTCGAGCGATAGACCGTCTTGCCCGCCGATGGCTTCACGAACTCGCGCAACTCGTTTTCACGGCGCTGCAAGTCCACGCCGACAAGCTGGCGAACCGCCATCGCGTAAACGAGAGCGTCGAGCGCTTCGGCGCGGGCGCCTTTGATGCGGACCCAACGCTTACGGGGTTGCCCGGCTTTGTAGTAGGTTTCGCGGCGCTCGCTTGTGAGTTCGTTATAGAAGCGCGGTTGCAGATCGGCGCTAAAGCGAACATGGCCCGGACGCTCAAGCAATCCATAGAGACGGCTTTTGCAGCTATCGACGCCGACAATGTAGAGCCAAGGCTTGCTTGAACGCTCGATTAGCAAGCGGTCGCCGTCATGGCCCTTCACAGAGAAGATGCGACGTGACGCGCGCGGCTTCGTGTATTGATACACAATGTCGGTCATGTTGCCGTCGCCCGAGTCAACGGCGGCGGCGTCATAGCCAAGGGTTCCGCCCAACGGGTGCGCAAAGCGACGCTTCAACAGGTCATCAAGCTCGCGCCATGTTTCGTTCGCGGTCGGGTCGCCGTGAATCGTCTCATAGGCAAGCACGAACGATTGAGTCGCGGAGTGTCCAAGCGTCAGCACTTCGAGCCCGTAGGCTTGCACGTCAACGCCAGCGGTCAACACGCGCACATCGGAGGGGAGCGCGCTCAAGCCGAACGACTCCGCGCGTTTCGCCAAGACGTGTTCGTCGAACCCTTCGCCGCTGCGATCATGGAACGGCTCACCTAGCAGCGTGTTTGTCCACACGCGGAGCAAGTCGGGGTCTTTCTTCGCTTCCAAGAATTCGCGCACGATTTCGGACCATGCGGCGTTCGCCAACGTCGAGATGAGCGCGGACGTTTTGAATCCGGCATGGCCGCGCACATGCGGACGCGTTGCGCGCCAGCGGCCCGAGTCCACCATGGCGGGCTTGCTCGACTCTTCGATACGTTCCCCGCACGCGGGGCAGATCATGTGCGCGGTGTCCGGCAAGTACTGCGGCTTGCCGTCTTCCGACTCGAATTCGTCGAGCTTATCCCAATGGACGTGCGCCCATTTCGGCTCAAAGAATTCGCCGCAGTGCGGACATGGAAGCTCGAAAATGCGTTGATCGGACTCGCCGTAGGCTTTCAAGATATTCGACGTTTCCGCATCGGTCGGAGTGGACGCCATGAAGATTTTGCGGTTGGCGTAAGAGAGCGTGCGCTTTTCGGCGAGCTTTATGGCGCTCCCTTCCGGGTTCGGCTCATAGGCGTCGCATTCGTCGAGCAGCGCCACGCGGACGGTGTGACGGCGCAACATGCGCGGCGCCGCTGCGACGCACTTGAACGAGCCGCCCGGAAAGCGACGGCTCAAGATGGTCTCGCTTTTCGCCTTGGTGCGCGTGAGAAGCCCGGCGAGCGACGGCGACGCCGTGAAGGTCGGTTCAATCGTGCTCACCACGAAGTCGCGCGCATCGTCGAGCGTCGGTTGGACGGCCAAGATCGGGCAAGGGTCGTTTTGCACGAAGGCGCCGACGATGGCCGTGATTAGCGCCGTCGCGCCGATGCGGACGGGCTTCACGAAAGAAACGCGCGAAATGGCCGGATCGTCCACGGCGTCACAGATTCCGCGCTGATACGAAAACAGCCGCATCGGACCCGGAGTCGCGGACACGTCCGCCGGAAGGTTCACGTTCGCTTCAATCCAATCGGCCAAGGCGATCTTCGGCGGCGGTTTCAGCGAGCGGGCGCAAGCGCGTTCGCGGATTCCCTCGATTGAAGAGAAACGCGAGATTTGCCCGCTGGCGCGGTTTTCGGGTTGGACGGCCTCAAGCATCGGCGGACCCGCGTTTGCCGCTCGACGCCGCCAGCGCGGCCAAGCTGGCGCGGATTACGTCATCAATCGCGGCGACGGTCTCGCGCGGAAGCGCCAGCTTCGAGCCGATACGGGCGGGCAAGACCGGCAGCGCGGCGCGCAGATCGGCGAGCAGGCTTGACCACGAGTTCGCCGCGCATCTTCGCCGCCTTCAAACGCACAAGCTCGGTGTCGGCCATGACCTTCGCCGTGCGGTGCGGTTCGATAGGACGGCCAGCGGCCTTCGGCGCGGGTCCAAGTAGCTCTTCCAATGAGCGACGGGTGCGGACTGGAGTCATGGGTTTGAATCCGATTCTGTTTTGCAGATTTGAAAACCTGGGCTCTGAGCACCCCCGGCGCCGCCGCCACCCAAAGGACCCATCCAAAGCGTGACAGCGTGACAGCCCCCTAGGGATTTGGTCACGTTGTCACGCTTCGCTGCGCCTAGGGGCGCGCTTGCGGACAAGCAGGCGTGACGGTGTGACAGGGCGTGACATGTCACGCTGTCACGCTTTTGGGCGTTAGCGGGCATGTTCAATGCCCCCATTGGAATTGACTTCGAGCTTGTCGCGCACGCGCTCCCACGCTTTGCGGCGGGTCGCGGGCTTGTCCGCTTTGCGCCATCCTTCGCGCTTTAGCGCCTTATGGAACTGCTCGACGGATGGCGCCCCAATTCCAAGACGCTCATTCTTGGCGATCAACACGCGGAGAATGGCGCGCGCTTCCGGCTCGATATTCGCGGAGCGCGTGGGCGCCTGTTCCGGTGTGTCGTCTAGGTCGGTGAAGTGCTCGCATTCATCAACGGCGGGCGAGCTAACCGGACGCCCGCGCGCGTCGCGCAACGCCGTCTCTTTGAGCGCCAGCGTGAACGGCCATTTGCGGTTGCCTTCGCCGTCACGCTGCTTGCGGACATTGGCGGAGCGCGGAGTCGCAAGCGTCACGTCATGCTCGACGATGCGGACCTTGTTCCCCTCGCGCACGGTCTCTTTGTTGTGGCACACAATCTCAATTGTCGTGTCCACGTTGCCAAGCTGCGAGCTATGGCCGCGAATGCCTGCTTTCTCATTCTTGCCCGTGTGCGCGAGCGCGACCACGCAGGCGCCGGTCTCACGCTTGATGCGATGCAACGCGTTGACCACAAGAGTCATGTGTTGACCGGCGATCTCATCTAGCCCGGCCATCGCGATTGAAAGGGTGTCGATAACGACGAATTGCGTTTCGCATTGCTGCATACGTTCAATGAGGTTCGCAACGTCATCATCGTCGCCGATGTGGAACGCGCCTAGCGCGTAGTCGATCGGATTCGAGTCCACGCCATTCGCCGCGCACCATGCTTGAATGCGCGCTTTGATGTTCGCTTCGCCTTCGAGCCCAACATAAAGCCCGCGACGCTTTTCCGGCTTGTCGCCGAACAGAGGACGGCCAAGCGCCACGCTGCACAAGAGATGCAGCGCGAAGAATGTTTTTCCGCAGCCGGACGGGCCGTAGATGATCGCGACCGTCGAGTCGTGAAGCATTCCGGGGATGAAGTCGAGCGACGGCGCCAAGGCGTCGTATTGACCCTTGCGCACGAACAGCAACCCCTTATCGGGCAGCGCGTCGAGCTTTTGCGGACGGCGTTTCATGCGCGCGCCTTGAGCTTCAAGCGTGAGAGCGACGCCATACGCGGCGCACGACGCAGGCGAGCAAGCGACGGCGGGTCATCATCGTCGAAGTCGAGCCAAGGCGGACGCTTGCCGATGCCGAGATAGTAGAGCGTTTCGCGGCGTTGCTTCCACGGCACGAAGTCGCGCGGCCACGGTTCGCGGCCTTCGATCACGCGGCGCGCTTTCTCGCGCATGTTCCAAGTGCGGTCCCAATAATCGTGATCAAAGTCGGGGTTAGCTTGGCGTTCGGCGTCGCTAGCGCGCTTGTCTTCATTCCAATAGCGCTCCCAATGATTGCGGAGCGGTTGGTGATCCCAACGGAAATGCGCAATAGCGTGAAGCAGGAAAAGCAATCCCACGTCACCTTCGAGGCGCGCCATAAGCGCTTCATGGTAGGCGCGATAAGAATTTTCGCGATGGCCGTTGACTTGGCCCTGGTATTTTTGAGTCTGGGTCATGTGAATGTGACCTTTCGGAATTGCGATCTTCGGCCCAGCGTTTCCCGCGCTGGGCCATTTTTCTATGCGATGTAGAATTTGCTCCGCGCCCACTTCCGCACGTCTTCTTCGGTGAACGTCGCAACCGCGCCATCGGGCATGACCTCGCCGCGCAGATCGCCGCAGCGCCAAGCGCGTAGGATCGCCATAGAAGAGACCTTCGCGACTTGGGCGGCTTCGCCGGGACTTAAGCGAGGCGCCGCGCCTGCGG